>CAZKAI010000010.1:2309-56011 GCA_964550565.1 uncultured Pirellulales bacterium
GTTACAGTGCCGATATACAGGCGATCATCAATCCATGAACCTGTTTTATCAAACATATTGAAGACATGCGGTTCTCGAGTACTCATCCATATCCAGGTCTGTGGAAAAGCCAAATCCCGGCTGATTACCCTGCCATACTGCTGCGGAAGAAAAGGAAGCTGTATTGGATTGAGTTCGCTTACTCGGAGTATTTTGCCGGTCTCATCACATAATACACTGCGATACAGCCATGAACTCCCGCCCGGCCGAGGGTAATCCTTTTCAGGAATCACAAGAAGATATTTTCCATTGCCACAATACGTGATATCACTGATTACTCGTGATGATTGAGGCGGCAATATTGTATTGGTCACATTATCGATGGGGAGAATCGGGGCTCCACCTTTTCGATAAAGATAAATAAGCTCTTGATCGCCCAAATAACTGCTTCCTGACAGCACTTCAATCTGTTCCAACAACAGCCTTTGATCTCTTGTTAAATAACCTGTATTTGCTTTTACTTTAACCGGTTCATTGCCATATTTCAGACGAACAGCATTAAGAAAATGTCTTTCCTCCTCAGAGAGATTGTCTGCGTCGACGTGTGAATACATGATCCATTTATCAACCATTTCTGACACATTTTTCAAATACAATCTTTCTTCATATGAAAAGTTTGAATTTCCAGGAAGCCCCCATCGACCAGACTGCTTATTCATCATATCCAAGGAAGATTCCATTAATATTTTTTTGGCATTGGGTTCCGGGCAAGAGAGCAGATTTCGCATGACATAACTGTGATATCTTTTAGCAAAGGCTTTTTCGGCGGGAGACAATTGTGCGTTCTGATCAATTTGGCGAAAAAGAGTGCGGCGGTCGGAATTAAGATGAACTGTATGGCAACCCATCTGAATCAATACTATCAGCATTAAAATCAGTTCTGCCAAAATCCGCAACAAAAACCGCATAGTACCTCCAATTCAAACAAGTCAAGATTGCTCTTTCCCTTTATACACCAGAGAGAAGTTTTATTTATCTGGCTGCCTTCTGATTCAGGTTTTCTTTTTCAGTTCGTCCAATATTCTGCCGACGACCTGCTCGTGCGTCAGGCCTTCGGTGTAGATGGTGATATCGGCATACTGTTCATAGAGCTGCCAGCGTTTGATGAACAGGCTTTCCAGCGTCTCGCCCGGCTCGATAACCACACCCCGGCCAACGACATCGGTCAGCCGTTTTTTCAGCCCTTCCAGCGGCAGCTCCAGATAGACCGCAATGCCGTTTTCCTTCAGATGCCGCATGGCCGACTCGTAATAGACTACACTGCCGCCAGTCGCAATAACAGCATTCCGGACATCAACACCCTCGGCATAACGACGTTCGATATCGCAAAAACCAGCCAGCCCATGCCGACCGATCAAGTCTGACAAAGTCGCCTTCTCGCCGGACTGAATCAGTAAATCCGTATCGACAAACTCCCGCCCCATCGCCTTGGCCAGCAGCACCCCTACCGTGCTTTTACCCGCACCGGGCATTCCGATTAAAACGATATTTTTCACAAGCTCTTTTTCCACTCCAGAATCTCCTGCGGGGTTGACAAGCTCCCGGCCGGAAGGCGAGACAGAAGCTGTTCCGAAAACGGGGCCTGTGCAATTAACTGCGGCTCATGCGAATCGGAACCGAAAATCAGCTTGACCCCGGCATCAAGAGCAATCTCATAAATCTCATGCCATCGGGCTTTAAACTCCGCCGATAGCCGCTGGCCGGTCAATTCGTTGATTTCCCACGCGACGCGAGTCCTGGCCGATTGCCGGGCCGCCTTCTTAAACACCTCCATCGCCGCGGTCCAGTTGACCTTGGGCCCCATTGCAGCGGCCAGCAGACGCCCCGGATGAGCCAGCGTATGAACCTGCCGATTGGACACCACGCCCAGCAGCGTTGTCTCCCAGACCCGCATGAAGGTCGCCGCATCAAGACTGCAATGTTCCGGCTTCCACGGATAATTGCCCACCGTCGGCACATAATGAAAGCCTGCGATGATATAATCGATACCGTCAATCAGCTCCGACGCCAGCCGCCCATCGGTGAAATCGGAATCCACATCGACTTCGGCCCCAATCGTCACCGGCACCGAGCAGGACACCTTAGAAAAATCATCCCGGATTTTATCGATATGGCCCGCCGACTCATCATGATAAATATGGTCGGTGATGGCAATGCAGTCCAGCTGCAATTCATCCGCCCGGCGGCAGATCGCCTCCACCGTCATCCCCGGCGCGTGGCCGCAATATTCGGTATGAATATGAAAATCATATCGCATCATGCTGTTTCTTCCGTTTTATCTGAATCCACAAATACCCCGCCAGAGTCGCCGCCGCCAGATATCCAAGCGGCGCCGCCAGCAGAATCATTTTCAATCCAAATCGTTCAGCCACCGGTGCCAGCAGCCGCGGTACAAAGCTGGTAATCAGCCACGTCCCGCCGATAATAAATCCCATTCGCTGGCCAAGGTTTGCCCCGCCAGCCTGACGGGCCATGCTGACCATCAGCGGATACGCACCATAACACAACAGGCCCAGCAAGGCAATCAGCCACGAGGCCCAGCGATGTGTCACCGCCTCGGCATATAAAAAGCCAAACGGAATGCCGGCCAGCAGCATCCACAGACACGTAACCAGTTCACCTTTGCGAGCGGCCAGCCGCGAGACGACAATCCCGCCGATACCCCCGGCCAGGCTGAACAGCATCACCGAATAGCCGCCGAAGTTTAACTCAAATCCGAATTTCGCCAGCGCCTGCGGCACAGCCCAGACCACCACCGACGATGAGCTCCCCCCCAGCACTGCCATCACAAAAACCGGCCAGAACGACACCTGCGGAGCCGGGGCATCTTTTCGTGCGGCATGATCCCCTTCGCAGGCCAGACGGACCCGCAAAGACCACAGAATGACCATGGTCAGGATCGACATGATGCAAAACAGCCACAGCATCTCAAAACCCCACCGCTGGACCATCGCCGTAGCCGCCCAGCCGCCAAAGGCAAAGCCCGCTACCCCGCCGGCCATAAAAATCGACGTGCTGACCGCCGGCGAAATCCCATCCAGCGTATGCACCGCCCGCATAAATTCCGGGTGGCTCATCCCGACACCCGCCCCGCAGACAAACAGAATCGCCACCGCCGACCAGAACGACGACGCCTCCCGAGGCAGCACGATAAACGCCCCCAGACATAGCGAGCAAGCCAATCCAATATAGAGGAATAGCGGGCGGGTCTTTTCGGGGCGTAAATGACCGATAACCACCTGAATTCCGTTGGCCGCCAGCAGAAAATACATCAGCAGCGACGCCCCGGCGGATAGATTAAACGCGAAGTCGTTCTGCACCTTGGGCAGGATGGTATGCATCGTGCCGGGAAAGCAGTCCACGACAAAATGCCCTGCCGTTAATGCCGCTAACAAGGTCCATTGTCTCGATTTTATACCGCTTGTTTCAATGCTCATATCATCTTTCTTCGTCTAAAAGAGAGCATTTTAATCCATAACTCTACATTACGCAACAGCATTCATCCGGCCCAGCTCCCGGCGGCAGGCGCATAAAAAAAGCGGCCCCTTTATATCGAGACCGCCTTAAAATCCGCGCCATTCTATGCACTATTTCTTCAGAATACGGCAGTCAAAAATGCCGCCGGCAAAATTGCCGGGGTGGGCTGCAAATTTAATCCGGATTTTCTCCTTGCCTTTGACCATCTCGGCCGGGATGTCGTATTGAACATCCATAAACTGACCGGGCTTGTTGTTATTCAGTTTCTGAGTGGTCAGCTTGACATCATCGATCAGAATATCAAATGTCCTGTTGTTGTCGCCGCCCCAGTAAGTGACACTGAGCACCAACGGTGTATCCGGCATGACCTTCATATCAAACGCAAACCATCCGCCGTCTGTAGCATGACGCCATTTGCGGCCAAGATGTTCGCCGATACCGGTCTTGTCGCCTTCGAGATTATGGTCACGTTCCGGCTGCATCTGACCAATCAACAGCACATCCACGGTGCGGGCTTCCAGTTCTTTCTGAAGTCGCAGTTGTTCCTGATACTCTTTCTGCTTGGCTTCCCACTGCTGTGGCGTGAAGATATCCATATAGACGGTATAAAGCTGGTCGGCCACTTCAAAATGCGGAACCAGTCGAATATCGGCCGCATTCCATCCATCGGCACCCAGAACGCGAGCAATCCCTTTGGCCTCAAATTCCATCTTCCTGCCGGCCACAGGCTTGCAGGCTTTCAGCAGATCTTCATACGTACCCAGCAGGGCCGGAGTGGGCTGATTGCCGTCCAAATCCGCACACAACAGAGTCGGTCCGTACAGAAATGCGATGCGATTGGGATTATCCGGCATGCTCTGAATATGCAGCTTCATCGGCAGCCGCAGTTCGATGACATCGCCGTCGGCATAGTCCCGCTCAACAGCGACGAATCCCGCCGCGTTGACTTGCGCATCGACAGCCTTGCCGTTGACCGTTACAGTCATCCCTTCGGTCCAATAAGGCTTGCGAATCAGCACGGCGGCTTTGGCCGCCTTGTCGCCGCTGAAGGTCAGCTTGACCATATCACTGTACGGAAAGCTGGTTTCCTGTTTGATCTTCAGGCCTTTATCCCGCCAGTTCAACTCAGAGGCGATAAACAGATTGACATACAGCGTATCGCCCTTGTGATAATAAATGCTTTCGCCGTACTTGACGTGGTTTTCCATCCCCGTCCCGACACAGCACCAGAACGAATTAAAGGGATCACTGAAATTCTTGCGGGCGGGCATATCCAGAAAACCCTTATACTTGAACATCCCGGTCGCGGGGTGCTGGTGTGCCAGAATATGATTATAGAGCGCCCGCTCATAATAATCGCCCAGCGCTGCCGTCGGCTGCCAACTGAACAGATGCATCGTCAACTTGAGCATATTATACGTGTTGCAGGTCTCGGTGGTGTCGTGCATCCGGTCATTGAGTTTGCCGGGCTGGCCGAAATGTTCGTCGGCGCTGTTGCCGCCGTTGACATAGCTGTGATAATGCACCACGCGATCCCAGAAATACTCGGCAATCGTTTTATAATAGTCGCTGCCGGTCAGCTCATACTGCCTGGCGGCGCCGATCACTTTGGGCACCTGGGTATTGGCGTGAATCCCGGCCATGCGGTCTTCCTTGCGGCTCAGCGGGTCCATGATGAATTTATGCGTAAACCGCTCGGCCAGCGTCAGGTATTTTTCATCGCCGGTGATGGAATACAAATCTGCACAGGTTTCCTTCATCCCGCCCTGTTCGCAGGCCAGCATGGTCTGCCACTGGGCCTCGGTCAGTTTGTCGGTAACCGCGTAAGCCCAGTCCGTGAATTTTATCCAGACATCCAACGCCTTTGCATTGTCACACAGCAGGTACACATCGCGCAGCCCCGCCATTTCCTTATGAATGGTGTACCACGGCACCCACAGACCATTCAGGTCAAAGCCCTGGGAACGGACATCGCCGCGGGCAATTTCCTCAAAGCATTTCTTGCCGCCGGGAATCGCCGCCACGTAGCCGTTGCCGTTTTTATCCTGACACAGGGCCATCTCATCGACGATATAGGCGGCGCGTTCCTTAAAACGCTCATCATTGCTGGATGCATACATCAGGGCACAGGCCGACAGGTAGTGACCCAGGCAATGACCCGCCACGCCCTGAGCTTCCCATCCGCCATAGACTTCGCCTTTGGGTTCCAGTCCGGCCTCTTTGCGAAACCACGCCAGCAGACGATCCGGCTCCAGCGTCAGCAGATAGATCGCATCACGCTCCATGGCCGCCCTGAAGGGGCCGTCCAGCAGACGAACATCATGTAAATTAAATGCATACGCCTCAATCGGCGTCTTGGGAGCTATTTTCATTTTCGGCTGAGTGCTTTCAGCAACCACCGCCCAGCTCTCAGCCAGCAGCACCATCAGCAAACAAATCAATATGCTCTTTTTCATAATCGCATCCTTTTCCTGATACGTTCGACAGTTTAGCGTTTCGCGGGAATCCGCAGAATCGTCACCGACCACGGCTTGACAGGATACACAAACGACTTGCCCGCGCTGTCAAAGGTCGTCTCGACCGGAGCAACACGCATCGGCTCATCGAGAGTGTTCTCATCCGTCGGCCCGGTACCGGTCAGCGTAACCACCTTCGCTTTGGTCTTCACCTCACTAACGCCTTCAACGGCAATCTCGGCCGGCACAGGCTCAGCGGAGGCGTTGCACAGCTTGACAATCAGATCGCCGCTGGATTCTTCAAAACCCGCATTGGCAAAGAACGTCCGGCTGACGGGATTGCTCGCCTGAATGTCGTGAATGAGCTGGCCGTCCAGATAACACTGCACACGTTTGCCGGACAGGACAATTTTGACATCATACCAGCGTCCCGCCTCAATGCTGCCGGGCTTTTCGGTCAGAATCCGGGCATCGCCGCCTTCGACGGCCTGAATGGCATGTTTGGTATTCATCCAGCCGCCGCAGTTCCATTGCAGCCAACGCTGGTCGTTATTGCGAAAGACCACCATAAAGCCCTCAGCCCCCGCATTGCGTTTGGCCTTCAGCTCGATAGTGTAATCCGCCCAGGTCGTCTCGCCGAGAACCGTCAGCGTATCCTGAGCTCGCGCATCCGGCTGACGATAGACACCGTTTTCGACCACCCATTTGCCAATAACCGATTTCCACCCTGCAGCTTCCTTTGAAAAATCGGAGGCATATAGCACTTTATCACCCTGTGTGACGCGGATATCCTTATATTCGGCATCCGCCAGCCAGGTCCGCAGACCAACCCGGCCCTGCGGGGCATCTTCTTTGATATCCGAAGCAGTCACTTCCGTCTGGACAATCGTCGTGGGTTTATGGTCGGCAAACATTTTCTGGACATAGTACGAACTGCGGCCCAACACGCGCGAACTGTCAAACCTAATCAGGTTGACCGGCCATTCGCGATCGTTGACGTTTTCAAACAACGGGGCATACGAGGCCATCACCACGATATCGCTGTTGCGCTCCATGCCCATCATCCAGGCCGCTTCCGACAATGCCCCCAGCAGGTTGCCTGATCGCACATCACGGTTGACAGCATATTCCCCGACATAAATCTTCGGTCCTTTACGGTCGTAGGTATCATAACGGTTTGCATTGCTGAAAAACCAGTTCGGCGCCACATAAAAATGCTCATCCACAATTTCCATCGGAGCATTGGGAATTGGCTGATCGGCAATGGTGATGATCTGAGGATATTTTTTCTTAATTGCATCATAGAAAACCGCATAATGCTTGTGATACACCTCGCCGCCGTTTTCATTGCCGATTTCGACATATTTGATTTTGAACGGTTCTGGGTGGCCGTTTTTGGCACGCATCGCACCCCATGGATTGGACACTGGCGCCATGGCGTAATCCAGTGCGTCCAAAGTATCCTGCACATAGGTATTAATCAAGTCTTCGGCATCTTTTGCAAATTCAGGATGTCGTCCCTGGCAGCTCATGCCAACATTCGCCACATACATTGGCGCCGCACCCAGGTCTTCGGCCAATTGCAGAAATTCATGATACCCAAGACCATCGGTGGCACGATACCCCCACAGATCCCAGTGTCCCGGCCGCTCGGCGATATCGCCAACAGTCTTCTTCCACTGAATCCGGTTTTCCAGGGTACAGCCTTCGACCACGCATCCACCGGGAAACCGCAGAAATGCCGGACGAAGCCCCTGCAGCATACCCACAAGGTCTTCACGCAGGCCACCGGGCCGCTTTTTGTACGTATTTTCCGGAAACAGCGATACCATATCCAGCCACATCACACCGGGCCTGGCAAAGCCCATCGCCAGTCGGGATTTGGCATCCGTCATATCGGCTTTGAGAGTACAGGCATATCGCTTCCAGTCGCCGCCGACATTCGCCACTTTCGTTTCAGCATAAACCGCACTGCCGTCAGCCTTTTCGAGACGAATCGTCACATCCGCCTTGTGTCCGCTTTCGCTGCGGGCATAAAAACTCAGATGATAGGTTTCTCCCTTGCGAACCGACATCCCCCAGTAGCCTTCATTGGCCACCCCGGCGAAGCCGCCCACCGTCTGGACCTCGACCTGCATCGACAGCGGTGTCTTGTCATTCAGCGGATTAGCGTCATCCACCCGAATCGCAACCTTAGCGCCGCCCTGTTCGACTTTGGACCAGGCATGCAGGTCGGACTTGACCCACTTGTTGTAACGCCAGCCGTTGTTGGTAATCAGTCCGCCGTTTTCCACACGGGCATTTCCCGGAGGCAAATGCTCTTCAAATGAGCGGTTCTGCACCATTTCCGCATACAAGCCGCCATCGCCTGCATGATTGATTTCCTCATAAAATATCCCATACAGGTCCGGACTGACCTGGACCTGTTTTCCATCGGCCTTGATATCCACCCGTACCGCCTGCGCCGCCTGATGCAATCCCATCAGGCCCATCGTACAGGCCGCCACGATCCGCATTTTAAATGTCATGCATCTCATTTTTCTATCCCTGTATTGTATGATGATTATTATTCAATGGTTAATAATACAACGGATTTAGCCGGCAGTGTTGCATTGAGTTTGCCGTCTTTGAGTTCAAATGCCTTGAATTCCGCCGGCTTGACCGCATCGGGCTTTTCAAAGGTGTTATGTGCATTCATCTTCTCATCCGTCAGCACCCGACCGCGAACACTTTTTGCGGTCACACCTTTCAGCTCACAGGTCAGTTCCGCCGGCACTGTCGGATCCAGATTGGCCAGTGTAATATGAATCACACCCGCCTTGTCTTTGGACGCGGAGACATTCAGCGACGGCAGCTTGTCATTGCCGGACTGATATCCATTACAGGCCAGCTCGCTGACCAGCAGTGCCGCTCCCTGATGCACCTTGAACATCTCAAAGACATGATACGTCGGCGTCACCAGCATTTTCTCTTTGTCCGTCAGAATCATCGCCTGCAGCACATTATTAATCTGAGCGATATTGCACATCTTGACTCGGTCGCTGTGGTTATTAAATGTATTCAGATAGATCGCTGCCGACACCGCATCCCGCAGGGTATTCTGTTGATACAAAAACCCCCCTGTGGTACCCGGCTCCTCATCCCACCAGGTGCCGTACTCATCCACATACAGATCTACACGCCCCCTTGGGTCGTACTGGTCCATAATCTTTTTGTTCCCGCGGATCAGATCATCAACATGTAACGTATTTTTCATCAGGGCAAACCATTCCCCCTCGTCGAAATTCGTGGCGCTGCCTTTCTTTCCCTGATCCCAGGACCCCAGCCCGCGCACATAGTAATGCTGCCCGTAGGCATCCATCCGCGTGCCGATATTTTTCATAATCGATTCGGCCCATTTCATATCTTCGCCGTTCGGCCCGCAGGCGACTTTGGTAATCCGGCTGCCCGGATAATCCCGGACATAGGTCGCATACCGCTTATACACATCCGAGTAATATTCCGGCGTCATGTTCCCGCCGCAGCCCCAGTTCTCGTTACCAACGCCGACATACTTGATCTTCCAGGGCTTCTCACGGCCATTGGCACGCCGCAGGTTCGCCATTTCGCTGTCCCCGTCAAAGGTCATATACTCAATCCAGTCCTGCAGTTCCTCCACCGTGCCGGAGCCGACATTGCCGGCGATATAGGCCTCGCAGCCCAGCATCTCGCACAGGTCCAGAAACTCATGCGTACCGAAGGCGTTGGTTTCGGTGACCATACCCCAGTGGGTATTGACCATTTTCGGCCGCTTATCCCTCGGCCCGATGCCGTCCCGCCAGTGATATTCATCCGCAAAACATCCGCCCGGCCACCGCAGCACCGGGATATTCAGCTTTTTCAGCGCCTCCACCACGTCTTTCCGAATCCCACGTACATTCGGAATCGCCGAATCCTCACCCACCCAGAATCCCTCATACACACAGCGACCCAGATGTTCGGCAAAGTGTCCATAAATCTCAGGTTCAATCGTCGAAGTCCCTTTGGAGGTATCAATCACAAGAGTATTGACCTTCTCCGGCCCGGAATGAATTGTTGTCCCGGCTACTCCCAGCCCGGTTACCGTGATTATGCTTACCAATACCGCCCATCGTACCATCTTCATAACGTGTTCTCCTTGTTTTTGATGTTTATATGTCCTGTATTTTGCTGTGAATTTTGGGTGCGACTTGCCTGTTTGACCGCGAGAAAATGTCTATGCCATGAAAACCTCCGTTTGACCTTGCCGAATTTTTTACCATTCGTATTTACGATATAGTACAGTATAGTACAGTAAAAGCAAAAATTTTTTCCCGCTGCTGTGCGGAAAATCAGACTATCAGATGCCGCCGGTACATATTTTGTTTCACTTCACATGGAAAATCAAATAATTCCGTCATATTTTTCGAATTTAAAACCTCATCGGCAGTCCCGGATTGCATAATTCGACCCTCTTTGAGCAGCAAAACCCCAGTCGTCCAGGGGCCGATTTCCTCGATATGATGAGTGACCATAATCATCGACGGTGCCTGCGCCATCCCTGCAAAATGCTCCAAATCCTTCAAAAAACGCACTCTTGCCGCCGGGTCCAAGCCCGCACAGGGTTCATCCAAAATCAGCACCCTCGGCCGGTTGACCAGTGCCCGGGCAATCAACACCTTCTGCTGCTCACCCTGTGAAAGTGTTCCAAATCGTTGTTGCGCAATCACTTGTGCTTTCAGCATCGCCAGTGCCTCCATGGCCCGCTCATATTCAGCCGAGGTAAATGTCCGAAACAGCCCCAGCGATGCCTCAATCCCCGACGCCGTAATATCCAGAGCCTTATCTTCAGCCGGCAGTCGCTGTTCAATTGACGAACTGACCCACCCGACCAGCTTTCGCAGCTCCCGAATATTGGTCTGGCCGAACCGCTGGCCCAAAACCGTCACCTGCCCAAACGTCGGCCACTCATAGCCGGTAATGATCTTCAGCAGCGTCGTCTTGCCCGAGCCATTGGCCCCCATAATCGCCCAATGTTCCCCCGGCGCAATCCGCCAGTCAATTCCCGACAGAATCGTCTTATCCTGCCGGATAAAATGGACATTGGATAGCTCAATAACCGCTGGAGATTCTCGGGATTGCGACCTCATATCAGCATTCCGGGCCTTAAACTGCAAACTTCTTGCCCGTCAGCTTCTCATAAGCCTCGATATACTTGGCCTGGGTCTTGGCAACAATATCAGCAGGCAGCTCTACTCCCGGACCGGACTTGTTAAACTTGATATCTTCCAGATAATTCCGGACAAACTGCTTATCAAAACTTTCCTGGTCCCGCCCCGGCTGATATTTATCCGCAGGCCAGAATCGCGATGAATCCGGGGTCAATACCTCATCAATCAGGATAATCCGTCCGTCAATCTCACCCCATTCAAATTTCGTATCCGCCAGAATAATCCCTCGCGACTCTGCGTATTCACTGGCCTTTTTAAAGACCTCAATGCTCTTATCGCGGACATACTCGGCCTTTTGTTGTCCTAAAGTCTTGACTGCTTCCTCAAAGCTGATATTTTCGTCGTGCTGCCCCTGCTCGGCCTTGGTCGAGGGCGTAAAAATCGGCTCCGGCAGTTTATCGCACTGCCGCAGTCCCGCCGGCAGCTTAATCCCGCAGACCGTCCCCTGCTTCTGATATTCCTTCCAGCCTGAACCGGTGATATACCCGCGCACGATGCACTCCACCGGCAGCACCCGCGTCTTTTTGACCAGCATGGACCGCCCGACCAACTGCTCGGCATAATTACAGAACGGTGTCGGATATTGCTTCGGGTCATCCGACAGCAGGTGGTTTTCTACCACGCCGGCCAAAAACCCAAACCAGAACTTCGATATCTGCGTCAGCACCTGCCCTTTGTGCGGAATACCCGTCTTCATGATCACGTCAAAGGCGCTAATCCGGTCGGATGCCGCCAGCAGCATCTTGTCGCCCAGATCATACACATCCCGTACTTTGCCCCGCCGGACGTTCGTGTTCGGTATCTGCGTCTGTAATATCACATTGGCCATAATCATTCTCCAATATTTTGCCTATTTACACCCGGCCCAGCCGCCCAGACCGTCCCCATACTATACTCACCCATGAACCATTTGTCTATTGCCTACCCAAAAAGCCTATACCTGACAGACAACATTCGTCTCAGTACAAATGGTTATATCAACAAAACTGCTTTCAGGAACACAAACAAAAAGGCGGGTTTAAGGCCCGCCTTGTGAATGGTTTAGAAATAATCCTTTGCGTTGCGTCTATTTCGGCAGGAATTTGAATTTCTGTCCGCCGATGGAGGCATCAATCATCAGGCCTTTGTCGGCAATGATAAAAATTGCCATGCCGTCACGGTAGTCGGCCTTGGCTGCCGCACCCGCATCCAATGCGACCGCTGTCGCCTGTGCAGAGAAGGTAAACTCGCCCGTCATGAAAACTTCCATATCGGCATTGGTCCGAAAGAAGATAATCTCCCGGAAGCTCTCGCCGCCCAGCGAAGCCCCAATTGTTGCCTGACTGAGGCTGGTATAACCGACAAGCTCGCCTTTTTTATAGACTTCACCCTGCCCCCAGGCCCCGCCGATAATAAACGCTCCTTTGCCGACTTTGGGCAGGACCGCATACCCTTCTGAATCGCGGAAAAATCGTTCGATATCTGGATCTTTGGCTTTGAACTCAGCAATAGCTTGCTTGACTTCAGCATTTAAAACCGCTTTGCCTTCATCGCGTTCCGGGGCGGTGGCACAGCCGGTTGTCCATGCGATTGCGGCAAAAACCAGACAATACATAGCTTTTTTCATAGCGATTCCTTTCTGTTGACTTTTTTCCTGTTTGTAACTGGGTGTATTTCTGGTTATCATAGTAGGGAAAGAAACCGCGACTTTCAAGTATTTTATACCAGTACGTTACAGGTCAATAAAACCAGAGTTGAAAGGGGCAGTTATGAAAACAATGAATAAAGTGTTGTTTTTGTCGATTTTCTGCATTGTCGGATGTGTGCCGAGCCTGCATGAACTTTATACCAGGGAGACGGTGGTTTATGATGCCACCCTGCTGGGGGACTGGGAAGGAGAAGATACGGTATGGCAGTTTACCGGCGATCCGAACGAGAAACGCTATACCATCGTGATTACCGAAGAAGACAAAGATCACGGCAAGCTGGAAAATCGTTTCGAGGGCCGGCTGGTGGAATTGTCGGATGTGCGATATCTGGATTTGTTCCCGCACAGTGATGTTAAACTGAATGTGGGGAGCGTGTACGCCGGGCATCTGCTCCGCGCCCACACCTTCTGGCGAGTCGAGGTCCGCGAAGGCAAATTGCTGATAGCCGCATTAAATCCGGACTTTCTCGAAAAGCTGCTCGAAAAAGACCCGACGATTGTCAAGCATGAAAAAACACAGGATACGCTGGTACTGACCGCCTCGCCGCGGGAACTGCAGGGCTTTATCCGCAAATACAATGCTGAAGAAGGCTTTTTTGGCGAGCCGATGGAAATGGAACCAAAGATTATCATTAAAAAATAATGCATAAAACAACACAACGACTAATTGAGCTGGACAAGAAGTACCTTTGGCATCCCTTTACCCAGATGGCCGACTGGCTTGCGGGTGAGCCGGTGATTATCGAACGGGGCGAAGGGTATTATCTGATGGACACTGAAGACCGACGCTATATCGATGGCGTCAGCAGCCTGTGGTGCAACGTGCATGGCCACAGCGTGCGGATTATCGATGAGGCCATTCGTCGTCAACTGGACGAGATTGCCCACAGCACCCTGCTGGGTCTGGGACAAAGTCGCTCAATTGAACTGGCCGAACGGCTGATCCGGATCGCCCCGCCGGGTCTGGCCAAAGTGTTCTATTCCGACAGCGGCGCCACGTCGGTGGAAATTGCCCTCAAGATGGCTTACCAATACTGGCACAACCGGGGTGATAAGCTGCGCACACGGTTCATCGCCCTGCGGGAGTCGTATCATGGCGACACCGTCGGCTCGGTCAGTGTCGGCGGGATGGAGTTGTTTCATGGAATTTACAAGCCGCTGCTGTTTGAGACGCTGTTTGCTCCAACGCCGCATCCCTACCGGTTTAACGGCACGCCGCAGCAATGTGCCCAGCACAGTCTCGATGCCATGGAGAGCCTGCTCAAAGACAACGCCGGAACGATTGCCGGGATCATCCTGGAACCCAAGGTGCAGGGTGCGGCGGGGATGATTGTCCATCCGGCCGGTTTTCTGAAGGGTGTCGAGACGCTGGCCCGCGAATATGATGTGCTGCTGATTGTCGATGAAGTTGCGACGGGATTTGGTCGGACGGGCAGGATGTTTGCCTGCGAACACGAAGACGTCCGGCCGGACCTGATGTGCGTAGCCAAGGGCATCTCCGGCGGGTATCTGCCGCTGGCGGCGACGCTGACGACGCAGACGATTTTCGATGCATTCCTCGGCCGGGTGGATGAGTTTAAGACCTTCTATCACGGCCACACCTATACCGGCAATGCCCTGGCTTGTGCAGCGGGGCTGGCAAGCCTGGATTTGTTCGAGAAAAACCATGTGCTTAAAAAAATGTCTGAAAAGACGGACCTGATTGTTGTGGCTCTCGAAGATATCCGAACCCTGCCGTTTGTCGGGGATGTGCGGCAATGCGGCATGATGGTCGGCATCGAACTGGTCAAAAATAAGACCACCAAAGAATCGTTTGAATATAAACACACCGTCGGAGCTAAGCTCTGCGCGGCGATGCAGCCCAAGGGGGTGCTACTGCGGCCGCTGGGGGATGTCATTGTGCTGATGCCCGCCCCGGCTATGGACCGAATGACATTGACCAAGCTGCTGGCAGTGGTCTGCGATAGCATCCAGAACGACCTGCCGGGAATTATCAAAGGGCTATAAATGAATCTGCGCGACCTGCATTTTCAAAAAACCAAAGGGCTATTTATCACCGGCACCGACACCGGTGTAGGCAAGACATTAATCACCGGCGGTATTGCCAAAATCCTGAAGCAATATAACCTGAAGGTCGGCGTGCTCAAGCCGATTGCCACCGGCTGCCGCGACGAACGCGGAGGGCTGGTCAGTACGGATACCGAGTTTCTTGCGATGTGCGCAGAGACGAATTTCCCGCTGTCGGTGATAACACCGGTTTGCTATAAGATTCCCGCCGCGCCGGTCGTGTGTGGCCGGGTTGAAAAGCGGCCCATTGACTATGAACAGATTGCCGCAATGTACAATTATCTGGCCGGGATATCCGATGTCGTCCTGGTCGAAGGCATCGGGGGAGTGATGGTGCCGCTGGATGAAGAGCATACCATTCTCGATTTGGCCGTTCAGATTGGATTGCCCGCAGTGGTCGTGGCCCGGCCCAACCTGGGGACGATTAATCATTCCCTGTTGACGATTGAGGCCATTCGCCGGACAAATCTGCCGCTGGCGGGTGTGGTCATCAGCGGTTACAACACCGCCACAGCCGAACTCGCCGAAGAAACCGCCCCGGATATCATCGCCCAGTTCGGCAAAACCGACATCCTGGCCGTGGTCGGCTATGATGAAGAATCCAGTATCGAGCAGCTCCGCATCGGCCCCATGACCCTGGCCGGCCTCGACGAATGCCAGTGGTACTCACGGATTATGGGGCAGGGATTCCACAGGGGCTGATTCTTTCTGCTGGTTGTATTCCTCCTGGGTTGGAATCACGACGGTTATCTTGTATTTTTTCTGGCCCGGCATAAATTCCACAGGTATTTCAATGCTGTGATATTTGCTTTCATAGGTTTGGTCCATTTTGTTTAATCGATCCATTTCTCTGGATTTGCCGAATACCCGAACCATTTCCAGTGTAAACGTCTCCGCGGGCTTTACAGTTACATTCAGTTTTTCTGCCTCAGGGACATTTGTAAAATTCACAATCCCCTTTTGGTCGGTACGTTTCTGAAGTTTATCCCGTTTCCATTCGTATTTAATGGAGTTCTGGTTATTGTCAAGCTGTACTTTTATCTGCGGAACCGTTTGTCCGGCCGAATCAACAACAGTAACTTCGATTTCGGTTTCAGGCCGGATGGCGGTCATTTCGACAACATAGTCCTTCAGACCGGGAACGTAGGGAATATCCACTTCGACTTCGGGATAATAGAGCATCGCATCATATTTCTCCGGCTGATTATTGATATTATAAGCATTAAACCAGGATAACTGGGCGGTGATATGAAGCCCGGGAATATCAGGGCATCCACGGAACGCAAAATTGCCGTTGGGATCGGTTTGTGCCGAACTGTCTTTCAAATTGATCCCTGGAGCGGATAACGTAATGGAGCGATCCGCCAGCGGTGTATTGAGATTGTCTTTTAAAGTGCCGCGAATGGTAATCTGTTGAAGATTCAGCGACATATCATAGTCCAGGATGCTTAACGGCTCATCGAGGGTAATCGTTTTATTTTCACCCGCATATCCCGGGGCCGAGACCGTGATGGAGAATATGCAGTCCTTCCAGAGCGAGGGGAGTCCTCGAAACACATAATATCCATTGGCGTCGGATTCTGCGGAAAATGTCCATTTAAAATTGCTGCTGTAAAAAGGAATTAAGGTGTCCTTTTTACGAAATTCGTATCGGCAGTCCAGTCTGGCGCCGGAAATATTATTGCCGGCCGTATCGGTGACATATCCATGGATGGTACCGGTTGGCTGCATCACCAATACGATATCTTTTACCACAGGCTCCTTCATTGACGAAGAATACGTTTGATAAGTTGATGTCACGCCGTTTACGGTACGCGTGCCGGTGACCGATGTTCTTTCCGACACAATATTGCCGCCGAATCCCGGCAGCAGGTTTGGGTCAAAACCTCTCACAGTGTGGGACGGGTCATATAAAACCGTCCATGCCGAAAAATCCTGTCGACCGGGCAATGTTGCCCAAAAATAGACAGGCAGATTCATGTAAGAGGTATTGTGCGGAAACCTGTCGGGTATTCGAATTTCAAACCGCCCGGCACTGTCAGTGGTTCCTTTCAGGTATTCCATGTCCCACAGAGGATTATAATAGATAAATACATCAGTGCCGGCAACGGGCTGGTTGAGCAGGTCAACGACATATCCGGTAAATCCCGCGGGTTCTTTCGCTGCCAACTGCGTGTCATTCGCCTGCGGCTGATAGGTAAACAGCGAGTCCGGAATGGGCGCAAAATCAAACACTGCTATTTCTGAATTTTCTTCAGAGGACTGGTTGGGGTCTGTCCGGATGCACATGATTTTTTCCGGCAGCAGTGTCGCGGCGTCAACAAAGGCATGAATATCATAATCCGTTTCGGCCTGTTCGGACAGCGGGATTAATTGGTAGATTAAAATCTCTCCATTATTCTGTGCCCCTATCTGTCGGACATCGTACCACTGGGGGATATTGGGTTCATTCTCAGGATTTGGAGTATGTCGAAACAGGGTTGCCAGAGCAAAGAGGCGGTTTTCTGAAAAATGCAGATTGTCAGCGGAAGGGCGGCCGTGCTGAATTGTCTTTTTGATTTTATCAATGTGGATTTTCTCTGTACCGTTTTCGATGTCAATAGAAGCTGGAGTTTCATACCGATATTGATTGGGCAACTTAATCCATACCTTTTCCTCAAAATTCACAGGGTTCGGTACCGGCTGCGGGGTTGCTTTTGCCTCGTTTTCATAAACAACCGCAGTATGAGACATTGAAGTCATCATCTGCTGTACCGGTTCATTCAATTTCGGCCAGTCGGGGTGAGCGGAGACAGGCTGAGGTACGGCCTCCGGCACGGATACAGACGAAATCTGGACAGGTACATCCTGGGCCTTATTTTCGAGAGCGACTTCCTGTGCAACAGCATTTTCGGCATGTACCAAAGCAAGAGAGTTGGAGCTTGTCATTTCCTGCCTGTCCTGCTCCTGTGCCGGTTCGATAACCGCTGTTTGCATGACGGATTCCGCGCTGTTGGCGGGATTCCAATAATGATAAACCACAGCCCCCGCTCCAATAATCAATGCCGCAGCGATAGCAGCAATCTTGATTCCTGTCGCAGCCAATATCCCGGTTGCTGCCGTCGTTGCTCCGCCTGCCGCCAGAGAGCCGGCCGCCGTGCCTGCCGCGGTCGCTGCGGTTCCCGCTGCCAGTCCTGCCCCGATAGAAACCATCACCGCCTTCGTGAATTGCTTGCCCGGCCCGGTCTTTTCCAGCGTCTGTTCAATCATCACCGAAACCTTATCCTTGAGCATCTGCCGCCCGCGCGACAGGCGAGTCCGCACGGTTGCCTCATTCATATCCATACTTTGTGCCACTTCTTTTGTCGATTGATGCTGCCGATAAAACAGTACCAGCGGCTCCCGATATTCTTCCGGAAGCTGCATTAAGGCATGACTCAGAATCATTTCTTCCTCCCGGCTGATGGCAATCTCCGCAGATGACGGACAGGCCTGTGTGGCAAGTATTTCCAATGTGTCAGTATCGCAGACGGCAACTTTGCTGGCGTGTTTCTGCCGATAATGAGTCTGGATGAGATTTCGGGTGATACTGCAAAGCCATGAGCGGAATTTGTCGATGTCCTTGAGCTGAAAAAGGTTTTTCCACGCCTGCAGAAAGGTCTCCTGTGCCAGCTCCTCACTGGTATCCACCCGGCCTGTGGCACTGAATGTAATCGCACAGATCAGGGACTGATATTTTTCGACCAGCCGCTCAAAAGCGCGGCAATCCCCCGCCACTGACGCTCGTATCAGATTCTGTTCTTCTCTCATAAATCCTTCCTTTTCCTTAACGGATTATTCTACTGCAACTGTCCAGTAAGGAAAAGCCGTCAGATGTGTCAAAAAAAATGAAAAAATGTGAGGGATTTTTCGCCGATTCAAAAAAGTCCCCCTCGCCCTATGAGGATATCGCTCCTTTTGCCGCCAATGAGGGCTCGGGGGTAGTTCATAGAAACCTGAAAGCATCATTGTTGCATGTTGTTCGTTTCAGGCATTCGTTTCTGGATAGCTTCAATCGCCTTCTGGAAGGGATTTTCCGTCCCGTCTTTGGGCCATTTGGCACTGTGTTTTTCAAGAGTATCAAGGACGCCGGCATCGCCAATCTGGGCCAGGATGCTGGCCGCAAGAACTTTCGTCTCCGGAAGTCCCGTATCCAGCAAGAGTTCCAATTGCCCCAACCGGCCGGCAGTCCGGGCTTGTTCGACCTGCTGTTTTTCCCGGTCCAGCCGTTTGGCATATTCCGCTTTGTTGGTGGGGACTGATTCGGCGGTATTGTTTAAAACTCCCTGAATATCACTGCCGATGGTCTTGCGCAGCCCCGGGCGGATATGCACGAAATAAACCGCCTGAAGCATGACCCCAACAGCGATTAAAAAGATTGCCGCGATTCGTTTCCACCCTATTGTCCATCCGATTTGCCGATTTTGCACGCCCGGTTCCTGATGCAGGTCCGAGGCGTTGAGTTTCTCGATGACTTTGTCGATTTTATCCGTCATACATTCAGCTCCCGTCCATCGCCCGACCTGCTCCTCGACGGCCTGCAGGCCTTCCCAGTATGCCCTGCATGCGGCACACTGGTCGATGTGTTCTAAAACGCTGATCTGTTCGGAGATTTCAAGCATCTCCAGGGACATATCTAAAATTTTGTTTTCATAGTCTTGGCAAGGATGAGTCATACCTTATCTCCCTGCTCCTTCATTAACTGATAAAGCTGTGCCAGGGCACAGCGCACTTTCCGATGAATATCCGTCAGGGAGGCCCCCAGTTGCTCCGCGACGGCCCGCAGCGTCTTGCCATGGAAGTAATACAATACCAGCGGCGTCCGCAATTCCGTCGGCAGTTTGCCGATGGCCCATTGCAGTTGCTCGCAGTCGTCCTGGCTGGCGCCGTGGCTGAGTGTCGGTTCGTTAATCTGTTCATTGAATTCAAGCTCCTGCTTCCTGCCGCCCAGAAAGGTCCGCGCGTTATTTTGCGCAATTTTGCGGATCCACGGCCCGAACTGGTCCGGGTCACGCAACTGACCGATCTTGATATAGCCTTTCAAAAGAACGTCCTGGGCAATGTCTTCAGCATCCTGAGGATGGCTGACGATGGCCAGACATTGTCCATACACCGCCCCATAATACTGGCGGATCAGCTCGGCATACGCCGTTTTGTCGCCTCTGGCCGAGGCCAACACCAATTGTCTCTGCCTGCTCTTATCCATTACCCATCGCTCAATTCATTCTATTAGACTTAATCATACGACCCATTTTCCCAAAATTGTCAGAATTTTGAAGTATTTTTGTCGAAGATTTTTGGTTCTATCTATTTTATAGCCAGATTCTTATGAAAACACACACGATACAGATACACTGTAAAGGTTGACCAGGCAAGAATCAGGATGACCACTATAATGCCCCAGTTTACCTGAATCAGATTGTCCCTGATATTCATGAGGAGTGGAAACGAGGCTCCCATCAGTCCGGAGACGATAATAATACTCATGAACATGAAATGTTTTTTCCCCCAGAATAGAAGACGCAGCAACGCCACGATTGGTGCCCCAATTATAAACAGATAACAAGACTGCCAGCTCAGGGCGTGAAACTCCGCAATGAAACCGCGTATGGGAAATGTTGGCATATACGGCGCCAGCAGTATCGTTGCGGCAATACCCACAGAAGCCATCACCAATCCCAGCAGGGTCAAAAATACCAGAGACATTAGCGCCGAGACAAATCGTTCCATACGCCCGCGGGTCAGCAGTAGCGTCGAATGTACCTGTAAATCCGTCCCCAGAATGGAGAAGATAAACATCAGCCAGATAAAAAGATTCCCTGTCTTTCCATAATATCCGAATAATAAAAACACCAGAGACATAAAGATCAGGTTTGTCCCATGGGACTTGAGAGTCATCAATGCGACGGGACCCAGCGTTTGATACATCACCCCATAGATGAACGAAGCGAATGGCTGATTTCGGTTCCGGGCTATCTTTTCGACAAAAAACCGTCCCAGTCTCGACAGCTTTTCATCGGTTTGGGCGGAAATTGCCTTAAATTGTTCCCGCTGGGACTTCTTAACTTGCCCGGCAGAAAACGCCCCTGTAAATCCAAGATAATGCCGTCCGCAGCAGACCTGAAAAAACGATGTCCTGCCAAGAATCCGCCAGGCCCAACAGGATACGATCCCGCTGAGGACGGCAACAACGGCAGCCACCATCGGCTGGAGCCAATACTGCCCTATGGAAATAGAATCCATCATCATGGGGCCGAATATCAGAATCGGAAACGCAAAGCCTACGATAGCCTGATTGCGGCTGCGATAGGAGCACCAGACCCCAATCCAGAACAGAATCTGCCCGAAAGCCAATACCAGAATGGCGGCACAGCATCGCGAGGTAATATCGCGGGGGTATAATAATAGAACCATCGCCGCACACAACAGGGAGCCAAAAACATTGAATCCAAACAAAAGTTTGCGAACAATACGGCGATGTCCCGGCAGAGTATAGGACAGAGGTTTACTCAAAATCTCCAATTGATAAGTCGCGGTCATTGTCCCCATCACCAGCATCCAGAACAGCGGCCAATACAGCGGCGTCATCCACGTATTCACCTTCTGTTCCAGCAGTATAGGGATCGATGGCAAAAGCATGACCAATATCAATACTTGCCAGAGTATTAATGCCGGCCGCTTCCAGTAATGCGACAGATTAACCATAACCAGATTCATAACCATTTTCTCCTGTTACTTGATGGCCGCTTCGTACAATTCATCCAGCGACATCCGCCGTATCTGGGCCTGGCAGCCAATTGCCTCGGCCTGACGTACAATCTGGGCCTCATCGGCATGACGCAGGGTCAGCACCGCCTGCCCGTCGCTACGGCTCCAGTCGATTGCATTCCTGAACGGCAGCGCTTCCGGCAGTTTTCCGCCCGCCGCTATCAGCGTTACCCGGCAGAATTCCTCCTGCAGGGTATCCAGTGCACAATTCCGCACAATCCGGCCTTTATCCATAATTACGATGTGATCAATAATTTTTTCGACATCGCTGAGGATGTGCGAGGAAATGATAATTGTGCGGTTCTGCGTCTGAATCATCTCCAGCATCAGGTTCAGAAACTGCCGCCGCGCCAGAGGATCCAGCGCCGAGGCCGGCTCATCAAGAATCAGCAGTTCCGGCTCAAAACCAATCGCCAGCAGAATCGCCAGCTTCTGCCGCTGCCCCGGAGACAATGACCCCACACGGTCTTTGAGATTCAATTCAAAATCGTTCACATACCGCTGCTCCAGCTTGGTATTCCACGTCGCATAATACGCCGCGACATAGCGAATCAACTGCCCCACATTCATCCAGTCAATCAGTTCGCCTTCCTGATGCACATACCCGATCCGGGCAAATTCCGCCGGGCCAAGCCTGCGGGCCTCCATACCCAGTGTGGTACATGTCCCCTCATCCGGCAGATACAGCCCGATGATATGACGCAGCAGCGTACTCTTGCCTGCCCCATTGGAACCGACCAGCCCGATGATACTGCCGGGCTGAATATCGAGGCTAATTTTATCGAGGGCTGTTGTCGCGCCGAACCGTTTGACGACATCACAAAAATGAACCAGGGTATCCACCTTTGTCATAATTATATCTCCTTTTGAGAGTGAATTTTCTGATAGTGTTCCGTTAATCCCGCAATGACCTGCGGCAGGTCAATGTCCATCTGAACCGCTGTCGCCGCCACATCATTGAGCAGGGCATCAAAAAGTGCTTTGCCCTGACTGGCCTTACGAGACTCGGCCAGCGGTGCCACAAATAAACCAATCCCCCGCCGCCGTTGAAGAAGGCCTTCTGACTCCAGAATACTGTACGCCTTGCTGATGGTCATTGGATTGACCTTGAGCCGGCCGGACAAATCACGCACCGACTCCATCTGGTGGCCTTCCCCCAGAATCCCCGACAAAATCAGCCGCTGTACCTGCGTCACAATCTGCCGGTATATCGGTACGCCGCTATGGAAATCAATGTCAAGTATCACAATTAACCCTTTCTTTAACTGTATTAGTATAGTAATACAGTAATATTCAAAAGGCAACATTTTTTCAGATATTTTCTTAAAATTCTTATATATCCCTTTCGATGTATCTATTTAAGATATTTATAGATAACACCTTATGATTCACAGGCGATTTCCCTTGCCCCCATCCATTCCGTAAAATACAATAAACTTTTTCCGATAGGACCAAAAACAATGTCACCAAAACAGCCTGATTTTCGACGGTATCTGGTTCCGGTCAATACCGGCTCGACCCAGCAATTATTTACCGATTGCCTGGTGGTCGGGGCCGGGGTTGCGGGACTGCGGGCGGCGCTGGAAGCCGCGGAACAATGTGATGTAACGCTGGTGTGCAAGGGGGTGCTTTCCGACAGCAACACCTGGAATGCCCAGGGCGGTATCGCCTCGGTGCTGGCCATTGAAGACAGCTTCGAGTCGCATATCGAAGATACCCTCCGCGCCGGCTGCGGCATCTGTGATAAAACCGTCGTCGAGCGGGTCGTCAGGGAAGGCCCCGGCCTGATTCGCCAACTGGCCGACTGGGGCACCAAATTCGACCGCGTGGACGGCAAAATCGACGTCACCCGCGAAGGCGGCCACTCGTACTCCCGCGTAGCCCACGCCCTCGGGGACTCCACCGGTCGGGGCATTGCCGAAGCCCTCATCGAAAAAGTCCGCCAGCAGGCTAACATCAATATCATCGAAAATTTCTATACGATTGACTTGCTGACCTGCCCCGATGGACGCTGTCTGGGCGTAGTTGGCCACCGTCCTAATTCCGGCTTTGAAATCATCTGGGGAGCCGCAACCATTCTGGCTACAGGCGGTGCCGGCAGGCTCTACCGCGAAACCACCAATCCCGAAGTCGCTACCGCCGACGGCCATGCCATGGCCTATCGTGCCGGCGTCATCCTGCGGGATATGGAAATGATGCAGTTTCACCCCACGACTCTGTATATCGCAGGCGCCTCCCGTGCCCTCATTACCGAAGCCCTGCGCGGCGAAGGAGCACTCCTGCGCGACAGCACCGGCAAGGCGTTTATGAAAAAATATCATCCCGACAGCGAACTGGCCCCGCGCGATGTCGTCAGCCGGGCCATTCTGGATCGGATGCTCAAGACCGGCTCAACGCATGTCTATCTGGACCTGCGGCATTTTGACAAGCCCCACTTTGCCAAACGTTTCCCGCTGATCAGCGAAATCTGCGAGAGCTTCGATATTGATATCGCCACCGACATGATTCCCGTTCGCCCCAGCGCCCATTACATGATTGGCGGCGTCAAGATTGATCTCGAGGCCCGAACCAACGTGCCTGGCCTGTTTGCCTGCGGCGAAGTCGCCTCCACCGGCCTGCACGGGGCCAACCGCCTCGGCAGCAACTCCCTGCTGGAAGGACTGGTCTTCGGCAAAATCGCAGGCCAGTCGGCCCTGATGTGGCTCCAGAAAATGGCCGGGCCGGAATATCGCAAAATGACCATCGAAATCCCTCCGTCCGACCGCAGCCGTCTGGACACCGAAGACGTGCGAAACTCCCTGCGTGCCCTGATGTGGCGCAATGTCGGCATCACCCGCCAGGCCAAACATCTCGACGAGGCCCAGGAAATCATCCGCTTCTGGCAGCGCTATGTCATGGATAAAGTCTTCGAAAGGCCCTTCGGCTGGGAAACGCAGAATATGCTGACCGTCTCGCTGCTGATGGCCCAGGCTGCCGCGATGCGGACCGAATCCCGCGGCGTGCATTTCCGCAGCGACTTTCCCGAACGCGACGACGCCGCTTTCGCCCGCCATATCGAGCAAATCCGGGAAAACGCTTGAACTGCCGGCCGGTAAAGTTGTACAATAGGATATTGAGTGAAGGATAAAAACGGAGGTCGTTAATTCCGCCAAAACAGGTGGAGAATTGCCATATTTAAACTGATCCTGAATGAAATTATCCGCCCGAGGCGCGGCTATGTACCGTTTCGATGTGTTCTGGGGCCATCCTCGCGGCAAAATGATACTTGTTAAGTATAAACAGGAATACAGGAGGGTTTTCAATGCGTAAATGGGTGATTGTTTCGATTGCGGTTTGTGTGGGGGGATTACTGTCGGAATCTTGTCTGGTTTCTGCCTCAACGGCTTCGGCATGGTTCAGTGTGATTGATGATTATGCAATCAATCCGATTCTGGATCCCATCCCCGGGAATCTGCCCTATGCCGCCCAAAAACAGCCGGCCATGTCGTCACACAGCCTGGGTCGGGTAGATCTGACCGAAGATGCCGAGAGTCATTACGGTGACATGGATATGGGGATGTTCATCGCCCATTCAGAAAGCCTTGTACAGACATCGCAGGGCAAAGCTGCTGCCTTCTCACGCATCCCCAATTATATTGCTACCAGTAATGCCGGCCAGGTGGATATTGTATTAAACGAATCGGTATCTGCCCAGGCTTCCACGATGACATTCACGGATGTCTGGCAGACTCAGACGACCCATGATAGAGTATTCGCTTTCAGTTATGAATGTACGGCCAATATCCCATCCAATATGCAGGCTCAAATTACGTTTTATACCGGATACTGGGATTGGCAGCAGACCGCGGCAACATTGATTCTGGCCGAAAAAGACGGCTGGACAAATACCCTGTATAACACACCCGAAGGAACGCTCCCCGTCTTATCAAAAACATATACCGCCGGTTCTCTGGGCTATGTCAATGCGGAATGGAATTTACTCAACCAGCAGGGGCATTCCTATTCATGGTTTACAGCCATGGCAATAGAACTGACTCCGATTCCCGAGCCGACTGGATTGGCGGTCCTGGGTCTGGGCGGAATGGCCTTATTGCAACGAAAAACGAAGTCCCGGAAGCTTATTTAATCTCGTCCACACGGATTTCATCGAACATGGTCACCGCGTCGGCCTGGGTCCACAGCCCGATCATCCCCGGCAGCGGCAGCATATCGTCCTGATGTTTCATGACGAACCGGCCATCCATGGTAATCGTGATGTGCTCGCGGAAATGTTCGATTTCCAGCGTATGCCAGGTCGTCGGATCGGCTTCCACACGGACTGATTGCAGCAGCTCGCGTTTGCCGTTAATAACACAACACAGTCGCACCTGCTGCTTGAGAGCATCCCACTGCACAGCGTAATAATTATCCCCGTTCAGGGCCCGCCAGACAACCCCGCCCCCCTGCTGGTTTGTGCCGCGAACGGCCTTGACCTTGGCCGACAGCCGCAGGTTGGCCAGCCGACTGTTGATCGCCAGCAGCAGGTTGCAGGTCTGGCCGATATTGCGAGTCTGGGTCAGCCCGATGGCTTTGCCCCAACTGTCCCCCACAACTTCCCATGTTGCGGGCATCTGCTTGCCGGCCGTCTCGGCAGCCATCCATGAGGCAGGCAGGGTTCCGAGTGTCTCCAGCTCAAAATCCCACGCCAGGCGAACTGCCGGCCTGGGCTGCGATACAGGCTGACATCCTGCCAGCAGTGTCACGATTCCAATACCCAGTACTATCCATCCATGTCGCATCGCGTCTCTCCTGCCCTTGGGAATTAATCAAAGCAGTAAACGTACCGCCATCCCGCAGGATTGCCCCTGCGGAATGGCGGTCATATTGTGTTAGTTAAGCCTGACCGCCCTGAACCACGAAGCCTTTGGAGGCCGGACCGGTCTCGGCGGGTGTCCCGGCAATCTTGGCCAGATACGACGCACCGAGGGTATTAAGGTGATCATTGACATTGTCGAAGTAATTGAAATGAATCTGTTCTTCGTCAATAATCGTCTCAAACAGCTTCATGCTGATGCTGTCGCCGTTTTCCCGGCAGACCAGCAAAAACTGGTTGTAATCGGCGATGGTGTCGTCTTCCAGCTTGGAATCAAACGGATAGATAACCTCAATCTTCTGGGCCTTGACCGGCTTTTCCAGCGGCTCGGTCGTCGGTTCACCGTCCAGTTCCTTGATGCGTTCGGCAAACATCTCAGCATGACGCATCTCATCAATGGCAATCAGCTTCATCTTGGCCGCCAGCTCACCATAATCCATATTATCCAGATTATAATGCTGATTCATATACTGCCCAATCGCCTGAAGCTCCATCGCCCGGGCCTTGTTTAAAACCTCGATGACTTTCTTTTTGGCTTGTTCCCTTGAACTTGGACTCATCGTTTACCTCCATGATTTAGTTTCGTGATTATCACTTTTCAATCCAGAGCACAATATTCGATCATAATGCTCTGGTACAGATATTATAGTGGATTCCGGCAATCAATCCAGTGTGTTTTCCATGGATGTCTCACCTTTACATCACGATTCCACGGTCTTCTGCAGGCACTGGTCGCAAACACCCTCCAGTACAACCTTAATATTTGAAACAGCACAATTTTGTTTGAAACGTTCCGGCACATCGAGAGCATCAAACCGCGGCTCCTTGAAATCCAGTATCCGCCCGCACCGCATACATCGAAAATGATGATGACATTCCATGTCCGGATCGTAGCGTTTGGCCTCGCCATACCCTTCGACCAGGTGTACAAACCCGATCTCCGCAAACAGACATAGCGTCCGATAGACCGTATCGATGGACATATCCGGGAAAGCCGTCTTGACGCGGTTATAGATATCTTCGGTACGCGGATGGTCCTGGGAGCCGATCAGCGCCTCGTAAATCGCGGTTCGCTGAGGTGTAATGCTCAGGCCGCGAGCCTTGCATTGCGAGCGAAACTGCTCCAGGAGTTCTTTGCTGGTTTTGGACATCATAGCACTTTAATTTAGAGAATGTTACCTCAAAAGATTACTATATAAGAATGATTCTTGTTCGACAAACAAAAAAAATAAGCCCGTCCGGGCGCAAAAAGAAAACATCAGGAAACTTTGGTTTTCCTGATGTTTTCCGGAGGGGAGAAAACTCTTGCACTTGGTACTTCGGCCAAGTGTGATAATTTAATTAATATTTTCAGAATATTTTTATAAGTTATTATAAGACATAAGCTTGCAGCTATCGTTTTCGAATCCATCGGAAGCGAAACACCTCCCGAACTTTCTCGGAAAACCGCACCCCCATCTTCTGCGAGGAGGCCGGGAAGTCCAGATTTGCGACGTCCTGTTGGGTTGGCTCGATTTTCCTGGCACTCCAGCCGGAGAAAAGTCCTGCAAGCCAGCCCAAGCGTCGTGCTTTTGGCGATTGTTCAGATTTTTGTGTCATAACCAACTCTCAATACGCTTAAAATGGGATCAGCAGTTCGGCGTTATCGACCCACATCACAAAAAACGGCTGCGAGGCGTCCCGCTTTTTCAGATAAAGCAAAAAGGGCTTATCAAAAATAAAATCACGCGGCATTGCTGCAACACAAACTAGAGAACTGGACTTCAATGTCACACCGGCCCGATCCAGCCGAAAGCTTATCTGCTGCATGGCGGCAGATATCGGCATTCCAGCAGCGTTGGTGTTGGTCAGAGGGGCACCTTCAAGTTCTTTGAACCGATGCGTGAGAGTCCAGAACATATCCGGCACTTTCAGAATATCATTATCTTGAAATTGAGCGAGCCACTCATAGTCTTTATGGGTGGGAAAGTCTTCAATTTTGTCCTGGAGTTGATTGTAGGTGGATTCGAGAGTGTCTTTCCTTTCCGTGACAGCAACCACAATCTGATACGGCTGAGCATCCCGACACAAATCCAGTGCATATTCAGTAGCCTTGTATTGATCATCCAGCTTGCAGTACAACACATCGACTTGTTTGCAGAGCGGCTCGTGTTCTTTCAAAAAACCATCCTGTATTCCAAATGATTTTACAGGGGTCGTTTTTCCTGAAGTGTCATGAAATAGTAATGGTTCGGTGACTTCAAGAAACGCTTTGGTGAATTGGATATAGGTTTCAAGGTAAGCGTATGCAATATATTGATCGTCAGGATTAAACTGCGGAATCGGTACTGCAGGAAAACGACTGGCCATATCTGTCTGAATGGTCTGAATAATTCCATTGGATACACTGCCCGCATTGGCATAATAGGATTCCGGCAGCAAGTCATTTTTGGTTTGCCTGCCCGAATTGAGCTGGACACATAAGGCCTCAGCCCCCATGACTTGAAGAGGTTCTTTGATGACGGTATCCTTCATTTCATTCCACGCCAGTTGGAAGCTGCTGCACCAGATGTTATTTTTGTCCGGCTGGAGTGGCGAGCCAAAGGCAGACAAAATGGCAGTACGTTTCAGGTTGTCTGAATTGCCGGAAAAGGTTTCCTTTTTTTGAGCCAATTCGTTCCGGCCTGCATTAGTCTGTATGAGTTTTTTTAAGGGAAAATAAGCAATAAGCCCTACAAGCACAATCAAAACAACCCCAAACTGCCTTCGTTTTTTAAACATACCATACCTCCCTTTGGGTAAGTTCAATCCATTTATCCTGATGCCTGCCAGCCATTTCCCCTTTCGTCGCGGCTAAGTAGAGCCGCATCTGCAACTTGCTTTTACTCGCGGCATTGCCAAACCTGCAGGTTTACCGCACCATGGCGCGGCGGGTGGCAGCCAGGAGTTCTTCACCGTAAAGCTGCTCGAAGGAGTCGGCGGCAAAAAGCTGTCGCTGGTCGAGGATGTCTTTGGGGGCATCATAATAGCGCTGTACAGCCGCAGTACCGCCATCAGCGGCACCGTCGGTCATATAATTGTTATCCAGCAGCCACTGGCTGAATTGCTCATCATATTCTGCGGGGTAAATCAGCGCCGTGACAAACTCGTCATCCGAAAGCCGGGCCAGATGCACCTTGGCACGGGATGGTGCCGCAGAGGTCACTGCGATATCAGTCAGACGCTTGAAGTCGTCGCGTGCGGCCGCTTCATCACCGGCATAAAAGAACATCCCCGCCTCAAGCCCAAATGTCGCATTCGGTACGCTAGTCAGTTCCATCGTACCGTCCGGGCGGGCGTTATGAATCTTGAAGACCTTAATATCGGCGAATTTTTCGCTTTCCAGCAGCTCGGCCACTTCCAGCGCCGTGAATCCCACCGCACTGTGCCCACCGAAATCCACCACATATAACCCCGTATATCGTTTTGCGTTTTCTATCATTGGTAATTTCATATTCAACTCTTCAAAGAAATTTTTTTGTTCCCGCACATTCACAACGTGTCATTCCCGCGGAGGCGGGAATCCAGAACATTTCAACCTGGATTTCGGGTCAAGCCCGGAATGAAAAATGAGGCCGGCCTTATCCTATTACAAGTTTCGCAAATTTTCGTTTACCAACCTGGACAATCATCCCATTGGCCGGCGTAATCAATTCGCTGGGGTCGGCAACTTTGGCTTCATTAACCTTGACGCCGCCCTGCTGAATCATCCGCTTGCCCTCGCCGCCGCTATCGACCAGCTTGCAGTGCAGCAATAGCTTGGACGCCATGACCGGCTCTGCTCCAATCGTCACTTCGGGCATATCATCCGGCAACTGGTTCTGGGCAAAGACTTTCTCAAAGCCCGCCGCCGCATCTTCAGCGGCCTGCATATCATAAAACTGCTCGACAATCATCTTGCCCAGCAGGACCTTGGCCTGTTTGGGGTGGGTCTTGCCCGGGTCGGTCAGTTCCTTAATCTTATCCGCAGGCACATCCGTCAGCAGAGTGAAGTAATTTTCCATCAGATTGTCGGGGATGCTCATGGTCTTGCCGAACATATCCGCGGGGCTGTCGGTCACGCCGATATAATTGCCCTTGGACTTGCTCATTTTCTGGACGCCATCCAGCCCAACCAGAATCGGCATCGTAATCACAATCTGAGCAGGCTGTCCCGCAATCCGCTGCAAATCCCGGCCGACCAGGTTGTTAAACGTCTGGTCCGTGCCGCCCAGCTCGACATCGCTCTGGATCGCCACCGAATCATACCCCTGCATCAGCGGATACAGAAACTCATGAATACCGATGGGGTCACCCTTTTTATAGCGGATTTCAAACGTATCCCGTTCAAGCATCCGGGCCACGGTCATCGACGCAGTCAGCTTGATAATATCGGCCAGTTTCAGGTCGGCCAGCCATTCGCTGTTGAACCGCACCTCCACCTTGTCCGGCGACATATCCAGAATCTTACCGGCCTGCTGGAAATACGTCTCGGCATTGGTCTTGATCTGTTCGGGACTAAGCATAGGCCGGGTTGTATTCTGCCCCGTCGGGTCGCCGATACGAGCGGTATAATCGCCGATAATCAGGACGGCCTTATGGCCTAAATCCTGAAACTGACGCAGCTTGCGTAATACCACGGTGTGGCCCAGATGAATATCCGGGGCTGTCGGGTCCATGCCGAGCTTGGCACGCAGCGGTCGGCCGGCTTTGCGGGCCTCAACGATGCGCTGGGCCAGCTCGTCCTCTCGGAATACCTCGACGGTACCACGCTTGAGAATCTCCATTTGTTGGGCGACTTCGACTGTCATAAATTTGTCCTAACGGGTCGTATGTGAATAACTTAGATTCATAGAAAGGGGCATTATAGCCCCCCGCCCGGCCTTTTGCAAGCAGACACTCCCCGCTTTTATCCCCCCAGCCCGTCTCGCATGAATGAACGAACCGACAAAACAAAGCCAATTTGCTGAAAACTTGAAGCCTTTTTGGGGGTATTAGTTACCTGGCGGCCATGGCCCGGATGCCTGCGGCGGCGAAGAAAACGATATGGTTAACCATCTCATCAAAGTTAATGCCGGGATTGACTGCAAAGAACTCATCCATAAACAAGAAAGGGTGGACTTTCAACGAATCGACGGAAAAGACGGCCAGGCGGGCCTGTTTATCATCGAGCTGAGGAACGAGGGTGCGAAGAGCCTGGACCGCGTGGTTCATCATCTGGGTGTGAAACGCTTCAAGGATTGTCTCGCCATGTACGGTCTTATTCAATACCTCCCGCACCATCAGCCGCATGACCCGGCCGCGCTGCTGCTTTTCGTAAGCGGCCAGCAGCGGCATAAAGATAATCTCCCGCAAGACTGACTCGAGCGTGGGATTGGGAACGCCCATAGCCTCATTGATACGGGCAATTTGACGATAGCATATATCCTGTACCTGGCGTTTGAACATCTCCTGATATAACTTGTCCTTGCCGCCGAAGTAATAATTGACAGCCGCGACATTGCAGTTGGCCTGGCCGGTCAGGTCGCGGACTGAGACACCGTCGAATCCCCGTTCACAAAACAGCACCTCGGCCGCATCCAGAAGCCGGTCACGGACGGAGTCTTTGCCGGCATCACCTTGAGTCACAGGAGCTTGTTGATCCATATAAAAATCCTCTCACCGAAAAACGCGTATTTTAAACAATTGTTTCAAATAATATCATATTCCTATCGCACAGAAATGTCAAGGACTTTTAAGCAATTATTCCAAGTATTATATTGGCGATACTATGTATTCTGTTTCTGTGCCAGCGGCGGCACCTGATATTGCTTTTCGAGCCGGGCCAGTTCCTGCTTAAGTTCCAGTACTCTCCCACTATATTCAGGCTCGGCATACACGCTTCGCATTTCCTGCGGATCCGTCTTCAGGTCGAAGAACTCCCATTCATCGGTTTGGTAATAATGCACCAGCTTGTACTGCTCGGTGCGGACTCCGCGGTGCGGCGCCACTCTATGGGGCTGGGGATATTCATAATAATGATAGTACAGACTCTTGCGCCAATCGTCTGGAATCTGCCCTTTCAGTATTGATACGAAGGATCGGCCCTGTATTTCCGGTGGTGCATTCAACCCTGCGATCTCCATAAACGTGGGGGCATAATCGATATTCTGTATCATAGGCTTGTATCGGGTACCGGCTTTGACCACGCCGGGCCAGCGAATGATAAAGGGCATACTGAGCGACTCTTCATACATCCATCGCTTGTCATACCAGCCGTGTTCGCCGAGATAAAAGCCCTGGTCGGCGCAATAGATGACGATGGTATTATCCGACAGGCCGGACTCATCAAGCCAGGCCAGGAGCCGGCCGACATTGTCATCGATGGACTTGATGCAGCCCAGATAGTCTTTCATGTATTGCTGATATTTCCACTGCACCAGTTCTTTGCCCTGCAGATTGGCTTTGCGGAAGGCCTCGTTTCGCGGGTTATAATAGGCATCCCAGGCCTTGCGCTGCTGGGCGGTCATACGGGCAATCTCGCCGGGGGTCTGGTTGGGATTGCGGATGGTCTCGGGCAGCACCTTCAGGTCGGAGTTGAGTGTCATGTGCTGATCAATGGTCATCTCCTGCTCTGCAGCGGGCGTGGCTCGATTCTGATAATCATCAAACAGGGTTTCGGGTTCGGGGATTGTCTGGTCTTTGAGCAGGTCCAGGTACTGCAGCGGCGGCAGCCACGGGCGATGCGGGGCTTTGTGCTGACACATGACCATGAACGGCTTTGTGGTATCGCGGCGTACCAGCCAGTCGATGGTCTTATCCGTAATGATATCGGTAACATAACCATACTGCTGCTTTCGGCCTGCGGGGGAAATGAAGACAGGATTATAATACTGTCCCTGGTCCGGCAATACTTCCCAGCGATCAAATCCGGTGGGGTCACTGATCAGATGCCATTTGCCGAATAGTGCGGTTTGATAACCGGCCGCCTGAAATGCTTTGGGGAATGTCCATTGGCTGCCGTCGAAGGGTTTGTTTGAATTGTCAATGAATCCATTGGTATGGCTGTGTTTGCCGGTCAGAACTGCGGCACGGCTGGGTCCGCAGATGGAATTGCAGCAGAAGCTGTGATCGAAGACGGCGCCTTCTGCAGCGATTCGGTCGATGGATGGGGTGATTTGATGACGACGGATAAAGTCCTGAAGTCGGGTTTGATAACAGCCCAGGGCCTGCAAAGCGTGGTCATCGGAAAAGATAAACAAGATGTTGGGGGGGCGCCGCTGGTCTGAATCTGCATATAGTGTGGAACTGCCTAAAACAGTCAATCCCAGTAATCCGAGCCCGGTGTTTTTCAAGAACGTTCTTCGATTCATCTTCATTTCCCCTTAACAAATCCATCATATAACGCAACTGTTCGTCCGATAAATTGCGGCTTATTTTAAGGGTATTATAAAGGAGACTCTCCTATCGATACAACCGTTTATTTTATCTTTTAAATCGCTTTAAAATTCATTCATTATGGCCTTTTTTGCAAAGAAAACGGGGGGTGATGGTCGAAAACAGATACGGCGGCACCGGATTTGCAGAGTTTTTTACGAACTTTTGTAACTTTGAGTCAGTTTATTTAGTATAGTATAGTAAAGCGTCATATGGGTAGAGATACTACTTACAGAAAGACAGCCAAACAGAAACAAAGGTTTTCGCCTATGAACATGATGATACCAGACAAGTTGTTTCGTTTCGCCAAGAGCGAAAGGGGCCAGCGTTCTGCAGATACCGTCATGGCTTCATCGGCACTCAAGACAAGGAGAGATACAATGAAACTCTCGACAGTCAAAACGACCTTTGTGGCCGTGATGGTCCTTGCAGTTGTGGTCCTCACAGGCTGTGACATGAAGGCCGCTTATCAGCAGTCCGCCGAACAACGGTGGCAAAAGACAATTGAACAGGCAAAATTGGATTACGCACGTCAATATATTGAACAAGGCAACTATCAGCACGCCAAGCTGCTGCTGGATCCCCTCGTGGAAAGCGGCAGGTATCCCGAGGCCGTGGATATGATGAACTGCGTCCAGGAATCGCGTCCTCAGTATGCCAGCGTGACCAACCGAAGCAACGAGGCATCGTATTGATGCTTCGGATTGCGTTGTGATTCTATTTTTTGTTTTCCATGCAGAATCCGGGACATGGAGGAAGGGATTCTGCATAGCGCAAGATAAGCATTTTCCATTTTCAATTTTCCATTGAATTCATTTTTCTGCCGAGAGGAATTGAGAAATCAATTTTCATCACGCACAGAAAAATATTTTTTCAGCAGGGTTTGGGCGGTTTCACGCACGATATAATATTTCCGGCCTGCAGCGCCCCGCTGCATAATGTCTTCTTCGAGGAATGCTCGGAATTCCTTTGCATTTTCATCCTCCTCATTCTCAAAGAACAGCAGCGGAGGGATCAGAAAAGCAGAATCGACAATCTCATACAATGGGCCGCCCAGATCATAGATTAACAGCGGGTCATTCTGGCTTAACTGGGTTAAGAATGTTTTGTCTTCGTCTGTCATGATCTTTTCGAATTGCTCCAAAGCCATTAATCGCAGGACCGTTCCTGAATGGATATCCTGGATGTGTTTTTTCAGGGCCTCTTTTTCCGATGCATCCTTCAGGCCGGCCAGCAGAATCTCCAGGCAAAAACGCGGCCCCCTTTCGAGGGTCTGTATGTGCGGTTTGATATGGGATGCATTCAATCCTGCAACCCCCATCATCGCCCGCGTTAATTCGGCATAGGTATTATCCGCTGTCGTTCCCAGCCAGGCCGTTTGAAACTTCCGGCCGGCGTGCGGCATATCGGCCACAGTCTGCAGGGAACGCACAAGGGCGTTGACCTTTTCCCAGGCCCAGTCGGCGTGCGGATCGGAGCACACGACTTGGGCAGCGCGTGTTCGTAATCCATAATCCGGCGAGGATAAAAAGGTCTTGCATTTTTCATATAACGCCTGATCCAGGGCAGCCCCTTTGAGACGTCGCAGAACATGGTGCCGCAGATATTTATTATCCAACAGAGGAATGGCGTCCGATTTGGTTTGCAGATTGTCAACATAGACCCCCGCGGCAATCGGTGAGGGATCCAGTTCGGCGATTTGCCCCAATGCTATCTGCAACACGATTTCCTGAGAACACGGGGTATTGATTTTTCCAAGCGTCCGTATGATGTTTTTACGATATTGAGACAGGGTTAATTCATCCAAATCAGTAGAGCTCTTTTTGTACTCTTCCAGCAGGGTCTGGACAACCGGGTCTCCCATTACCACCAGACGATTGATGGCATTTTCGACGAGCTTTTCATGGTCCTGTAATGCACGGCGATAGTCGTCCTCGTAAGCTTCCCGGCCAGAGCGTCTTTGTTCAAGAGACAGGTATCGAAAATCTGTTTTAAATGTAACAAGCGGAGAAGGCATGAATGGCCATACTTTTAGAATCGATAAAAGCGATTGAACGTCATCTTTATCTGATTGACACAAGGCGGTGGTGTTTATGATGCAGCAACAGAAGGCCACGACTATGATGTGTTTTGCTGTTAAAACCATTTTCGTGCTCCTTTTGTCAATTTCTCACATAAACCACGTGGGCATAGCCCAGCCTGCGGATTTAATTTTCCATTTTCGATTTTCAATTCTCCATTGATTAAAATGTGCCGCCACGAATCTGTTTTTGATATCTATAAGATCATTTCTCTGCTTCTTTGATGCAAATCGATGTTAATAAATATTCTGTTATTTTTTTAATCTGGACAAGAGTCAGCTGAAACCAATATTCTTTATTCTTCTCATCGTAATAACTAAAACAAAAAGCGTTCTCATCGGCGTCATACCCTCCAACATATGATTCTGCATGAAACATATCGTCGCTTTCTATCTCAGCCCATTCTTTTTCTGTTTTATCCATTTTTATAATCTTATTACATATTTCTCTAAAATCTTTTGAAATAACCAATTCCATTTTTTGACTCCATGAAATACCTCTGACGTGTGCAATTATTTTCGCGAATCTTGCCCTGAATTAATACCAGAGTTTTTCCTAAAATGCGAGAGCAAGACATAGGCTGCAAATATAATTTCCCATTGAAACAAAGGACCACGCAGACAGAACCCGTTTTAGCAAGTTATTCTTTTGCTCCGTAATTTTTTAAATTTAATGTATCAGAATAGAATCCACCAATAGAATTTCTTGTGGTTAACCTGTACTTTGGATAGTAAACCCAAAATTGGTTTTGAACATTTGAATCTTGTTCTAGAATAAGATTCATAATTTGCCCTTCATATAGAATTTCACACTTTGTTTCGTTGTGACCTGCGTTTCGGTTTGAGCCCTGTGGCTTTATTTGTTTTAAGTTGGCCACAATATCTTCTTTTTCTTTTTCTGTAACTTCTATGCCATTAAACCTAATAATAGTCTGTTCCACATTTACTTGACTTAACAAATATCGTATTTCGGCTCTTGCTTTATAATCTATTGTGATGGAGAGGACTGCGTAATGAACAAAAAACAGGACCGAAAATATTGCAAATAATTGGGCTTTCCTTTTCCTGACAGGATCCGTTTTGATTTTATTGATCCTGAATATGTTTATCATTTGCGAAAAGAGAAGAATTGCAACAACAAAATGTTCTATAAAATTGAGACGATCCAGTATGCCAGTACTAAACAATGTCAATAGTAGCATCAATACTATGAAACCAGCCAAAAGCTTAAAACCCTGTTTTATAATAATTGGATTCATTTCACCTTCCCAGACCCTATGTGTCACCGGCAGATTCAAAAAAACCTCAACGCCTCATTGGCATATCACCCACTTTACCGACGGCAATGCGGTCTGTCAATGGCGTTTTTTCGCATGCCATCGCAGTGCGGACACGGGTATATCTACAGGACGGCGTGGGCACAGCCCACCCCAAATCTGCTGAAAAACCTGATTTTATGAACGCCAAAGCAGTCAAGGTCTGCCCCAAAGTGACGTCTGGAAGTGATAGGAAGCAGAAAAAACCGTATATTTACGGAAGTTTAAGGAAAAGCGGTCATGGAATGGTTTTTTCTTGACCTTGCGGTAGTGAATTTTGTAAAATGGCAGCTGTCATTAGGGGGAATTTATGTTTTTTAACCGTGTATTTGGGAAATGTCAGATAACTATCTGGGGTTGCCCCGATCAAGTTGTAACGACATTCGTTTGGGAAAATTCACTCTCGTGCAAAGGAATAGGAACATGAAAATCGATGTGTCGATTGCAGCCGTATTGATTTTATGCCTGATTTCTTCCCCTGCCCTGTCGAAAGAAACCGAGGATCCAAACGCAACAGCGGTTCGGTTCGGACCGCCTGCGGAAACAGATTGGAAGATTCTGCCTGAAATGACAGATGAATTTGACGGCGACACACTGGATACGTCTAAATGGCACGACCACAATCCTGAATGGCTCGGCCGTCAGCCGGGAATGTTTTCACCCGCAAATATCCGCGTCCACGATGGTCAGCTTCACCTAACCACCCGCTCGGAGAATCGCTATGATTTTCCCGAGGGATACCACACGTTCACCACGGCCGCAGTGAAAAGCAAAACGGCCGTGTTGTACGGTTATTTTGAAATCAAGGCCCGCCCGATGCAATCCCGGGCCTCCAGTGCGTTCTGGTTTTACCATAACACACCGGCCCTGTGGACCGAAATTGACGTGTTTGAGGTTTGCGGGGTCGATCCGTTCCAGAATAAATACCACATGAACGCCCACGTTTTCCACACACCGACGGACCCGAATCATTGGGCGACCCCGGAAGTGTGGCAAGCCCCTTTTGCCTTCATGGAAGGATTTCATATCTACGCGCTTCAGTGGGACCCAAAACAGCTCCGGTGGTTTGTTGACGGCCATGTGGTCCGGACACTGAAAAACACGCACTGGCATCAGCCGCTTTATCTTAATTTTGACAGTGAAACCATGCCGGATTGGTTCGGTCTGCCGGAAAAAGACCTGTTGCCCTCGGTCTTCAGTATCGACTATGTCAGGGCCTGGCAGCAGCTTGACAAATCACCCCCTGCAAAACAAACAAACGATCGATAGCCCGATTACTTCGACCTGTTGCAGCGGTCTATCAGGACGATGATTTTGTCGTAGATGTACCCAGGCAGCCATCGCAACGTGGGCACAGCCCACCCAAATCCTACATGACCATGTGGGCATGGCCCACCCTGCAATGAATGCGATTTTGGTTTCTTTTATTTTCGGATATAGCGGTAGTTGAAGCGGCGTTCGGGGGCGCTGTCGCCGCTGCGGGCGAATTCGAGGATGTCGCCGGGTTTTTGGATGTTGTCGGCCCAGTGGAACTGGAAAGTGAATTTGGGGCCGGACAGGCCTATCTGGTCTTTGGGCAGGCGGATTTCCAGTTCATTGCCGCTGACGGAATAGCTTACGGTTGTCTTATCCTGCCAGAGTCCGTCAGGCCGGGCGGATTGCAGGGTGGTTGAGGCGGCATCGACGACTTTGCCGTTGATGCGATAGTCATAACCTTCCCAGCCCGTGTCGGGATTTTCGTCGCTGTCGATATAGAGCAGCATCCAGTTGGGGTCGGTATGTGGGGTGATGGGCTTTTCGCAGCGGGCATAGAAATAGAGGTTTTGGGCATCGGAGGCGACTTTGAGGCAGACGAAATTGTTGCGGCCGGTGGTATTGATATAGGGGCCGGCATCGCCGAAGCCTTTTTCATTGCGCGGCATGCAATCCAGGCGGCTGTCGGCATAGTCGGGGGTGACGCCGGTCCAGTCGTCGAAACGGCCGTCGATGGCGATGGTCGTTTCGGGGCCGGCGACGGGGGCGGGACGGACGCCCTTGTATTTGCGGATGAAACCGATCATCTGGTAGTAATAATTATCGGTATGGCCGCCTTCCATGGGTTCGATGTCGCGGCTGTATTCCTGATTGTACTGGTCCACGAAGAAGGTGTCGCCGGTTTGAACCGGCTTACCCAGCATGTGTCCAGCACCATCGTTTGGATTTTTGATGAACCGCTGGGCGACCCACTCATTCCAGCCGGTGATGAAGGCGAATTCGGGCGCGACTTCCAAAGCCCGCTGAATCTGCTGAGAGAAATACGGACCTTTGTCGGTGAATTTGGTCAGGCCGTAGCGGTTGGCCGGCGGCTGTTTATTGTTGAAATGGCTGCGGCCGATGTTGGATACCGGGTGCTGGGCGACGGCGACGGATAATTCTTCGGGTTTGTCTTTGGATTCGGTCCAGCCGTACTGCTGGGGCCAGTTTTCGACCCAGTTCCAGGTGTCTTTGCCGGCAGTCCATGCCCAGCAGTGACGCAGGGTGAAGAAATCGCGGACGGCGGGGGCAAGCTTGGGGAAATCGGCCTCGTCGCCGAGCATCAGGGGTTTGCCCTTCCACTGGAACCACAATTCGGGGTAGAGGTTTTTGGAATAGAATTCGTCGTAGAGTTTTTCGATGGTCTGTTTGCTAGCACTGTGGGTGACAAAGCAGATTTGTGGGGTGGGTTCGCCCTGCTGACGAATCCACATATAGAGCTTGCATAACTTGAGATAGGTTTCGTGGTAGGTGAAGGCGTTGGTCACGTCGAAGATCAGGACATCGACACCGGCCTGGGAAAGCTGGCGAGCGTGGGTGATGATGGCATAATCACTGTCGGAGGTGTAATAGCCCAGTTCGGGTTTGCCCCAGAAATGAAACTGGCCGGAGGCGCCGTACTGGGGGGCGTCGGGATTAGCCTTGAGTAATTCGGTGATATCCCAGGGGCCGTAGCTGCCGTGATTGCCCAGCCAGAGGAAATAGAAGATGCCGACGGTGCGGTTTTGTTTGAGGTCGCCGCATTCGGCGTGGTCGGGGAGTTTGCGGCCGAGGGCATCGACGGCCGGCCAGGTATCGGCGTAATAATCCATTTGGGGCAGGTCACCAAAGAGGGCGGCTGTGAATGCAATCATGAAAACCGTCAAAACAACCATTTTTTGAATCATCGTCAGACCTTTCGTAAACAGACTATACCAAGGACGTGTCGGCGGCAGTCAAGGTAACATCGGATTGCGGCGGGGCAAAAAAATCCCCCCGGACGGGGTACCATCCGGGGGGCGACAACAATGTATTTAACTCTCTGCCTGTACTGCTGTTATTCGGTCAGCAGCCATTGGCCTGAGCACAAACTGAAATCGGCCAGATCGACCCGTCCGCTGCGGGTGGTGTTTTCTTCCAGCAGGAGATCGGCTTCCAGCCAGACATCGGCCATGCGGCGGAGGTCGTCGATTTCGACGAGGCCGTCGTTGTCAAAGTCGCACAGCAGACCGAGGGATGACGGGGACATGCTGGCCTGCGGAGTTCCGCCGTAGCCGCCGACATTGATGCGTTTGCCGTGCGGCCAGAGTTCGGCGGTCCAGTTCAGGGTCGGGTCACCTGCATCGATACAGACGCTGGTCGAGAGATCCTTGACCCAGCTATTCAGCGTCGGGTTCCATCGTCCGGCTTTGGACAGGAGGTGGAAGTCTGTACCCGGGTTGGCAAACAGCGGGTCTTTGTCAAAGTTGGAACGGTCGTAATTCAATGTACATCCGGCATCGACAACACAGCTTGCCTGGCCGTCCATGACATCGCTGTATTTGATGGTCATGACGGAGGCGTAAGGGACACCGCTTTCGTTATATCGCAGATAGACGTTGGGGCCGGACGGGGAGGTGTTGTTCCAGAAGATACAGCTATTAAACAGGGCCTCGTCCGTATAAGCACACTGGACGGCACCGCCTTCGGCGGCGGCACTGTTGCCGTAGAAGGTCGTGTTATAGACCCTGACGGGGGCAGCCCACAGCTTCAATCCGCCGCCTTTGCCAAACCTGCCGGTTACGGAATTGTTGAAGATGCGGCAATGGGTCAGCGATGTCTTTCCAGAATTGGCGACATACACGCCGCCGCCAGAATCGGCAGTATTAAGGTAGATATCACAATCGTCGATACCGGCGTTGGAACCGGTCTGGATTGCGATACCGCCGCCAGCGGAGACAGCCGTATTGGTGTAGAGCTTGCATGTTTCTATCGAGACATTGGAGCCATCGGTCAGATAAAGGCCGCCGCCGTGGTAATTGGTGGCGCGGTTTCTGTAGAGATGGCAATTGAACAGATCGACATCGGCATTGGACGCGTAAAGACCACCACCCAGTTCGGCATTATTGTAGGCGATGATGCTGTTGGCGATGGTTGGATTGCTGTCTTTGGCGAAGATACCGCCGCCGGCCACGGTGGGTATTCCGACAAATGTAACTTCGGTGCCGCCGCCGTTACGGATATTGAATCCGGACAGGATGCACTGGCTGGTTTCTCCGGAGGCAAAGGTGACAACGGAGCCGACGCCTTTGGCATCAATACGCGTATTGGCCACGGTGGTCCAGTTCAGGGGGTTGGTGCTTTCGACGGTGATATTTTTGCCCATCAGATCGATATTTTCATTATAGGTGCCGATACGAACAATCACGATGTCGTCATGGAAGGCGGCATCGATGGCCTCCTGGATCATGTCGAAGGGATGGCCGCTGCTGCCGTCTTCGAGCGGGTCACTGAGGCCGGGATTATCCGGGCCGGGATCGGATGGGGCATCATCATCCACATAGAATGTCAGCGGCAGAGAGCCTTTTCCTTTCAGTGTGAATGTATAGGGATTTTCGTCCGGATCGGAACTGGCGATTTGAACCGTCGCCAGATAACCCCGAACGGCGGCAGGCATAAAGCGGATGGTGAAGGTTTTGCTTTCCATGGAAGCAATCGGCGTGGCAGGCTGGGCGGTGACGACAAAGTTGGCCGAATCGGCACCGGTGATCTGAACACGCGGCGAACCGGTCAAATTCAGATTGACGCCGCCGAGGTTGTCGAGGGTAAATTCGACATCGCGAGAAAATCCGAGATTGACTCTGGCAAAATCAAAGCCTCCGCCAGTGGGAATATCCGCGGCATCCTGACGGACATGGATATCGGCGGGAATCCCGCTGCCGTCAATCGTAAATACGGCATCGCTGACATCGGTATAGGCTGCATCGGCGGTACTGGTCACACGAACCAGGCATTGTGTCGAACCGGGCAGTGGAACGTTCCATGTATAGCTGCCGTCGTTGTCGGTGCTGTTGACAATGGGTGTCCATGTGGTGCCGTTGTTGCGGCTCAGTTCCAGACGGACGGTGTGGTCGATATTGCCGAAATTATCCCAGGTAATGGTCTTGAGGGTGTTGGCGGGGATGACTTCGCCGCCGTTGGGGGATAACAGTTTTACCGCAGGATTGCCCACTGCGATCCTGTAGGTAGTTGATTTGTTGTAATCGGACGCATCGACCTTCCAGACGGCCAGACCGTAAAAGCCTGCGGTGGCGATATCCAGTTGGAAGGATTCGTCGGCGCCTTCGGCCAGGTTATTGGCAAAGGCATCGGTAATATATTCATTCTTGCGGGCGGTCACGGTTGACTGGTCGTAAAGGCTCATGCCGAGGTCGCAGGAGCCGGCGGTCTGATCCAGCAGGATATAATAGGTGCCGACCGGCAGATAAACCTCGTACATATCCAGGACATTGGTCGTGGCTTTAACATAAGGGCCGTTCCAGTCGGTGCCGGGGCGACGGCTCAGCGGTAAGCTGGTGCTTTCTTCAATGCGATACTGGACGGAAGCGCCGCTGGCATTGATCACACCGGCATAATAAGTGCCGGCCGCGGCTTTGTTATCATTGATGATAACGAAATCGGAGGCATTGCCGCCATAGGTGGAGTATTCGAGATAGCCGCCGCCAAATCCGTCCTGGCTGCCGGTGTAATCGCCGATATTCCACAATCGCAGGTCATAATTGGCGGTATCTGCAGCGGGCAGAATCCCGACCGCCGACCACCATTTATTTGATCCGGATTGGCCGAAGGCAAAACTGAAGCCATCATTGTTATACCACTTGGCTCCGGTCAACCGATCCCAGCCGCCCTGGCTGGCAGGCGGAGCATTGCGCAACAAGGGAGTGTCATCGGACAGGGCATACGGGCTCCAGATGAATTGCCTGGCCCATTCATTATCGGTTTCGTTGGTTTCGCCGACTGTATCATTGACATCCAGCCAGTACGAGACGGTGTGTCTTCCTCCGGTAATCGTGTCACCGGCATAAAGCTGATTAAGCCATCTGTAATTATGGGTTGCAGGGTGACTGGTCAGACTGGCCGTATCAAAGAGACTATCATCGACATATAGCCGCATCTGGTAGGCACCCGCGGCCACGGAACCGGCATTGCGGACGACCCAGTTGAAATAGGTGTCGTCGGTATTGCCCGGCAGAGCTGCGGTAATCAGGCAATCCGTCCCGCCTGAACCGCCGATATTTCGGGGGACAATCGGGTAACTCCAGCCGGTTTCTGTGGTATAAGTCAGGTTCGGCAGAGCCGTGGAACTGACGGTAATATTTCGGGATGCAGAGCCGGTATAGGTCTCGGCGTAGCAGGAACTGCTGACGGCAACGGAAATAGCAGAAGTGCCGGATGAACCGCCGGACTGAACGGTCCAGGTGGCCTGGGCGGTTTGCCCGGCCAGGATATCGCCGACAGTTTGCGGGTCGGTGCCCGAGACGAGGGTGAATCCGGCCGGAAGAGTCAGGTTGGCCGAGACATTCTGGGCCATGACGCCGCCGGTATTGGTGATGTTGGCTTTGACAGTAAACTGGGTGCTGAAGTAAATCAGGGACGGCATGGTCAGAGTCGTGGAAAATGACGGCGGAGAGACCCGGTCGAAGTTTTCTTCGGTAGCCAGGGCAAATGTTTCCGACGACGCACCATCGATACTGCTGCTCCAGCAATAGACTTTAATAACGGCATCCCGACTGGTACTGGTCGAAATCTGGTGAACATTATTGCCGCCATGGACAAGGTCGCTGTCAAACTGAGAGCCCGTGCTCTCATCATAGGCACGGACATTGATGTCGGAGGTGGAATAATACGTCGTTGGATTGGACGAGCCGTTATAGACGACGCGGCGATTCCAGACGACGGTAGCCTTTTCATTGGCATACATATGGCCTTTGTATAATTTATAATCATCGGCGGCAGGCGTATCATTTCGTGGAACCACGCTGTCGATGAAATAATCGGTACGATGTAAATTGGCATGAGACAGGCTCATCACGCCCCAGCCATAGCTGTTATCCCAGCGGTCGCCGCCTACAGGACCATCGTCACCATAGGTATCCAGCGTATCATTATCCGACCAGGTAGTGGCGGTATTAATCAGGATGGCCTTCTGAGCAATGGGACTGGTGACACCGGCATCCTGAAGCAGCAGCACCGCGCCGGCGACATGGGGCGCTGCGGCACTGGTACCGCCGTGATTGGCAAAGGCGGTGTTGCTTGCAATATCCGTGCTCCACGTGTCATAACCGGGAGCGGTGATGTCGGGTTTGCGGCGGCCGGAATCGGTGGGGCCGCGGCTGCTGGAGGAGCGGATGACATCATCGCTGGTGGTGCAAGTGTCGTTGATGATCAGGTTGGCAACAGATATCACGTTGGCGGACTGGGGATAGCCCAGTTCGACCAGACCTGAGTTACCGGCGGATTTGGTGACCATCGTGCCCATGGAATAGACGACCGCATCCAGAAAACGCTCATAGTCGCCGAATTCATCATCATAGTCGTAATAGCTGAAGCTGTGGTTGATGGCCTCGGGGGCATCACCGGAGGAATGATTGAGAACCCAGTCGATGGATGCCATCGAAGTCCCCATCGAACCGCTGCGGGCATCGAATAATTTATCGAGTCCAAAGGCAACACCTTTATAAGTCGAGTGAGTACTGGCGACAACACCAGCGGTACGGGTGCCATGACTGCCATCATATCCGGCTGATTTTTTGTAAATATCACGGGGATTATTCAGCGGAGGATTGCGGTATTTCAGATAGGTGTGTGTTTCACGAACACCGCTGTCAATAATGGCCACATCGTAAGCACCGCCGTCATAACCGGCATTCCAGAAGCCGGAAGTGCCCAGCATGCAGTTGCTCTGGTCAAGATCGTAGGAACATTCAGAATCCGGGGTGAGGCTTTCGATATCCGCAAGCTGGGCGGCGGCTTCGATATCCGCCGGTGTCATTTCAGAACCGAAACAGCCGGCCAGAGCACTTTCGGAATTGATTCTGCACTGACGCATTTGGAGCCACTGCCGGACGGCGTCCATCCGAGGAGCCATCTGCTGACAAATCGCCTGAGCACTTTGGGTACGCATCTGATCCAACTGTCGGTCGAGCTGCTGATGCATCGCAATCAATTCGCTGCGAAGCTGCTGGGAATAGGGCTCGACTTCGGCATCGACAGACTCTTCGGCCCCCTGCCTGATACGAAGCTGCTGATGCTGGCGAATTTTCTGGCGGATTTGATCGCTTAAGGTATCGATGGAGCCCTGATAATTCAGACGCACCTGCTCGGCAGCCTGATAGGCAAAGCCATTCTGCAATTTAATGAGGACTTTCTTCTGGGGTTTGCCGATTTCATCGACCAGCAGGCTGGGGTGTATCTTGCCGTAGCGCCAGTCGGTTTTGTCTTCGGTGTCGATCACCTGTTCGACAAAGCCGTCTTCGCAGACATGATATCGCTTGCCGGCTATTGTGCCCGGATAGCGGTCGTTATCGGCAACGGCGATAAAGGTGCCGCCCTCGATTTGCTGAGGTTCCGGTGCGGCAGCCACTTCTTCCTGTGAAGGAGAAGGATTATCGCCTTCAGGCTGCATTTCTGGTATTGGCTGCAGAGACAGATCAACACGCTGACCTTCCTGGGCGACCAACGCTGTTACCCCCAACATGCCAATCAGCATGGAAGTCAATAAAATGATAGATATGATTCTGTTCATAATAAACCCTCCTGTGAAAATAGGATTAGAAATAAGACATTCAAAACAACCGTATGGTGAGACAAACACTGTCCTTTGTGGTGATATCCAATTCCTGTTATCATGGGTTCCCTCCTGCAATAGTTTCTCCGTATATCCTTCTGCTGTTTATCACTGCTTTTCCAATACGAATCGCATGATGATATGTGGAGCCTGATTATGTTTTATAATAAAAAAAAAGAGCAGAAAACTCAACGGTTTTCTGCCTGGGTGGTTTAAATTAGGTAATTATACGGACGAACTGCTCCGTACAATATCCCAACCTGATTGCTGTGAAAAGAATCACATTATGAAAAAATTTTAATTTCTCAATGCACGGATGGGGGCCGGCATTCGTCCTTTGCGTGCAATAAATTTTGGGCTGGCAATTTTTGACACGGGCATAATGGGTGCAGATCCCAGAAGACCGCCAAAATGGACGATCTGGCCGGCACGTTTGCCGGGGACGGGAATGATGCGGACACTGGTGGTCTTATTATTGGCAACACCGATAGCTAATTCGTCGGCAATAATGGCGCTGATGACCTCGGCGGGTGTGCTGCCGGGGACGGCAAACATATCCATGCCTACGGAACAAACACTGGTCAGGGCCTCGAGTTTTTCGAGGGTTAGAGCCCCTTCCTTGACGGCACGGATCATGCCGGCGTCTTCGCTGACGGGAATAAATGTACCGGACAGGCCGCCGACATTGCCGGAGGCCATGGAGCCGCCTTTTTTGACGGCATCAATTAACAGGGCCAGGGCAGCCGTGCTGCCGGGGCGGCCCATGCGGGAAACGCCCATCGCTTCAATAATTTCAGCAACCGAATCCCCTGCTGCGGGTGTCGCGGCCAGTGAGATATCCACGATGCCGAAAGGCACACCCAACATCTCCGCGACTTCTCGTCCGATGAGTTCGCCGGCACGGGTAATCTTAAATACTGTCCGTTTAATAACTTCGGATAATTCCGTCAGGTCGCAGTCGGGATTCTGCTCGATGACGGTCTTGACGACGCCGGGGCCGGAGATGCCGATATTGAGCGAATAGTCCGGCTCGCCCATGCCATGATGAGCACCGGCCATGAATGGATTGTCTTCGGGGACATTGGCAAAGACCGCCACTTTGGCACAGCCGATGCCGGTTTTACTGCGCTGGGCAAGGTCTTTGAGAATATGGCCGAATTGTTCGATGACGGTCATGTTCATGCCGGTCAGCGTGCTGGCCAGGTTGAAAAATGCACAGACGCGTCTGGTCTGGGACAAGGCAGCGGGCAGCGACAGAATCAGATTCTCATCCGAACTGGTGGCACCTTTGTGGACGAGGGCACCGAAACCGCCGATAAAATCGATATCCGCTTTGGCGGCGGCGCTGTCGAGAGTTTTTGCGAGTCTGACTGCGGCAGTCTGCGTGCGCGGCAGCGGCTCCAGCAGGATCGACGCGGGAGTCACCGATACACGACGGTTGGTAATCGGGATGCCGTATTTGTGCTCAATGCGGTCGGCAACAGTATTCAGTTGGATGCCTTTTTCACTGATGCGATGATGGATTCGTCCGCAGAAATGATCAAGGTCTCGATCCATGCAGTCTTTTAAATTGATGCCGAGGGTGACGGTACGAATATCAAAATGCTGCTGAAGGGTCATATTGACCGTTTCAAAGATTTCTTCAACTGTTATCGACATTAAGGCCTCCGCAAAAGGAAAAAGGTAAAAATAAAAATGAAAAGATCAATTTATTTTTTGTTTAAGAGTCAAAATACTGCGAGCGAGAATATTAGACAGTTCTTCTAATTCTTTTAAAAACCATACAGAACCCTGGGGCGGAATACGTTTCGTATCTTTTAAAATTGCCATCCATAATTTACTTTTATTTGCTGATTTCAGAACGATATGCAAATACTTGGCAAAATCCTTTTTACTGCTGACTGCCTGCCCTTCGACGTAATTGCCAATGACACTGGTACCACTTCGCAATAACTGATCACCAATTCTTCTTGATACCATATCACCCGGCAATCGATCTAAAAGGGCAATTAATCTCAAAGTGAATTGATAAAGCCGTTTTTTGAAGTCCTTAATATATTGCTTCCTGTCCTGGTCCATATTTTACCTTTTACATTTATCCTTTTACCCTTATACCCGGTGCATCATTTTGAAGATATTTTCATGCTGGAAAGTAATGTTCAGCTCCATGTCTTTGGCGATTTTCTGGAGCTGCTTGTGGATGTCGGGCATATCGAGTGTCGCATCGGCGATGTCGCAGGCCAGGCTCATCACAAAATAATCGTTCATAATCTTCTGGCTGACATCGACAATATTGATATTGGCCTTGGACATGGTCACGGCGATGCGTGCGATAATCCCGACCTTGTCCTTGCCGGTTACGGTCAGGATACAGATTTGCGATGTTTTTTTCTCTTTGGGCTTAGCCATACAGGGTCTCCCGATATAGACGCTTGAGGTCGTCCTAATATTTATAAGTCAGACGCAGGGTCACTTTCCAGTTGTTTTTTCCGGCGGGCAGCCTTTCCACGGCCAGCCGCTCGCATTCCAGTTCCGGCCAGCGAATCAGCAGAGCCGAGATGAATTTACTGAGTTTTTCGATGTCGATGGTTTTTATCGACAGGTCGGCCCCCTTGATGGTCTGTCCGGCCTTTCGGGTGGCACCGCGAACGCTGAGAGTGTAGTCGCCGGGGGCGATGGCAAATTGCTTGGTAAACTGGTCAATGACATTGGTATAATCGAACTCGCTGGTCTTGCCTTTTTCCTGCTGATAGGACAGCCGCTGCGGTTCGAGCGCCAGAATCTGACCCAGCAGCTTCTCGGCTTCGTCGTAATCTGCTTTGCCCTGGTTCAACTGCTCAATCGAACCCGGATAGGCCGCCGCCCAGGTGTACAGCAGCCACAAGCCGGCCAGCAGCGGTACAGCCACGGTATAGACCATCGGATTTTTCATATAGTCTTTCATTTGGACTGCCCTTCCTTTGCTTTGAGGGTCAAGACAAATTCATCCCGATTCTTGGCTGTACTGAACCGCTCGTCAGTCACTTCCAGCATCTTGTGCTTTTTGAATGCATCGAACAATTCCCGTGTGCTGGTGCGGCTGTTGGTATCGCCGACGATGGTAATCAGCCGGTCGCTGATGGTCACAGTTTTGATATTCACATCCACGGTCTTGGGACTGTTGTTGATCGACTCAAGAACATAGGTCAGCCGCCCTGTCACGGAGCTTTCATCCATGATGCCCGAGGCCTGCTGTTTGACGGTATTGAGCGTGCGTCGCAGCTTGGATAAGATGGGTTCATTGGGCGGACGTTTGGCGCCGTACATCGCAGCACTATAGGCCTCGGTTAATTTCTGCTGCAGTTGGGAATAATCCTCCTTGTTTCGCCACGCCTTGACCTGAAAATACAGGCCTATCGCCAGAAACAGAATGGTCAGCGACACGCTGACAACCTGAAGGCTCCGCTGGAGAATCCTGCGGCGGCCCTGGTAGGGCATGAAATCCCGTCGGAAATCGGCACGCCGAGTCCGGACGCTCAGGGCCATCGCTGAGCCGGCGGCGAAGAGGAAGCCGTTTTGCTGCTCGGGTTTGACCTCGTGAGGAATTTCCAGATTGAGCTGTCTGGATAAATCGACCGTCTCAATGACCAGGCCGGCCAGGGTATTCATCCGGGCTTTATCGATGCCTTCGCAGTGACCAACCAGCACCAGTTTTTTGACGGCCACGCTCTCGCTGAGGCCCGCAAGGGTCAGAATGACCTGTCGGGCCAGCGGCTCGGTCTTGTCCGGGTCTTCGGGTAATAGAAACGTGCGGACCTTGGGGGCGAATTCCGGATTAACCGGGGTCATCAGATAACAGGTCCTGCCGAAGACCAGCAGATACATGGCGCCCGGCTCGCGGAAACTGTCGATGCGTTCCAGGCCGCGGGTCAGGCATACGGCATCAGGTTCCATCAGGGACGGGTCCAGTCCGCCGGCCTGCACATCCAGCAGGATATCGGTCAGGGTCTGGCGGCCGGCGGTAAAGATGGTCACATCCGAGCCGCCCGGGCCGGAGGCGGTGATTTCAAAGGCAATCGCCAGGGTCGATGCATCCGTGGCAGCGGCTTCTTCGGTATCGAAGCGAATCGTGCTTTCGACCTGTTTGGCGTCGGCGAATTCCGAATGATGATAATACTGGCTGATCAGGTTGCTGCGAACCGCGACAGCGGCCTGGTCAAAAGTGCCTGCCTGCCGCAGAATCTCGCGGGCCATGGCCGTCAGGACCACCTGTCCCTGTTCGGTCCCGCCGACCGGGACAAAGAAGCATCGCATCCCGGCACCGGAACCTTTTGCGGAAACGGCGGCACAATACGCCCCTTCCGGCATAAGATAGACGCCAATACTATTTTGTTGTTCCACGCTGTGTACTCCTGGTTTATACTGATCGTACTTGAAATATTCCGTTTCGTCGCGGCTAAAAAGCTTTCAGCCACCAGCTTCCAGCAACAGCTTTATCACCGCGGCTGCGTAGGGTAACGTTACTCCGTGAATACGCGCGGCATAAAAGCGGCCTGTGGCCGTCGCGGAATAATCATACCCGTTGGGTATATTAGCGGCCGTATAAAATAATCAGCCGTTCTACTTGTTTACCTTCCTTAATCACTGCCGCGACAGCCGATGTTTTGGCGCTGCCGCATCGGCTGGTAATCCGTATCGAAAAGAAATTGCTTTTGACATCAATATAGGGCGCCGCCCGATCAATCGCATTCAGCTCGCCAAACATCTGATCGCGCAGGTCGGCGATGGTTTTAAACGGCTTTTCCCTGCGCAGACGGATAATCTTGTCGGCGATTTCTTCTGGGTTTCCGCCGAAGGTAAAAGCCGCTTCCAGCACCTGCCGCGGGGCGGTATTGATATTGATCCGCTGGCTGCCCCATAATGCCAGATATTTCATGGGGCTTTCGTCGTCAAAGGCCTTATCCGGCAGCGGCACCGACAGCGTCTCCAGGTCCAGCAGAGAACTGTGAAACAGCTTGGCAAAGTCGGCCGCATGACCCACGGCCGGACGAGCCTGCTGCTGCGTCTGGGGCTGCGGTTGTACAGCGGTACGCGTTGCAGTCCGCCGCTGGGTCGTGCGGGAGGTGGTGAACTGGCGCGATTGAGCCTGAGTCTGGGCCTGCTGGGTCTGACCCGTCTGCACTGTCAGCATCACCGCCGTCGGATTCAACTGGAACATCTTGCGTTTACCCAGTTCGTTCAATTCGGTGAACAGATTTTCCACAGCCTGCTCATCCATCATCATTAATTCGGAAAAGTTCAGCATGGCCGCACGGGCCTGCTTGTTGATATTGATATTGTTGGTCACCGCCCAGCTTAACGGCATCTTGGCGTTTTCATCTTCAATGGTGATGGTAATCTGGCTGTCCCCGATGTCCAGTTCAATGGGTTCGATGACATTGGGCCAGGGGGGGCCATACGGGCCGGGTACAACAATCTGCTCGGGATCGACATACGTAACGTCCTCGGCGGATTCCTCCGTATTCGGATTGTTGGGATCGGTTTGTTCGTCTTTGCCCATCATTTTGGCTATCAGTTTGGCGAACAGGGAGGCGGCATCTTCCGAAATTTCTTCTTCGGATTCCTCGGCAGGCTTACTGTACTTTTCAATCTGCTCCGGCTCGGCGGTTTCAGCCCAGGCACTGATGTAGTTCAGATACTGCTCACGGGTCAGCCAGAATATATCGGAAAAGTCCGGGGCATCCCGGCGTTCGGCAAGCGAGATGGTTTTTTCGGGCATGACTGCCAGAATATACTTCATCGCCGAATCGAGACCATAGCGGGCTTTCTGATAGTCCATGATGTAGCGCTGGCGCTGACGGACCTGGGCCACACGCACCGCCAGAATTGTCGTAGTGACCGACAGCACAACCAGCACCACAAGCGTAATCGCCAGTGCGATGCCGGGACGATACCGACCAGCCGAATTTCGGATGGATTGGCTGCGTCTCATCGGCCCGTCCTCCCTGTCGGTGTGGCGGGCGTCCCCGTCGGATTGGGTGCAGGAGCACCCGATGCATCCGTATCTTTCTCAGTATCCGCCGCCTTTGTTGACGTGCCGGCCTGATTGGGGTCGGCTTTTTCGGACACGCTGTTGGGGTCGGCATTATCAAAGGTCTGGGCGACAAATTTATAGGCAATCTGGCGGGTTCGATCCACGGCAGCCGTACGCCAGACGATGGTTTCTTCCGGCAGATAATACGAGCCATCCTGAAGCTGGACCAGCGGAGCAAATGAGATACCCAGCACAATTCCGTTGGGCATTTTCTGATTCATCCAGTTCGGAGCGGGTTCTTCGGCTCCGCTGAGTGCCCCAATATAGAAATGCGTCAGGCCGGGGCAGACCGGCACAAAGACTTCCAGTTTCTGGCGGTCTTCGTCGGTTTGGACGCCACTGACGAGTTTGTCTTCGAGATTCAGGCCGCCGTGAAAGCGGTACAGGGTCAGCCGGTCTTCTTCGGGGATATAGGAGGTCTGCCAGACGACGCGTTCATAGACACCCGGGGCCGGCGGGGTACCGTTGCCGTAATAGCGATTCTCGATGACCAACTGGGCGGAATTGTAGCCGTTTTCGAGCTTATTGCGGATGGTGATGACCGCGTCAAAGCCGGGTGAGGCCAGCCGGTCGATATCCTCGGCGATTTTCTGGAGGATTTCTTCAGGCAGACCGTATCTGTCCAGCCGGGCATTGACGGCGGCGGCACTGGTCCGCACCCGGCCGTAAATCATCATGGTCGAGGCCAGAATCATTGCCGACAACGTCAGCACCACCAGGATTTCCACGAGGGAAAAACCGGTCTGCCGGGAGCTATTCATTTGTTTTGGATAAAAACTCATTGAAATTGTCTATTTACTCATCTGCCCTTGCCCAAAAAGTCATCTATTTTCTTATCATCCCAGCCAAATATTTCCTTTAGCTTTTGTCGCAATTCCGGGTCTATCGAATTGTCGGACGTGTCTTGAGTTGTAGTGTCTTCAGGTTCCGGATCGGTTTTTGAGTCAGGGTCGTCCGCCTTTTCATTTTCCGGAGTTTTGGATTCATCTTCTTGAGGCGTTTTATCTGTATCTATCTCATCAGGGGACTCTATATTTTTATATTGTTCATAAAAAAGTATATACTCATCATAATCAACGCCCAGACGATACAGATAATCGCTTTCTTCCTGGCTCAATTCTTCCAGAAATT
>CAZKAI010000011.1:0-46821 GCA_964550565.1 uncultured Pirellulales bacterium
GTATTATCTCTTATGCGTAAAAGGTGTTTGTCCATTTCAGGCTGAACCAATACAAACTGATCCTGAAGCGTAACACCTGCCGACGCTTCCGCTATCTATTTGTCCTACCAGACCACCAACATCTTCGTTACCAGTGACAATAACTGTAGCATAACAATCACAGATTTCTCCGATATCCATGTCTCCAACCAAACCGCCGACATTCTCCTGTCCTTTTACAGTTCCCAGAGTGTAACAGTTTATGATGCTTCCATCATTATCTCCCACCAAACCGCCAACGCAATATCCTCCTTCTATATAAACATTCTCTGCACCCAAATCACGAATCTTACCGCTTTGACCAGTCCGTCCGAAAATACCTATATACTTACTGCCCGCATGGTGAATCCGTACATTCCACAGGACATGACCCTGGCCATCGAACTTACCACAAAAAGATCCCATATCTCCAATCGGGTCCAGTTCGATACCATTTAAATTCAGATCATTCATGAGTATAATATAGCTGTTGAGAACGGACCAGTGCCAGCTCAATAAGGCAAAGTCTGAGGCGGTATAAATCTGATATGGCTCAGCCTCTGTTCCATTGCCTGCAAGGGGAACAACTCCCGCCTCTGGGATGGGAGAGCCAGCGATTGCTTCCCAATCACGGTGTGGATAATCGAGGCCATCTTGAATGATCCATCCTTTTCCTGCCCATCCGAATTGTTGAAAAAGTGTGATGGACTTCATCTGGGAAGTCGTAAGTCCTTTCCCTCCTTCACTGGCTGTTTGTCCCGAGGTCTGCATGTCCCAGAAACACCGATTAACTGGGCCTGTATTTTGGCCGATCAATCCGCTAATATGTAATAACTCCTCTCTTCCAGTAACAACTCCGGCAGCATAACAATCTTCGATATTTCCCTGATCATTGGATCCTATCAATCCGCCTACTTGATTGTTTGCACATGTCACAGAGCCTGTAGCATAAGAATAACTTATATGCCCATTTTTAACTTGTCCTACAAGACCGCCGATCTCACTGCCTGAGCCTAAGACCGATCCCGTAGCATAACAGGACATGATCGTGCCGCCTTCCATTTGCCCAACCAGACCGCCAATATCTGTGAAGCCATTAACAATAGCCGTGGAACAACAGGAGGCTATTATATTATGATTTCTGCCTGCCAGACCGCCGATATCTTCTTCACCGGTTACAAAACCGCTGACAAAACAAGATTTGATTACACCCCCATTCCACCCCGCTATTCCGCCGACACGTTTTTCTCCCGTCATGGCACAATCTTCGATCCCCAGGTTAAGAATCTGGCCGTTCGCACCCACGTAACCAAAAAAACCAATAAAATCCTCCTCGGGTTGGGCTATGATAACATTGCGGATAACATGACCATGACCATTAAAAACACCGGTGAACTGCATGGTGAGATTGCCCACCGGTACGAAGCTTACGCCGGCGAGATCAATGTCGTTGGTTAAGGCAAAATGCTTATCCCAATGAACAGGATAACTGTCCATTAACTGCAAGTCAGATAAGGAATAAATCTGGAAAGGATCCTCCTCTGTCCCATAACCGGATAAAGTGAAGAAATATGTATACGTTATCTCTGCTTCTGCCCGGGTGTGTGCAAATACATGAACTTGAATAGGTTCAAAAACTGCCCAGTGGGCCGTTGGCTTCAATTCCACCTCCCATGATAATCCAGGAACATTGGTTTCGATCTGTCCGCTGTCCAGCCAATTCACAGTCCCGACGCGCCGCCATTGTGCTCCTTCAGCGAGTGCTTCAGAGGGCGAAATTGTGATTCTCAATGAACCGTACTTCTGCCACGTCAATCGTGGGTAATCATCAGTTGGCATCCACCAGACAGTAGCAAAATCCCAACCAGCATCTGTAAAAGTTGAAGGTGTTTTCATCTCATCTGTTGTTTTGCCAGTTATGCCATCTGAAGTGCCCAGGCCAACACCGTTAATAGTTCCACTCGTCTGAATATCCCAAAAACAGGAATTGGTGTAAGAACCATTGTGTTTGTATCCCACCAGCCCGCCAACCCCTTTTTTGCCATCTACCCAGCCCGTCGTATAACATGCAGTTAATGAACCATAATTTTCTCCTGCTAATCCGCCAACGTAATGTGTCCCTACGGCCGACCCAGCAGCATAACAGGAAGTTATTGAAACATAATCATTCAAGCCTACCAGTCCGCCAATTCGTTGTCTGCCGCTGACCGAACTGGTTGAATCACAACTGGTTAGTGTTTTATGATTCCAGCCTACCAGACCGCCAGCAGTGTTTTCTGTTGCAGTGACAAGGCCGGCAGAATAGCAGTAGATCATGAAACCATCATTATCTCCTACCAGACCGCCAACATAACCGGAAGCTGCAATGGAACCAGCGACATAGCAATTTACGATCGCACCGGAATTCTTTCCACACAAGCCGCCGACACGATTTCGCCCGGCAATATACGTATTCAGGATGCGAAGGTTGTGAATCTTGCCGCCATACCCCAGATAACCGAAAAGACCGACATAATCACCTTCGGGCTGAGTGACTGCGGCATTATGAATGACGTGACCATTGCCATTAAAAATGCCGGTAAACTGGGTGGAGTAGTTTCCCACCGGCGTCAAAAGCAGATTCTGCAAATCCAGGTCTGTCATAAGAAGAAAGTTTTTATCCCAGTCGCTTGAGGTAGCTATCAATTCCTGCCAATTAGCGGAGGTACTGATCTTGAAGGGGGCCTCGACCGTACCAAAACCACCGGAATAGATACCAGCATAGAGCCAGTTTGAAATTAATAAAATAATTCCCGTCCACCATAAGATCATGTGTCTTCTATACATGGTATTCTCCTATCCTTAATATTCCTCTTCCAAACGATCATTATATCCATTCGGCCGTACATAAATCTCTCTGTGAAAACATTTAATACTTGAAAAAATCTGTTAAAGCGACAGTCTATGCCCTCACAAAAAAAGTTATAAAGAAAGATCAATGGTAATTGAGATATCATTCTCATTATACATAAAAATCTCCTGATGATAATATCAATTCATTACCTGATTAATGTTTGCTTTCTGTCCTATATCCCAGATCAAAATAGTTTTGTCATGCCCCAGCGATATAATCCGCTTGCCGTCAGGACTGAAGTAGACTAATGCAACAGCATCCTGATGACCACTCAGGGTCAGCAGGGGGGTTCCACTGTCCGTGTCCCACATCTTTATGGTTTTATCGGCACTGCCCGAAACAATCCGTTTTCCATCCGGACTAAAACAAATGGAAAAGACGGCTCCCTGATGCCCATTCAGTGTTCGAAACAGATGGCCGCTCATATCCCAGACCTTGATGATATTGTCCATGCTGCCAGTAGCCATCAGAGTCCCATCAGTACTGAAGGATATCGCATAAATCCAGCCTTGATGGCCGCTTTGGATTCGAATCTGGTGACCATCCTGGACATCCCAGATTTTAAGGATACCATGATCAATCCCCGAAATAATCCATTTGCCGTCCGGACTGAAAAAAGCAGCATCGACCCAAACACAACTGGAAGTCCATAAAAGACGATCGTTATCGGCATCCCAGACTTTCAGAGTATCATCATCATAACTGACAGAGGCAATGCGGCTTCCATTCGGGCTGAAACGAACTGAATTAACACTATTCTTATGGCCAATGAGTAACTGTATCTGACGGTCCGTCTGGACATCCCAGACTCTGATTGTCTTGTCATCACTTCCGGAAGCAATGCGGCTTCCATCCGGGCTGAAACAGACACTCAGGACTTCTCCTTGATGGCCCTTGATGCTCTTTATCTCATTGCAGGTATCCACATCAAAGAGTTTGATTGTTTTGTCGGCACTTCCGATGGCGATCCACTTGCCATTCGGGCTGGAAGTGGCGGGGAATTTAATAGTCTGAGGGCTATCCAGAAAAATTGTTTTTTGAGCATTGTCATCTACATTCCAGATTTTGATAGTGTTGTCATTACTTGCCGAAGCAAACTGTTTACCATCCGGACTGAAACTCACAGAGCAAACTGATGCTTGATGACCGCTGAGAGTCCGAATTTCTCGGCCGCTGTCTGCATTCCAGAGCTTGATAGTCGTGTCGTCACTTCCTGAAACGATTTGCCTGCCATCCGGACTGAAACAGACGAAGGTGACAAAGCCCTGATGACCACGCAGGGTTTGTATCTGACCATATGTGTCCGCATCCCAGATTCGGATAGTATTGTCACAACTTCCGGAGACAATCCGCTTTCCATCCGGGCTGAAACAGACAGAATTAATTTCCCCCTCATGGCCGCGGAGGGTTTGAATATGATGGCCAGAGTCTGCATCCCAGATGAAGATTTGTTTATCGGCACTTCCTGAAACAATTTGTTTGCCATCCGGACTGAAACAGACCGGCCCAACTATGTTTTTGTGGTCGCTGCGTGACCATATCTGGCTGCCGGTATCTGCATCCCAAAGCCGAATGGTCTTGTCCTGGCTTCCGGAAACAATTCGTTTCCCATCCGGACTGAAACAGACCAACCAGACTCCTTTTTCATGTCCTTTTAGAGTCTTAATTTCATGCCCGCTGTCGGCATCCCAGATTTTAATCGTTTTATCAAAACTAGATGAGACAATCCGCTTGCCATCCGGGCTAAAAGATAAACAGATAACCCAGTTCTGATGTCCGTTGAGTGTTTGTGTCAGGCAACCACTCTTGACATCCCAGATTTTGATGGTCTTGTCAGTGCTACCTGAAGCGATCCGCTTGATGAACGGACGGTACAAGCCATCCCCGGTGCGAGGAGTGGGTATTCCCAAGCCCGGCGGAGGAACCCGTCAACTGGGTATTCCGACGGCGGTGGACCGGATGGTTCAGCAGGCGATTCTACAGGTGCTTACGCCCATCCTGGAGCGGGAATTCAGCGCATTCAGTTATGGGTTTCGCCCGGGTCGAAGTGCTCATCAGGCCATTCATCAAGCCTGCGAGTATGTCCGCGACGGCTATATCTATGTCGTCGATATCGACCTGGAGAAGTTCTTTGACCGGGTGAACCATGATGTATTAATGGCCCGGGTAGCCCGCTACATCAAGGACAAGCGGCTATTGAAACTGATTCGTGCATTTTTGAATGCCGGACTGATGCAGAATGGAATCGTACAGCCCCGTAATGAGGGGACGCCGCAGGGCGGCCCCTTAAGTCCATTACTGGCCAATATCCTGTTGACGGATTTCGACCGGGAACTGGAAAAGCGGGGGCATCGGTTTGTGCGGTATGCGGATGACTGCAACATCTATGTGCAGTCCCTGCGAGCCGGCCAGCGGGTCATGGACAGTGCGACCCGGTTCCTGCAGGAGAAACTAAAACTCCATGTAAACCAGGAGAAATCGGCGGTCGGCCATGTGAGCGAAAGAAGCTTTCTTGGCTATCGCCTGTTTCGACGACGGGAGCCTTGGATTGTCCTGGAAGAGTATCTCCCGTTTTGAGGACACGATTCGTCGACTGACCCGGCGTAACAAGCCGGGGCAGTTCACGGAAATGATTGCTCGCCTCAACCAGACCCTGACGGGCTGGATAACCTACTATCGCCATCTGCGAAGTCCCTGGCGATTGAAGCAACTGGATGGCTGGATCCGTCGTCGGCTGCGGGTCCTGAAACTCAAACAGCTCAAACGGCGTTATACGGTCGCCCGATTCTACATGCGTTACGGTATTGCAGAATATCAGGCGTGGATAGGTGCATCCAGTGGCAAAGGCCTCTGGCGTCGCAGCGCGATACCGCAATCGCATCAGGCGATGAATCAGATATGGTTTAAAGAACTGAAACTGGTGAGCTTAACCCAAAGATGGCAGGAATTAAGAACCAAACCATAGGAAACCGCCTTGGTGCCGAGCAGGCATGCCGGGTGGTGTGAGAGGCAGGGGCCGTGATGCCCCCGCCTACTCGATTATAGCCACCTGCCGCAGGTTGGATTCCAGTAGCCTGCACCTTATTCGTTGCCAGGGCAAAAAGACCTTCGGTCTAGTGGTGTTCAAACGCCATTTTGATATCCTCCGAAAATCTGGAGGATTCAGCGGGGTTTTCATCCACCCAGCGAAGCTGACCTGTCGGTGTTAGCTTAATCGCAGTCATCCTGAATCGTCTTTATGCCAGAAAGTCCTGAATCGAATTAAGACAGAATCCCTTGTATTCTGCCTTATATCCTGGATAAGACTGCAGGACTGCCTGGGACTGTTTTTGGAGTTTATCCAGATTGATTTTGTCTTTATTTAATTTCACATCGGCAAAGAGAATATGTTTTTTAAGCTCATTGACGGCAACAATGTCAATTTCATTTTCTGATTTACGATCCCACCAGGTACCAATTTTGTTGTATTTTTGGCTCGATGCCAGCAATTGACGGACCATTTTTTCCAGCAGGATGCCGCTGTAAGCGCTATAGTCCCGACGGACAATCTCTTTGATATAATTAAAGTTGCCTGTTTCAACCGCGGACATATTGCGATAAATAAACCGAAACCAGAAGTTCAGAAAATTATCCTGAATCCGATACCTCATTCTACGTCCGCCGGGTTTTGCGTCAATCGGCAGGAACTTGCTTAGGATGGCAAAATCATTTTCCAGCCGGTCAATATAGCCCCCGATATTACATTCCAGGATGGATTCAATTTCCGGGCGGGATGTCTTGCCGGCGGCAATCAACGACAGAATTGAAAAGTAGGTAATGTATTCTTTGCCGAATTCCTCAATGAGCACATTTTTCCCCTCATATAGAAGGGGGGAATTGGCATGCAGCACAAAATCCAAAATCGCATCAAACGAAAATGCCTTATTCGTGGTCAACAGGTCGATATAGATAGGCATTCCGCCGGTGATTGCATAATAATCAAAAATCGTATGGGTTGAGCTTTGGCGATAATCTTTCAGGATTGCCGCCGTGTCCTGGACAGAAAACGGTGTGATAAAAAATTGACGATCGGCACGATTAAACAGCGGTTCTTTGGAATCCTGGAATATCTTATTCATCAATGAATAGACAGACCCAACGACAATCAAATTTAACTTGGATTTTCTTTTATATCGATCCCATAGATGCTGAATCTCTGAAAAAACAGAGGGATTGATAGTGTAAAATTCCTGAAACTCATCGATAATCAGGGTAAACCGTTTTCGTGTGGAAATATCCAGAACGAGCTGGAAGATGTCTTTAAACTGTGTAATCTGTCCGATGACCGGAATTTCAAAGACCTGCCGAATTTGCCCAAGAAATTCCTCACACAGAAGCGGTTCCGATTTTTTGGATATAAACAGATACAAGTGGGGCTTGCGGCGGACAAATTCGGTTGCCAGCAATGTTTTGCCCACACGTCGCCGTCCAGTCAATACGGTCATCCGACCACCTTGACTGGTTTGATTATAAATCGTTGTTAACTCTTTCAGTTCTTCTTTGCGGTTATAGAATTTCATAATAAGACCTTTAAATGCTAATTATAGTAATATATATTACAGTAATATAAATAGCAAAAACATAGAAATGTCAAATGGAAAATAGAAATACATATCGGTTTTACTAAAAATCCACTACAACAAGACTGACTAATAACTCCGAAAAGAGCAAGTCTTTTCGATTGCAAGTACTTATTATAAATAGAGTTATAGGATATTCAAAAATCGCAACTATTTTATGTAAACGGTTGCGGTATAGGTCTACCAGTTCATGGTCAGACCAGCAAATGTTTGATGTACATATTGAATATCGCTGCGAAGATAATCTTTTCAAAGGTCTGGAAATTATGCTATTGATTGAAGAAGTCATTTATGTGCCCCTTAAAGAAGAAGATTCACTCCTGATCATTTCAGACGGTTGTGTGAAGGCACTTCGATGCCTTACTGAAACACAGTATGCTACTTTTCATACTGAGACATTGAAGAGGCCAAAGAACTTCTGTTAAGAAGCACAAGAGATCTCGTGCATTAAGGTCCTCAATTGCTTCAATGAGGGCTTAAGAGGATTTATACTTGAACTTGACAGCAACATCATCATGCTGACAGTCGCATTCAAACTCGAACAATTTGACTGGAAATGGTATTATGATTAAATGTTTTGTGTCATTTTTTTGCTTTCTGATTTTTTTTGGTTCATATATCTATCTTTGATGACATTTTTATATAGAACCTATGAATATCAATCGGCAGGTTTTGAATGCAAAATTTCAACGACACAAGTGTAATCTTCAAAGAACCGGATAAAACGGACCGCTTTTTAATGTTAATGACGCCGCTTCAGGGCCGTATTTATGCATATATTTTAAGTTTGTGGCCCAATCGGGCGGAGGCGGAGGATATTCTCCAGGAGACCATCATGGTGATGTGGAGTAAATTCGACGCCTATGAATCCGGAACAGATTTCTTGGCCTGGGCGATCACGATTGCCAAGTACAGTGTGATGACGTTCCGTAACAAATCGAGGCATTCTTCCTGCAGATTTGACAACGACCTGATTGCGATGCTCGAGGGCAAGTCGGATCAATTTCTGAGCAAATTGGACGACCGGATGGTCGCCCTGCAGGAGTGTGTAAAGAAACTGCCGAATAAGAACCTGGTCTTCATTCAATTGCGTTATGATCAGGGATTGACGGCTCAGACGATTGCGGGCCGTTTTGATATTTCGACCCGTGCGGTGTACAAGGTACTAGCCCGCATCCACGATGTGCTGCTTCGGTGTGTACGGCAACGCTTGAGTGAAGGTGGAATTTTACGATGAAGGACGAATCTGCGATCAATACGGATCGGTTGGGGGAATTGATTCTGCTGATGCTGGACGGGAATATTACTGAAGTGGACGCGCGACTGCTTCAGGATGAAATCAGATCCTGCCCGGCATTGCTGGATTATTATCATGACTTCCTGATCACGTGTCTCGGACTCAAGGACGGCAAGATGACCGCTGCGTTAAAATCCCAGTCTGACTTCACACCGGCTGACTGTACCAGTCTGCTGATGCAGATGGTCGAATATGAGAAAAACGCTCCCGCGCTGAAACACGACGAACCGGTCGGCGATGTACGGCCGGCACTGATCGAACATGTCGGATACGGAGACGCCAAATTCATTACGTTACGACGATCTTCGGTGCTCTCTTTCATTGCCACCGCGGCGGCGATTCTGTTTCTGGTGCTGTTTGCGCGGTTTGCACCGCCCAAATCCAATCGGGAAGTGGCGACGCTGACCGACAGCCTGCATGCCCGCTGGGCCGACGGTCATATGGGGGTACAGAACGGCATGCGGCTTTCGGCCGAGGCCGCTCCGTTTGATCTTAAATCCGGCTTTGCCAAACTGTTGTTTGACGACCAGACCGCCGTGACGCTGGAAGGACCGGCCCGGTTCCGGATTTTGTCCGGTGACCGGATGGCGCTGGATTTCGGCAAACTCTTTGCTATTGTTACCGCGGAAGGACACGGCTTTCAGGTGTGTACGCCATCGGCGGAAATTGTAGATCTGGGTACGGAGTTCGGCGTCTACCAGGATCCCTCCGGCAAAACCGAACTGCATGTCATTGCCGGCAAGACGCAATTATCGTCTTTGCTGGACGGAACTTTCCGGAACGATTTTGTGGAGACAGGCAGTGCCCGTCGAATGGACGGTGCCACCGGCCGTCTGGAAGCAATTGAATGCAACCCGCGGCTGTTCGCCCGGACGATTGATTCGAAAGCCAATGTGGTCTGGCGCGGTCCTGAAGAACCGCTGCGTCCGGACTTGTCATCCGTTCAAGGCTCCTCGGGGGCTCTTCTGTTTGCGGACTTCGAAGACGGTGTCCGCAACGGCTGGTACCTGACCAATGGAGGGCAGTTGTCGATTGTTGACGACGCCGCAGGAATCGGTTCCGGAAACGCCTTGTCGCTGGCTATTGATTCACAGGATTATCATCAGCGCATTTTATCCGATTTTGAGGCGGTGAACCTGGTAAACGTCGGGGACCGAATCAGTTTGCGATTTGATTTTCGGATTGCCTCAGCCGCCGGGTTCTGGAAAAACGGCTTCCGCTTCGGGTTATTCGATTCGGGAATGACCCGGCATGGCGCGGACAATGTCATGGACAACACGACTTTCCGTGCCGCCGACGACAAGGGTTTCTTTGTGATGCAGTCGGTCGGCAGCGAAAACATTGTCCGGATCGTGCGCGAACGAGGTGAAACTGACAGTTTCATGGGCGGCGACGACCTGTCCTATCATGCCACGGATGAAAGCTTCGGCGGGATTCAGGATGATCTTAAGCACAGCGTGCTGTTTACCGTGACGCGCACCTCATACGGGATGAAGCTGGAATACTGGCTGGATGACAGCCGGTATCTGAGCTGTACGTCGAGCAAAGAGCTGTCCCGTTTCGATGTGGTGGGGTTTGCAGCGGCTGATAATCTGAACTGTTTTATGGTCGACAATATAGTAGTTGCGTTTACGCCTGCTCCCTGAGCGGGCCGTGTACGGCGTCAATCTGTATTTTTATCTTTATTTCAGGAGGCATGACGATGAAGACTTTTGGGACGATCGTAGGGATTATGCTTTTATGTGCGGCCGGGCTGCAGGCGGGTGTCCTGATTCAGGATGGATTCGACGACGGCGGGCGAACCAATGGGACCGATGCCCAGGATGCCGACTGGTGGCGGGTCTACAGCTATACGCTGGATGTGAATACGTCCGGCGGCCTGGGCAGCGGCCATGCCCTGTCCGTGGTCGGGACCGGCAATTCCCTGTTTCTGGCCAATTTCCCCAGTCAGATTCTCGACAGTGACGGCGACCGGATGACGCTGAAATTTGACTTTCAGATTCTGGAACTGGCCAACAGTACCATTCGCTTTGGGCTTCTGAATGCCAACGGTACACTGGTCGAAACGGATGTGGATGTGGACGACCTGGCTGACGATGACGGGGGGTATTTTTTCAGACTGGCTACAGGATCCGGCACCGATTCGAAATTTTATGAAGACAACGGTACCAGCAGTCCGCTGGGCGGCGGAGATCTGGCTGCACGAACCTCGGCAGTATTCGGCATCACCGATACGAATGTGCATTCGGCAAAGATGACGTATACCTACGCTGAGGGTACTATTGAAGTGGCGGTGACGATCGATGAAGGTACTCCCGCCGAATTCAATTTGGCCTGGACGGACAGCAGTGCGCTCAAGCAGGACTTTAGTGAGGCAGCCATTGTTTTTCAGGGCGGGATGGACGGGCTGGTTGACAATATCCTTGTGGAATATTCAGAGATCAGCAATTTTGCCCCCGACGTGAATGCCGGGCCGGACCAGGTGGTGTTTGTCGGTCAATCACTGCAACTGGCCGGTGCCGCTGTGGATCCGGAAAATCAGCCGATGACCTTCGCCTGGATCGCGACCGGCCCGGCTGCTGTGACGTTTGATCCGGACAATACCGTTCTTGACCCGGCAGTTGCATTCACTGCGCCGGGCACGTACACGCTGGAACTGACGGCCAATGACAACGTCAAGACAGGCTCCGATGTTCTGACCGTTATCGTGCGCGATCCGGCCGAAAAGGCCCTGGCGGCGCATTGGGACTTTGAGACGCTGACGCCGACCGACCCCAACGTCTTTGACGCCGTAAGCATTAACAACGGAACCTGGACCGGCAGCGACCCGAATTATGTCGCCGGCTGGATGCCCGGTGCATCGCCCGATCTGGCCGCCGCATTCTTCGGCGAAAAATACATTCTCATCAATGCCGATCCCAATGCCGTTCCCAGTCTCGATGATGGGCTGCAGTACGGGATGACCGCGGCCTGCTGGGTAAAGGTTGAGGATACGGCTGCGTTTGACGATGTCCGAATTCTTGAGAAGGACAGCTGGGCGCTGATCAGTTCGGCCGCCAATCCCGGTTCGGTCAAATTCGTTCTGACGGGCCAGCCGTCCAACGGCGTCAATGCCCAGGCCGTGGTGGCGGACGGCTACTGGCACCACGTGGCTGGTACGTTTGACGGAAAAACCATGGCGGTCTATGTCGATGGTATTCTGGACCATTCGGCCTCTGCCAGCGGATTCCTCAGCGCCAACACCAACCCGGTTACCATCGGCGCCGACAATGCAGGCGGTCGACGTCTTGTCGGGGCGGCCGTAGATGACGTGCGTGTGTATAACTACGGCCTGGATGCTGCGGAAATCGAAGCGATTGCCGCACTCGGCAGGAACCGAACGCCCCATGTGGAAGCGGCGATTTCGGCCGATTCCATCCAGCTGCCCGACGACACACTGACACTGACGTTGACCGCGTCCGATCCGGATATGGATGTGATCAATTCGCTGTGGACTATGGCCTCCGGGCCGGCGGCGGTCTCGTTCGGCAACGATATCGCGGCGCAGACCGAAGTGACGTTCAGCAAAGAAGGCCGATATGTGCTGCGGGCAACCGTTTCGGACGGTACGGCTGTGGTTTTTGACGAGGTTAATGTGCTGGTCTATCCGGTCGGCTGGAACGGCGAATTGGCGCATATGGCTTACGATACCCATCCGGATGATGTGACGTTCTGGGGATATCAGGCCACTGTTCACGGCTCGCCGTTCTATACGGCCTCAGCCAAAATCGGCAGCGGGGCGATCGAATTCAACGGGACCAGCGATTATCTGGAATATGCCCCTGGGCTGGCTTCGGATGTGACCGACCTGACGTTTGCGGCCTGGGTTCGCGCCGACAAGGCGGCGGATATGGAAGTCGGGGGCAATTTCCCCAACTACGACGGCGAAGAACAGGGCTGGCGGCTGTGGTTTGATGATGCCAGTTATTTCAAGCTCTGGATGGGCGAACGGTTCAATACCTATCAGGCCTGGAATATGACGGAAGCGACCTACACTCCCGGGGAGTGGACCCATGTAGCGCTGACCTTCCGGTATATTGAAGGCGACCGCAACGAAGTGAAGTTCTACGTCAACGGCCTGCTTAAACTGGATTCGACAACCAATTACCGGGTGTTCCCCAATCCTACGATTCCATTTTTCGTGGGTAGACGCCCGATGGCCGATCAGCAGTATCTGGATGGCGCTATCGATGATTTATGGCTTTACAATCGTGTGCTGACGCTGGCCGAAATCGGCGAACTGGCCGGGTTGAATGTGCCTCCACTGGTGGACGCTGGCCCGCAGAAGAAGATTCTCTTGCCTGCCGATAGTGTTGTACTTGACGGATCGGTTACGGATACGGACCCGGTTACGGTTGCCTGGTCCATTTTGGAAGGCAATGCCGGCGTGACCTTTGATCCGGTCGATGCGGCGGCCACGAAGGTGGCCCTGCCCGGCTTGGGCGATTATCTGCTGCGGCTGACGGCAACCGACAGTTTCGGCAAAAGCGTCAGTGACGATGTGCTGGTTAAAGTCCGTCCCGAAGGGTTTGACGGGTTGGAAGCGTATATCAATTTTGAAAATGCTGATCCGAATCTGGCTCTGAACAGTGCCGTAGGTGTTGGTTATCAGGGGATTGCCTATGGCGATCCGAATGCGGGGTTCGCCGCGTCCGAGACCAGACTCGGATCCGGCGGTCTGGAATTGTTCGGCACGGGCGATTATGTCGCCTACAGCAAGTTCCTCGGTTCGGATCCGGCTCTGACCGTGTCGGTCTGGTTCAACTGTCAGGATATTGCCACGGGCGGCCGAATTCTGGACAAGTGGCCCAACAACAGTACAGGCCTGGGCTGGTTCATCCGTGTCCGCAACGGCGACGGGAATCTGGCGGCGATGGTCGGCAGCGGGTATAACGGCCCGGGAATCTATCAGCAGGCCCAGACAGGCACTTTTGCTGAGGGGGAATGGGTGCATGCCGTACTGACGTATGAAGATGGCGTGATGCGACTGTATCAGAACGGGGCGCTGCTGCGGCAGTCTAACAATGTTGCGTTTTCGCCGGAGGATATTGTGACGCCCCTGAATATCGGGCGCCGCCAGAACGCGCCGTCGGAATACTTCACCGGCCTGATCGACGAGGTGCGGATCTATGACTATGCCCTGAGTGTCGAACAGGTCAAAGCGATGTACGCCGCCGACGGCGGACAGCCCTGGCAGACCTGCACGTCGCCGGCCCTGGCGGGTGACCTGAATAAGGACTGCCGGGTGGACCTGTTGGATATGGCGGTCCTGAGCGAAGGCTGGAAGGCGTCATACAGTCTTGCGACGCTTTCGAGCCTGGCCCAGACCTGGCTGGACTGCGATGATCGTGACCTGGGGAACTGTTTTTAAGGTGTAAATTGATAGCGATGTGCAGCCTCCCGGCAACGCCGCCGGGAGGCCGCCCTGTTTCATCAAAAGGACGTATCATGAGAAGCAAAAAAGGATTTACGCTTATTGAGCTGCTGGTGGTGATTGCGATCATTACGCTGCTGCTGAGCATTGTCATCCCGTCGCTGCGACTGGCCAAGGAACATGCCCAGCGGCTGACGTGCAGCATGAATCTGAAATCACTCGGTGCGGGACTGCATGTGTATGTCCAGAGTTATGACCAAAAGACGCCGCTCCATGTGCATTACAACGGCAACGAGTATCCGAACGGCACAAGTACGGGATATCAGCCGTGGCAGGGGTATTTCACGGGACTGGATATGGCCGAACCACAGTTGAGGCCCGTTCAGTTGGGCAAATTGTTCAGTGATCAGATTGTCGACGTTGCGAAAGTGTTTTACTGTCAGACCGCCCAGATTCAGATTGCCAACAGCAATCCGTCCAGCGGGCTGGCGTATTATACGTCCAACCTGGTCAAGCATTTACCGCCCGACCTGAGCGGTTGGGGTGTGCCGGCCGGGGAAGCCCGTGTGCGGTCAAACTATATGTACTGGATGTGGCATAAGGTCCGCCTGACCCAGGTCAGTCAGAAGCCGCTGGTGTTTGACAGCCTGCTGACCGTGGCGCATCGCAAAGGCAGCAAGCCCTACGGTGTCAATGCCCTGTTCGGGGACGGACATGTCAATATGACTCTGCTGAACAATCGGCAGGCGCTGCTGGACTATATTGAGATGGACCGCTGGGAAGACAAGGCGTATGACGGGATCGCACTGGAAAATGCCCTTCGTGAGTTGCAGCCTTGATGTGATTACGATGTGAATTAACGGAGGTGCTGAGGTTAATGTATTCAGGTATTCGAAATCCTGTGTATTATGCGGTATTTCGACCGCAATGAACCTATTTTTTATGGAGGCAGAATGATGAAAAGACTGATGAGTGTGATGTTGACGGTATGCCTTGCTGCTTCAGCGACGGCGACGACGGCGTTCTGGGACGATTTTGAGGATGGCGACCGTAACGGCTGGTATATGACCAGCGGCGGAATTGTCTCGGTCGAGGACGATTCCGCCGGCATCGGCAGCGGCAATGGCCTGTTTATGGACATCAACAGCGGCAGCACGCAGCGGCGATTGGTGGCCAATTTCGGAGCTGTTGCGTTGGCCAATGTGGGCGATTCGGTGAGTCTGAGTTTTGATTTTCGAATAACCGGAACGGGCGATCAGGACACCGGTTTCCGATTCGGATTGTTCGATTCGATGGACACGTTGCAGACTGAAGATGCCGGAAGCGGCTCGTCCAGCGTCAATGCCGCCGATGATAAGGGCTATTTTGCCTCCCTGTCGGTCGGAACCCCCACTCGGGGACGACTGGTCGAGGAAAAGGCCGGCGGAACCAGCTTTATGGGCGGGACCGATCTGGATTATCACCTGACGGTCGATGATTTCGTAGGCATCGCCGATGCCCTTAAGCACACCGCGGTCTTTACCGTTTCGCGAGTCAGCAGTCCCAGTACACAGAATCCGGGCTCATTTGTTGATGTGATGGTGCTGGAACTGCTGCTGGACGGGCAGTTGTATATGATTGACGAAGACGGCGATCGTGCGTCGCTGCTGTCGCGGTTTGACGAGGTCGGTTTTGCCGGCACCAACCGCACGTGTAATTTTGTGATTGATAATGTGGACGTGACTTTTACTGCGGTTCCTGAACCGACGACGCTGGTGCTGCTGGGACTGGGCGGACTGGCGGCAATCCGCAGAAACAAACTGCGCGTCTGAACGGTCGACAGAGTCCCTTGGCCTGCTGATGTTTATACAACCGCCCGGGATCCATCGGTCATCTATCGGATCATTGACCGCGACGGGCAGACCAGGGGTGAGTTGAAATTCCTTTTGTCACAGTTAAGCCATAATAATCAGTAAATAGATGGGGGAAACAATGCTCAGGCAGACATTGATGCTACTTGCGATGATGATTCTCACTGCTGACGGTTACGGGCAGGTCGTGGTCAGCGAGGATTTTCAGGACGGCAGTCGCGACGGCTGGTACCGCACCAGCGGGGGCACGCTGTATGTTGCCAGTGATTCGTCGGGAATCGGCAGCGGCAATGCGCTGTTTCTGGAGGTCGATTCCTCGTCGTACCAGCGCCGCATCCTGACGCATTTCAATATCGTGGAACTGAAAAACATCGGCGATTCAATTATGCTGCGATTTGATTTTCGCATTACCGGCTCCGGCAGTCTGAAAAACGGGTTTCGCTTCGGTATCTTCAATGCCAGCGGAACCCTGCAAGACAGCGACGCCGTAAGCGGTTCCTCATCGGCCAATGCAGCCGATGACACCGGCTTTTTTGTAATGCAGTCGTTGGGGGCTTTGAATACGGTTCGCCTGGTTCGGGAACGGGGTGAAACCAACAGCTTTATCGGCGGCGGCGACCTGTCATATCACGCCACAGACGATTATTTCGGCAGTATTGACGATGCCGCCCGGCACAGCGCCGAGTTCAGTCTGACCCTTCTGAGCGGCGGGCTGAAACTGACGTATACACTGGACGGTGTTAAGACGATTGAAACCGTCACCAGTGCAACAGTCACGGCTTTTGATGAGATCGGTTTTGCGGGAACCGGAAACGAAAGCAGCTTTGTCATTGATAATGTTCGCGTAGAATCGCTGCTGCATACGTTTGCTTTCGGCCGGCTGGCCGTGTCGACGACGATGGATGCGATGGAGGTGGCCGTCGAAATTTCCAATGTCGATATACAGCCGCGCAGTGTCCGTTTGCGGCATCGACTCTATGAGGATGAAGACACACAGCAAAGCCCCCTCCTCGAGGTGCTCAGCAGTCCGCTGAACGTTCCCGCCGGCGGCATTGAGACCCTCAGCTATCAGCAGTCCGGCCTTTCGCCGAAATGCTGGTCGCCCGAGGCGCCAAACCTATACCTGCTGCGGTCGGAGTTGCTTGACGACGCCGACCAGGTCGTGATGCAGAAAGATACAGTAATCGGGTTTCGCACATTTGAGGTTGTCGGCAAACACTTTCATCTGAACGGCAAACCGACGTATCTGTTTGCCTGGCATCGAACGCCGCCGATGCGGATTCCGTTTTCTGTCTCGGACGATCCGTCGTTTATTCAGCAGCATATCCAGCGGTTAAAATCGCTGAATGTCAATTTTGTCCGTCTCAATGAAGGCGCTTCGCAAAGCTGGTTTGAGGCCTGCGACCGGGCGGGGATTATGGTCATGACCGGGCCGTATTCCGGTTTGGCTACTTCGGATGCCAACACATGGCTGGACAACTTCAGCCGGCTGGAGAGCGAGATTCATCGCTTGCGCAATCACCCCTGTATCGTCAAGTGGATTCTTGGCAACGAATGGGTTCTCAGCGAACCGGGAATGACCAACAGCGCCCAATCCATTTATTCTGCCGCCAAGGCCCTGGATCCGTCGCGGCTGATGTTTCTGACCTGGACGGGCAAGTACTATAACGGCGGCGACCTGGCAGCCAAAACCGGATCGGATTTTCTGAGCTTTCACAATTATCGCGGCTGGTACGGCGGCTCGGTCTACGGCTTTTACAATTATGAAATCGACAACGCTTATCCGTCTACGCTGGGTGAATGTGTTGGCTCGTATACCGATGAAGACCCGCTGAATATGAGTTACCGGGCTGACGCGGACAAACAGCTTGCCAACCTGCTTCGCAACGTCGGTCACAGCTATGCTTTTTCCGACGATTCGCTGGGGTATCAATCGTATCTGACCCGGCAGGTGGTCGAGACGCTACGGCGCGGCCGCGGGCCGGACAGCTCGTTCTGCGGGGCAATGCCCTTTACCAACGGCTATGCCTATGCCTATCTGCACGACCCGACGGATATCACGGAGTACGCCAAGCCGGTCATGGACCAGATCGGCAAGGCCTATGCCCCGGTGCATATCAGTGTGCGGAGTCCGTACCCGAATCTGTACGCGGGCGATTCGACGGACGTGCGGGTGTATGTGATGAACGACGACAAGGTCCGTTTCGAGACGCTGCTGCCGTCAACAACGCTTGAAATGGAACTGCTTTCGCCCTCTGATGCGATGGTGTGGTCCGGACAGTTTGCTGTGCCGTCGGTGGCCTACTATGACAGTTGGGATCATACGGTAACGATTGAGGTGCCTGGGTCGGCCGAGCAGGGGATGTTTCGTCTCCGGTCACGGCTGCTGCTGAATGCGGAGTCGCTAACCGACAGCGAAGAGGAATTCTTTGTTGCCCGGCGGGAATGGATGCGGATTCCCGATGCCGCTCAGTATTCCGTGGCTCTGTACGATACAACCGGACAGACGGAAGCCCAACTGCGCACGCTGGGGCTGAATCCGGTGCGTCTGAGTCAGCTTCAGTTCGGCGGTGTGCTGCTGTCTGACGGCTTTGAAGACTGCTTTGTTAATTGGACAGTGAGCGGAACGTATTGTTCCGGCTATGCCTATGACGGCAGCCGTTCCTGCAAGATGGACACCCAGGATTCCATCGAGACGGCCGTCAGTACCGCCGGAAGCAATGCCGTCAACGTTCGCTATGTGCGTAATCTGGCCGATCTAGAAACAGACGACCTGTTTTTCTGCGAATGGTATGACGGTACGGCCTGGCGCCTTCTGGAACAGAGCGGTCCGGATGCGGCCGGCTGGACAACAAAAGACTACCCGCTGCCCGCCGCTGCGGCCAATAACACGGCTTTTCGACTGCGGTTTCGAATGCAGGGCGGCTCCGGACGATACGGCTATGTTGACGCCCTGACCATCTCCGGACAAACCGGTAGTGATTTGTCTGCGTATCAGCTTCTGATTATCGGCAAAGACAGTTTTGATGCGACCGTTGTGGGGACCGAATCGATGCTGAGGGACTTTATGGCCGCCGGAAATCGCATTCTGATTCTGGAGCAGGAAAGCAGCTCCGCCCAATCGACCTTCAACGGCAGTTCGTGGCTGGAAACCGGCCTGTCTCTGTCCGGGGCTGGCGGCGAAGACTTTGTCAATATCGAACGGCCGTACCTGAGTACCCTGATGAACGGCCTGAAGCACTGCGATTTTCGAATCTGGAACCGCAACGGTTCTTCACTGCCGGAAGACCGCACATTGTACAATCGCCATTACCGCTTCACTGACAGCGATATGGACGGGATTGCTGTGCTGGGCAACGCCGGCCAGCACCTGTCTGAAGCAGTGCTGCTGGAGGTATTTCCAAACGGCGGCACGGGAGGAAGCTGTATCCTCAGCCAGCTTCGGACGGTGGGGCGATATCGGGAAGACCCAAAGGCCGCCCGCTATCTGGGTAACCTGATTGCGTATGCGATGGAATCTTCGCCGCATTTTCAGTATGTGCAGATCGGCAATACGATTGAGCTGAGCCGATTTGAATCCGAGGGCGGACTGTTTTTTGCTCCCCTTCGGCAGGGTCTGTACCTGGTTGACAAGGAAGGCGACGGACGGATGTTTCGCGGCACGATGAAGATTGCCAGCAGCCTGGGGTATCTGGAACAGGACAACACCGCATCGCGTGAAAGGTGCCCGCTCTATCTGCGGACGGCTTACGATATAGGACGCAGCCCGGTTAAGGTGGAGGTGTCCAATCGGCATTCGGCGACCCTGGGCTATCGAATTCACATCAATGGCTGGGCGTCCGGATGGGTAACGCTTACGGCCGGACAGCGTCTGGTGTCGGCGTTTATGCCGACGTCGGTGATTCCTGCAGGGACCAATATAAAGCTGGAGATTGAGGCCGACGAAGGGCAGCATGACTGGGGCTCGAGCACCGGTCTGGTCTTTCATCGGATCGAACTGGTCGGCTCGCAGATCTGCGATTTTACCGGCGACGGAGCGACCGGGCTCAACGATCTGGCAATCCTGGCGACCGAATACTGGCTCACTGACGGCCATACCGGCGGCGATCTGAATTCTGACGGATGTGTCGACCTTCTGGATTTTGCTGTCTGCACCAAATTCTGGCTTGAGTAAAGCTCATGCATGTCATTTTTTTATAGGAGAGACGATGCAGGTTAAGGGATTACATTACGTATTGCTGCACATTGCGGGGGTTGTGTTGTGGGGGATCACGGTACAGCCGATGCTTGCGGCCGACAATGCCGTTATCACAAAACTATTACCGTTTGCCGGTGCTGACCGGGTGCGGATAGATGTGACGGTTCAAGGGGCTGCCGGGCAGGCTGAGCTGAACGGTCGCATTATCTGTCTTGATGACAAGTCGGTGTTGTGGCAGGGGAAGCTGGGCACGGTAAACTTGGAACCCGGTCAACCGACGCAGGCAAGTGAGACCCTGACAGGATTATTGCCGCGGCTTTGGAGTCCACCCAAGCCGACACTGTATGAGCTGACGGTTTGGATTGGCAAAGCGTCGGAGTCGTTGCAGGCAAAGACCGTGCGGTTTGGATTTCGGTCCTTTGAAGCCCGCGACGGCCGGTTTTGGCTGAACGGCAAGCCGCTCTTTCTTCGCGGCAACTCCATCAATCCGCCGGGTCGCGGCGTGCCGGAGGACGTGGGGATGAGTCGGGCGTTTGTTGAAGACTATGTCCGTTGCCTGAAGGCCCACAACATTAATATTATCCGCACCAGCAGCGATCTGTGGCTGGATGTATGCGATGAAATCGGGATGATGGTCTTCGGGGGCGTCTACGGCGTGCCGCCGCTGAGCAGCCGCGACGGTCCGACGAAGAATATTGACGGAGCCGTGGCCGAATACAGGCAGAAATTCGAAGATATTGTGCGGCATCCGTCGATGGTCATCTATACGCTTAGCAACGAGATGAGCAAACAAAATCCCGATTGGGCGGTCTTCCTCAAGGCGTGCAGCAGGCAGTTAAAAGACTGGGATCCGAACCGTGCCCATATCGGCAACTGCGGGTTCGGCCTGGGGATGGGAGGCGACATCTACAGCAGTCATCCCTACAACGGCTGGTACAGCGGCAGTTTTCTGGACTTTTTGCGATATCGCGGGGACGATCGAAAACCTGAACAGATTACACCCGGCCAGCCGTGGATGCTCACAGAGTGTGTCGGCTCTTATACCGTCAGCGACGGTCGGTTCAACATCATCGATAAGCAGCTTTCCACGCAACTGGCCTGGACGGGCAACGCGCCAAACCAGACTGAGCTGGGCGTGCGGTATCAGGCGTTCCTCTACAAGCAGGTCGTCGAGATATACCGCCGGATGCGAAGCCATAATTCAGACTTGGCGTCGATCTCACCGTTTACCATCCTGTTTTACCACTGGAAAGACATTACATCGTTCGATCAGATGAAGGCTAAGCCGGTTCTTCAGCAGGCCAAAATCAGCTTTCAGCCGGTGCTGCTGAGCTGGGAATGCTGGACCGGTCAGGTCTACGCCGGGTCGACGCTGCGGCTGACGGCTCACGTAGTCAACGACAGTGAAGATTATCGCGATTTAAAAGGTGTTACTTTGGAATACCGTCTCATTGATGCTGCCGGTGCAGAATATGCGGCCGGTCTGGCTTCCCTTGGCGATGTTCCGTACTACGGCACGCAGCGCAAGGCGGTTGTGCTTCCACTTCCGATGGGTCTGAAAACGGATGATTACAGAATTTACGGTCGTCTGCTGGAGGGTAAGGTTGTGCTCAGTGAAAACACCTTCGACCTTTTCATTGCAGGAAAAGACTGGAAAGCAGCGTGTATGGGCGGAGATCTGCCGGCTGTGTACCGTCTTTATGACACAGTCGGCAAAACTGCAGCAGCTTTCAAGCAGCTTGACATCTCGTATGTTTCGATTTCAGATTTGCTGCAAGTAAAGTCCGGCGAGGTCTTGGTGCTCGGAGCCGGAGCGGTCGATGAGAAACTGGTCGCTCAGCAGTCTGCGATGGTCCATTTTGTCCGACAGGGCGGCAGGGTGGTTTGTCTTATGCAGAACGATGACGCAATCGGCGTCTTTTGGCCGACAGCCGACCGGAAGGACAGTTCGGTTCCGATGCGTCCGACAGGCGGTGGCATGCACATCAATCCCAAACGGCCCCGGCATCCGGTCTTCGACGGCATAGATCGGATACGGCTAGAACGCTGGAGCGATTATACGAATTGGAATGAGACCAAAGACGGCATGCCGCGGATCTTTCCGGTTGAATCGGGATTCCGATTTTCTGCTAACGAGCGGACTGTCACCGGGTGGGACATCGATGCTCGTCGCGAGCAACGAATGAATTTTGCCTTCGGCGGACGAGAGGCTCTGAAGCAGACGGCGGTGCTGGCTGACTACGGCCGCGGCCTGGGGGCCCTGGCCATGTGTGAAATTGTGGAAGGCGAGGGAAGTATCCTGATCTCTGGCTTTAATCTGATTGATCGCGTTGGCCTGGATCCGGTGGCCGAGCGACTGCTGAAAAATCTGCTGGCATATGCCGCATCCGCCAAACACGATAAATACCCGACCGTCTCCGGTCCCATTCGTTGGGGTGACTACGCTTCTGAAAACGGCATCATCATCGAAAAACACAATGGCCTGATTCCAAATGTTGTGTATCAAGGATTTGTGGACGGCTATGCCGATGATCCGGACAGCAAATGGCATCTGCCGGGGATTTTCAACAGCAATCCGGACCCGGTCTATGTGACCTGCGGCAGGCGACTGATGGGGCCGTATGACTTTACCGGCACCTGCCACAATGTGGATCTGCAGCCGGACCGGAAGAATGTCTCAGCGATGTATTATGTCACCGCGGCGAGGCCGTGCAGTCATTTGGTGCATCGTGTCAAAAATGCCGCAGACAGCGAAGCGGTCCTGACGATTTCTGTCAATGGTGCAGGCGGTGATGTGCAGCATCGTTTTCCGAGAGGACGCACAATCGAAATTGAGACGCCTGTTCCGACCGGTGCACGCGATCTGTGTGTGGAATTGTCCGGTACCAAGGGCCTGGTGCTGCTGGAAACTCGATTTGAATAATCGATTCAAAGGTGATTGATCCCTGAACGGATGCCTGTCGCATAACGTTGTTCTGTTTACAGTAACCCAGTGGATTCACGACGACTGTTCCGAGACTTTCTACCGGTTAAAGCGTCTTCTGAATCATCTGACCAGTCCAGAAAGTGATTTAACAGGCGCAATCGCCGCCTACCGTCTTCATCAGATGAAATACTTGTATTTGGTTATCGATAAGGGTATTCTATCAAGTGGAAACCATTTGCACGAAACTTTGCGAAATTTTCGAGGAAAGGTTTATATGGGCCAATTTACGAGACGCCATTTTCTTAAAAGTGCAGGGATAGCCGGTATGGCGGGAATAACCTTTGTTTCAGGAGGATGTGCCGATGAACAAAGGATTGTAAGTTCTGTCAGAAAACTGAACCTGCTGTTTGTTTTCAGTGATCAGCAGTCCTATGACATGCTTGGCTGCTATGGCAATCCGGATATTATTACACCAAATCTGGACCGGATGGCTGCAGATGGAATCCGGTTTAACCACTGTGTTTCATCGTGTCCGGTCTGCACTCCCTATCGGGGGATGTTGATGAGCGGCCAGCATCCACTGTACAATGGGGCTTATATGAATGATGTCCCGCTCCTGGCGGATAACGGCAAATACTTCGGCCATGTGCTCCGGGATGCCGGTTACCGCACCGCCTATATAGGCAAGTGGCATCTGCTTGGCGGCGATCGCGATCTCCCCATTCCACCCGGCAAAATGCGATATGGTTTTGATAATGTATTCCTTTCGAATAACTGCCATGTGGATTTTCGCCCCGGTAAATGTTACTATTGGAATGAACAGGACGAAAAAGTTTATTTTAATGAATGGGAGGTCTTTGGGCAAACCCGACAGGCCATGGATTTCCTTAATACCTGTACGCCAGATGCCCCTTTTGCACTTTTCATTTCCTGGCATCCTCCGCACGACTGGGGTTGGCAGGGTGATTCCATGGTTCGGCGCTATGATACGATCCGGGACTTGATGGATTTATACAATCCAGACAGGTTGACACTACGACCAAATGTTGCTGATACCCCTGCAATACGAAAGGCATATCATGGCTATTATGCCACATGCAGCGGGGTCGATATCGCTTTGGGTCGGATTATGGACAAGCTGAAGGAAAAAGGGCTTGACGAGAATACGTTGATCGTATTTACCTCGGATCACGGGGACAACCTCTCCTCATATGATTATACTCTGCCCAAAAATCATCCGGAAGACACCTCGGTTCGAGTGCCGATGCTCATGCGTCTTCCCTGTGGATATCCACGCGGCCGAAAAACCGATTTGCTCTTGGGGACACTCGATATCATGCCCACGCTCTTAGGGCTCCTGCAATTGCCTATTCCAGATAGCGTACAAGGTCAAGACCTGTCGAAAGCCGTCCTGCAGAATCGGGAGGAGGAGGTGGAATCAGTTCCCCTGTTCTTCTATGAAACCTCCTGGAGGGGAGTTTATACTCATCGTTTTACCTACGCCTGTGGAGAAACAGGGCAATGGAAAAAAGGGCAAGATGGAAGTCGCTACTTGGGAAGAATTCCAGTAAATGTCCTGTATGACAAAGAGAAGGATCCGCACCAGCTGCATAATCAATACGGGCAGACCTCTGCGGGGGGAATTCAGGAAAAACTGCGTAAGATAATGCAGGACTGGTTGAATCGTTTTGAGGACAGGGACTTTGATCCCAGGCAATTGCGGAATAGGTACTTTTTACCATCCGGCAGGGTGCCTGAGAGCGCCAGACAGCCAGGTTTTCCGGGACGTCCGATTGATCTTGTAATTAAAGGATTTGAAGTAGATGAAAAAGGGACTTAAGATGCAGTGTATCACTCGTCGAAACTTTCTAAAAACGACGTTAAGTGTTGCTGGTATCTCAGCAATGCCGTTTTCAAGGCTGATGGCAAATAAACCGGGTGTAAAACATCCCAATATTATTTTCATTCTGGCCGATGATATGGGTTGGATGGATAGTGAAATATATGGAAGCCGGTACTATCAAACCCCTAATATCAATCGGCTGGCTCAAAAAGGCATGCTTTTTACCAACGCCTATTCAGCCAGTCCACTGTGTTCACCGACCCGGGCCAGTATCTTGACGGGCAAATACCCCGGGCGTCTTAAACTGACTACGCCATCATGTCACCTGCCCCCATTACCTTCTGAGCGCCCACTACTGGGGAAGACGGCTGCTCCTCGCTTGAAAATGGTTACACCGGAATCCCGACGTTTTTTACCCTTGGAGGAGTTTACCATAGGTGAGGCTTTTCATGACGCTGGATATAAGACATCGCTGATGGGCAAATGGCACTTGGGACATGATGAAGAATACTGGCCAAAGAACCAGGGCTTTGATGTGGATCTTGGGGCGCCAAATCCCGGCCCACCGAGTTATTTTGCTCCATACCGGCTTGAAAATTTTCCGGCTGGTCAGAAAGGCAAATATGTGACTGATCAGTTGACTGAAGAGGCCTTGGGGTTTCTTGAGGCAAATAAAGATAAACCTTTCTTGCTAAACCTGTGGCATTTTGCGGTTCATGCACCCTTCCAGGCCAAAGCGGACTATGTGGGTGATTGGGACAAAATGAAAGATCCCCGTGATAAGCAGGATTGTCCTACCATGGCGGCAATGATTAAGAGCATGGATGAAGGAATTGGGAAAGTGCTTGACAAGCTGGATGAACTTAACATTACAGATCAGACAATTATTATTTTCTTCTCAGATAATGGCGGAAACATGTATGATGAGGTCAGAGGGACTACTCCGACCAATAATTTACCTCTGCGTGGGGGTAAAGGGAATTGCTATGAGGGGGGTGTCAGGGTTCCTTGTATTTTCGTCTGGCCCGGTGCGGTCCAGCCGGGCACACGGAACGATACGATCATCAGCAGTATTGATTTTTACCCGACCTTGCTGGAAATAGCCGGGATACCTCTCAATCCCCGGCAGCTTTTTGACGGCATCAGCTTCCTGCCGGCCCTGTGGGGAGAGCCGTTGAATCGAAAAGCCATCTTTTGTCATCACCCGCACTATACGCCAGCTACCCAGAACGTGCCCTGTACCTTGGTGCGCAGCGGAGACTGGAAACTGCTGCGCCTGTATGGTGAAGGTCCCGACCGGACGAACAGCTATGAACTCTACAACCTTCGAGAAGATATGGGGGAGCAGAATAATCTGGCTGAAATATATCCGCATAGGGTCCGGGAGCTGGATGCGATGATTGACAAATTTCTCACAGAGACCGGCTCGATTGTTCCGATCAAAAATCCCCATTATCAAGCACCTCGTACGGGCTGGCAGGTTCTTAAAGATGCCAGTCTTGAAATCCTGGATGGCCGGCTTAAAATCACTTCCATCGGTAGTAATCCTTCCATTGTGACCGAAGATATCCCATTTGTATCGAATTCGATGTGTCTCCGGTTTCGCATGCGATCCTCGGCTAAAACGGCAGGTAGATGCTATTTTCAAAGCAGTCAGGATGCAGTTTTCAATATTGATGAGAGCCTTCCCTTCGACATTATGGAAGATGACGAATGGCATGAATATCAATTAAATTTTACCCCGAACGGTCCTTTAAATTGCCTCCGGATCGATCCGGCACAGTCAGAGGGAATAATCGAATTTGAATGGATCCGCCTTTGCCGTAAATATGGGGAAGTATTGATGGATTGGACGTTTTCAAAAGGTGACATTAAGTAGATAAAATACAGATTTCGATGACATCAGTTGAAAATTCGTGCGTGAACTTGGGCCCAATGTCTTTGCATTATGATAAAAGGTCCTAAAGAGGAAATCATTTTAAATTGGTTGCTTAAAGGCGTGAGTAAAGCGAACACCTTCTTTGGCAAATTGGTCAATCACAGGCGTTTTGGCATTAGGATCGCCATAGCACCCCAGATGCGGGCTGAAATCCTCAGCCGACAACCAGAGAATATTAGGACGGTCAGCTTTTTTCTTTGCGGCAATTGCTGGTAACTGCATTAATGCAGCACCAACACTTGCCCGCAGAAAATCACGCCGTGTGAGATTTTTTGTGATTGAACGGTTGAGTTTCTTCATTTGATTTACCTCTAATCCTGTTGATTTTTAAAATCTCATTAGTCGATCCGCATTTTGGATAATATTTATAAAATATGTTTAATTTAAGCAATAGAGTCTAATATGTGGATATAATAGAGCAGAATTGATGAGATATTGTTTGTTCATAAGGCAGGGCTATAATGAACTAAGCGAGGGATGAATTTTAAAGATTTTCATTCAGTTTTTTCATTTTCCGACATAAAATAGCACGATCTCGCTGTCTGTTTTTTTGATACGGCACATAACTCTTAAATTTGTCGACTTTTATGCCCAATTTTATCAAATATTTCGAGGTTTGCTTCCAAGGTATTTTCTGGCAAGTTGATTATTGCCAGCTTCAGTTATGATCCATGCCTGGTAGAGGCGCGTCGAGAGACTCATGAACTGAGCCATAAGAGCAACAAAATTTGCAGATAAATCCATCAAAATGGCCATAAAGTCCATTTAAGGGGCATAGGTTTTCGTATACGATCTGCTTTGTCTATAAAGATCGAATCTGAAATGGAAGGATTTCGTGATGAGACAAGTAATTATTTATGAGAGCACGCTGATTTTCCTCTTCATTGCATCTTCTGTTGATGGTATTGTTTTTGCCGAATCTAACGGTTTACAGGAGGGGGCTTTCATCTGGAAATCTGAAGTGCCAACTGGCTGTCCTTTCGAGCAATCCGATGATTTGACAGGAGTGGAGTTTACCGGCCGTCACAGCGACTACCATTGCGGGGATACGTTTTACCCTTCCTGGGCATCCGACGGCAACCTCTACTCGCCTTGGACCGATGGAACGACAGACGGGATGACGTCTTCTTCCGGCAAGGATGGGGGGCTTAATGCTCAAACCGGCCATGCCGTAATGATTGGGAGTGACCCCTTGAACCTGATCATTAAAAATACATCACCGATTAAAACCGCCAGCGCCTTGCCTTACCAGGGGCGTTATCCTGCCGGTTCACTGGTGTATAACGGGATTTGGTACTACGGAACCTACTGCCTGGGACCAGATGGCAGCTATAACCATCGAGGGTACACATGGAATTGGCCGAATCTTGGGCCCATGCTGGGATTCCATCTTTCTCGTGACTACGGCAAGACCTGGCAGGCTCCGCCGCTTTCGCCTGAAAAGCCTCTGTTTCCCGAACCCAACAAATATTTGGGGCCTGTGAAGATGGGAGCTCCACATTTTGTGGATTTTGGCAAGAACATGCATTACGCTCCGGATGGCAAGGCGTATGTGCTTGGGATGGGGGCCCAAGCAGATGATCCCGAGCCCCGACCCTGCATTCAGGTTGGTAAGAATGGTCAGCAGTATGAAACAAGGCCCTGCGATGAGGACTTTGCGCATGCAAACCTGAGCTGGATATCCGCTGACCAGGTTTATCTGGCCCGAGTTATTCCCAGTCCTCAGACGATCAATGATATTAACGCCTGGGAGTTCTTTGCGGGGTATGATAAGGATGGCAGGCCACAGTGGACCAGGGATTTTGGGCAAATTAAACCCCTGCTCGAGTGGAATAATCACATGGGATGTGTTACGGCTACTTATGTTCCGGGACTGAAAAAGTACCTGATGTGTGTGACTGACGGCTGGCCGACCGTTGCCAACATGAACTCCTATATCCTGGAAGCCGATGAGCTGACCGGTCCCTGGCGGATGGTGACCTACATGAGGGACTTTGGAGAACAGGCCTACTTTCTGAATTTCCCAAGCAAATTCATCAGTGAAGACGGCCGGACGCTTTGGCTGTGTTATTCAGCCAATTTCAGCAACTGGGCTAACGGAATACAGCTCAAGATCAATCCGCCCGGGGGGCGGTATGGCCTTTGTCTGCATGAAATCAGACTGCTGGGGCCCATGGAAACTCGAAAATGATAACCGGGTAAATGAAAGCATTGGCTGGAGTTATTGGAGAAGTCTCCGCTGTGAAGATTTGCTGATTCAATCATACCGGGCTGGGTACCTGTCAAGTACCTGAAAACTGGAGAATCCCGGGAAAGGAACACTGGGAGGACGAACCGATCTCGAATCGGAATGAGTACACAGACCATAAAGATCGATACAACATCACTGAGTATAATCCGGTTAGAATGGAGGCAATTTGGCTGGAGATTCAGATACAGAAAAACTTTCCCTGCGGCCTGCCGGAGGTCGTCATTCTATAGCTCATAAGGACAAAATAAAATCTCAAATGGCAAACATATGAAAGGACGATTATGTTAAGACACACAACCATTTCAGTGAGCCTTGTACTTTTAAGCATCAATTTCTTCTTCACTCCTGTCAAAGCGGAGCACATCCGATACTACCCCATTGAACCGATTCTTTTTAAAGATGTAGAGATCGTAAGCGACTTCTGGAAAACGCGTCTCGATGCTCATTATCAGACGACAATTGCCCATGTTCTCGACCAGTGCGAACAAACGGGGCGTCTGAAGAATTTTAGAATTGCCGCCGATATGGAGGAAGGGAAATTCGAGGGCAGCTTCTTTAACGATTCTGATGTCTACAAGATCCTGGAGGGAATGGCTTACTCTCTCCGGGGACCGCTTTCCAAAGAACACCAGGCCTTTCTTGAAGAGTTCATCGAGATCCTCGGCAAGGCGCAGATGGATGACGGCTATCTCTATACATTCTACCAGGTCAGGAAGGAGATGGAACGACAGTGGAAAGACATCGACAATATGCATGAACTCTATTGCGCCGGTCACATGATTGAGGCTGGCGTTGCTCACTACCAGGCGACCGGCAGACGGGATATGCTGGATCTCGTTATCAGATTTGCCGATAAAATTAATCAAACCTTCGGTCCGGGCCGGCATAACGACCCCCCAGGACACCAGGAGATTGAGTTGGCCCTGGTTAAACTCTACTCAGTTACGGGTAATGAAAACTACCTGAACCTCTCCAAATTCTTCCTCGATCAACGTGGAAACAACGGAAACTGGTACCATCAGGATCACATTCCGCTCATAAAGCAGCGTGAAGCGGTTGGCCATGCGGTCAGGGCTGTGTACGGCTATGCCGCCATGGCCGATATTGCGGCCCTGATGGGCGACGCAGCTTATGCGGAGGCTGTCGACTGCTTGTGGGACAATGTTGTCGGCAGAAAAATGGCTGTCAGTGGCGGCATCGGCGGGGGGCTGTGGGAAGCATTTGATAAAGAGTACTTTCTCCCGAACCGATCCTCCTATAATGAAACCTGCGGTTCCATTGCGATGGTTCTGTGGAACCACCGGATGTTCCTGAGACAGGGTGATGCGAAGTACATCGATGTAATGGAACGTGCACTGTATAATGGTGTGTTGACAGGGATTTGCCTGAAGGGAAGCAGTTTCTATTATCCAAATCCACTCGAATCTGGCGGCGGGCTTCGTCAATCATGGTTTGACTGTGCCTGCTGTCCAAGCAACATCGCGAGGATCATCCCCTCGGTTTCCAGTTTCCTGTATGCCCAAAAGGGAGATACGCTGTACGTGAATCTCTTCGTCTCCAGCAAAATGGATGCCGATGTACAGGGCATGCCGGTTCGCCTCGTTCAAGAGACCCGGTACCCATGGGTCGGCAGGATCACACTGCGTCTGGAGCCAGCCCGGAAGGCGGAGTTCACAGTTGCCCTCAGGGTCCCGGGTTGGGTTCAAAACCGGCCGGTTCCATCGGACCTGTACTACTACCTAGACCGTTCGAATGAACCGGTCAGCATCCGAGTTAACGGGCAGGACGTTTCCATACGTCCTGTCAAGGGTTTTGTGAACATCCGTCGCGATTGGGCAGCCGGCGATACCATCGAAATGGATCTGCCGATGTCAGTTCGCCGCCTGGCGGCCAATGAACGCGTGAAGGATGACCTCGGACGGGTGGTGCTGGAACGAGGACCGATCGTTTACTGCGTTGAGGGAATCGACAACTCCGGCGTAGACAATGTGGCCAATATTCTAATCCCCGAAGACACGAGCTTCAGTACGATGTACAAGGGGGACTTACTAAATGGTGTGACCGTAATCAGCGGTGACGTTAAGCTGGTTTCCCGTCCTCAGGGTTCGAAGGAGACCATCGTGAAACCCCACCGCGTAACAGCGATTCCGTACTACGCGCGTGCCAATCGCGGCTCTACGCCGATGGCAGTCTGGTTTCTGCGCGATCCCAACCGAGCCGTCCTTCCGCCGCTGCCGAGTATCGCTACGGCAAGCACGGTTACGTCTTCGACCGGTGAAGGAAACTTCCAGGCACTGCGAGATCAGATCGAACCTGCACGGTCTGCCGATGCCTCCCATGGCGTGTTTAACTGGGGTGGACGGACGGGGACCACCGAATGGGTGCAGTACGACTTCAAACAGCCAGAAGCAATCTCCAGCAGTTCGGTATACTGGTATGACCGGTTTGGCACCATTGAACGAAAACCCAAGGCGTGGCGTTTGCTCTACAAGGAAGGTGATAACTGGGTTCCCGTTAACAATAAGGAACCCTACAGAGTTGAAATTGACACCTATAACCGAGTAACCTTTGAGCCGGTAACTACGGATGGCCTGCGGCTGGAAGCTGACCTTCAGGATGCGTTCCTTGATCCCTATCTGGCCTTACCGGACGCTCAGCCTGCGCAGTTCTCTGCAAGCATCCTTGAATGGACGGTTAAGTAGCACGTATGGGGTAAGTAAAAGGATGTGATTCTCAAGGCGAATGTTTTATTGTTGTGCAATCGGGCAACTCGTAGCCGAAGACTAAATGAGACAGTGAGAAAAATGTGATTAACAGTGCCCGTTGCTGCTTAGAGAGATGAATTTGCTGAATCCAATATACACCTTCCGCTTCTCTTTCTGAATGAAAGCATTTTCAGTCGGTATTAGGTAAGTATATCGACGGCTATTCAAGGTATTAGTCCCAATGCGATTGAATCAAGAATCTTGGATATGATGAACGGATTATATAGCCTTAGCCACCGTTATGGAAAGCAAATGGCATAGTAATACCATATTATCCAACTGAAAGATCGAATATCCGTAGGGTTTAGTGCGTGCCAGTTCTGCCGGGAAACTGCCATCCAGGTCCATCTGTGAGGGGAGAATTATATCCTTGTAGCGGGTGCGGATCATAGATAGTATTTTCGTATCCTGAGTTAATTTCGCAAAAGCCGCCAATTGGACCAGATATGCAACGCTGTGGTTGTTGGCGGCATTCATTTCCTGGATGCCGTTGGGATGCGTGATCATCCATTCGGCATAATCAGCAAACCATTTTTTCAGGCTCGACAATATCTCCGGTGTCATGGCGTTCGACGTTTTCAGAACTTCAATCGCCAGCGGGATTTCTGTCAGGTGGAGCGTGTCGATAATGCCGATGCCACGGCCATCTGTAACTCCCGGAATCGCCTGGGCATACAGCAGATGTGGATGCATGCGTTTATCCGCATCCACAAAAAATACATTCAGTAACTCAACAGCCTTGTTGGCGTACTCCTCATTTTTGTCCAGGGCATAAGCGGCGGCCAGTGCGGACACTGCATCGCGGAACGTTCGCAGCATCATACGGTGTTGAGAAAAATTATCCGGATTAGACTGACCGTCGCGCTGCACGTAAGGCAGGCCATTGGCAGTATCCGGATTGGGCCACCAATAATCACCCATGGAATAATAGTCGCCCGGTCCGGCCTTGGATGTAGGGGGAGCAGGAAAATCCCGCAGTGAAATCGGTTTTATATCCAAACAGGAGGTTGCCAATTTTATGATTCGTTCCCGATCCAGTTGTGCTACATATAAAGCCCGTTCCCGCCGAGAGGCCTCTTTCAGATCGGTCTTATTGGAAAAGGATTCAATATTCAGAAATACCGTTGGAAAGCCATTGTATGAGAGGCTGACTGTCGATGCCCCCCCGTTAAGCTGTACATCAATCATGGCTTGCCCATTATAGAGCTGAACTTTTCTGGCTCCCCGCGAAGTGCCAAGATTATCCAGCAGTGTTCCGTTGCCTGTCAGGCCGAACTGGACAAAATCACGTGCGTCCAGACAGAGGATTCCCTTGTTATCCATCAGAAGCCCCTGAATGGTTACGCTGTCTCCCCTTCGCTGGAATTCCTTCAAAACAAATTTTGCGGGTTGATCCCAGGTCCTGGTTTCATAACGGAATGTGATTTCATCCGAAACCTCTACGCCATCTTTCCAGGCAACGGCTTTCAGATTGTTCATTCCTTTTTTGAATGGAACGGACCAGCGAAGCCCTGCGGCGGGGAAATCCAGGCTGTTGCGCTGTTTTTTTCCGGCTGACTTGCCGTTGACGAATAATTCCGCCTCGGAACAATTGGAATAGATTTTGACGGTTTTGTTTTCTTTGTCTTTGCCCCATCGAACCGGCCAGCTGTGTGAATATATCCGTACCATTGGCTTTTGAGTCCAGTACGACTGAAACACATAATATGCTTCCTTAGGTGTCAAGTCCCGTTCAACGACACCTTTCTGATTCATATAAGGCACTGGATTGTCCGGCCGTAACGGAGTTGAGAAATCCTTAAATATCCAGTATGCCGTTCCGGTTAGCCAGTCCATCGTCTCCTGCTCTTTTAAATGCCAATCAATCAGATCGCAAATATAACTTTCAGACCAGTCTCCATCTTTAGATGCACGTGCACTGCCGCCGGTCATCATATAATCCAGACCGCGTTCGTCTGCCTGTCCGGTGGTCTGAATATCCCTGAGCACGGTATATGGATTTTCAGAATGACGTCTTGCGTGGCTGTCTCCACCCCATTCTACATGCAGGAAATGTTTGACTTTTTTCATCGCTGCTTCCGACACAGGCTTGTATTCCGTGAATTTACCGCGATACCAGCCTGCCCAGATGGAAGGGGAATAGACATCGACAATATCACAGCAGAAATCACAGCGGCGGATTGCGGTTTTGCGTGATGGATCCAGTTGATGCGACAAGTCGTTCAATTCTTGCATGAAGGCCCGAATCTCGTCTTTGTTAAATTGCTCAAAATCACCCGGCCAGTCATTTTCATTGCCCAGTCCCCAGATCATCACCGACGGATGGTTGAAATGCTGGTCAATCATGGCCCACAGCATGTCTCGGGCCTGCTGCTGATAACGTTCGCCGCCAAGCCCGCCACGGCACCAGGGAATCTCCTCCCAGACAAGGATACCCAATTTGTCACACAATTCCAAAACGATGCGGGATTGCTGATAATGTCCCAGCCGGATAAAATTTACCCCCATATCCTTGATCATCTGCATTTCTTTAACAATTAACTCCTCTGGAATGGCCGCGGCCAGGCCGGCAAAATCTTCATGACGATGGGTTCCGCGAAGCAACAATTGTTTGCTGTTCAAAAAAAACGGGCCGTTTTCTTTAAATTCAAACCACCGAAGACCAAACGATTCCTGAATCGAGGATTTTCCTGCTTTTGTTTCAAGAGAAACAATGCATTGATATAACTCCGGCGAATCCGGAGACCACAGGATGGGATTTTGGATTGCATACTCGAATAATGGAGCCATATTGTCCCATGGATTCAGGATTCTCTGACCATGATATATCGCCTGGCCGTTCGGCTGCAGAATCTGTATATCCAGGGAAACAACATCTTTCGATAATTGAGGATTATACAGGCGTCCCTGCGATAGTATCCGCCATGTTCCGTCGCTTTGCCGTTCAGTTTGAAGATGAATTCGGTCCAGCGAAATTGCAGGCACATAAACCAGGTTAACATAACGATAGAGGCCCCCATAGAGATTAAAATCACTCAGGTCAGAAGGAATCAGTTCGAGGTCTCGGGAATTATCGCATCGAATGACCAGCGGGATGGTTCCTTTTTTGGAAATCCGATCCCTGGAGCCTGATATAAAATCCGGGAGCCTCTTATAACGATTGACGGCATCGGTAATATCAATGGTAAATTCATCATATCCTCCACTATGAGAGCCGACTTTCTCCGCATTGATATATACATCCGTTTTCTGGCCGGCACCTTCGAAATGCAGCAGAGTTCGCCCATTTGGATGTGGATTGTTGATAGTCAGTTGAGTGCGATACCATGCCGGGCCTTGATAGTATGGCATGTCCGGATCAACTGAATCATAAGCATTAAAACAATGCGGAATATTGATGGTTTTCCATTCAGGTAAATTGCCGCTCAGTGAGTCACTGCGTAGTGCCTCCCAAACACCGCCAAGGTCGCCTTTGAAAAATTCCCAATGATGAGTAAGGCGGGAATGTGTTATGAAATCCTGCCCTGAAGCGGCTGTAATGAATAAGGAGGAAAAAAGGATTGATATATGAAGAAAAACATGGCTTTTAATCATATCTGGCCTTTCCGATTTAAATTTATCATTCATGACCGTCTGTGAAATTTAGCGAGTTTTGAATACCAGATAAACTACAATTGCAAATACTGCCTGATAAGAAGTATTTAGATTACACCAAAAAGCAATAGATTATTTTAAGATTTAATGGACAATATACAGATGTTGTCATGCTAAACAAAATAAGAATAAAGAACAAATCTGATTTTAGCCTTGTTTTTACATCAGAAAAAGATTTTTTTAATAAAAATAATATTTATCGAAAGATGGAGCACCTACAGGGAAATTAAAGGCATCACAGAGATGCTTTTAGAAGGTAAATGTGTTATAGGCGACAACAATAGTGAAAGGATAGAATTCAACCATGCAAAGGATTGTCACGATCGTAAGCTTAATTCTTGCAGGTAGTTTAATTGGATGCAAGTCCGCTCAGACTGGGCAATACCTGGCAGAAAAATCAGCTCGTATGGAACAGTTTAATCAGCAGAAATTCGGTATGTTTATCCACTGGGGATTATATTCATTACCAGCAGGCGAGTGGAAAGGTAAAACCAATTATGCCGAATGGATTATGCTGCAAGCCGACATTCCGGTCAAAGAGTATGAGGCTTTTGCTGCGAGGTTTAATCCTGTGGCGTTTGACGCCAAGGCCTGGGTTAGCCTGGCCAAAGCCGCCGGAATGAGCTATCTGGTTGTTACAGCTAAACATCACGATGGTTTTTGCATGTATGATTCAAAATATACCGACTATGATATCATGGATGCCACTCCGTTCAAGCGAGATCCATTGCGGGAGCTTGCAATTGAGTGTAAAAAACAAGATATTATGTTTTGCATTTATTATTCGGTTGTGGATTGGCATCACCCCGAATTTCCGCAGAAATATTCGCAAATACGCAAAGAATTTCCCACCGGATATCATGGCGTTTCGAATCCACATGCCAATTTAGATGTTTATGCGAAATATATGAAGGACCAGGTTGAAGAACTTCTGACAAACTACGGCCAGGTTGGAATTTTGTGGTTTGACGGTGGCGGTTCTTTCAGGAACTATGATCGCAAGAAGCTGCTTGATGGCCAGAATCTGGTCGATATGATTCATCGATTGCAGCCGTCCTGCCTGATCAATAATCGGTTGGGGTTTGGGGCTGATTACGGCACGCCGGAGCAGCAGATTCCGGAAGGAACACTCAACACGGCCTTCGAGGTCTGCATGACCTTGAATAAACACTGGGGATATAACAGAAATGATCATGACTGGAAAGACGCACGGACCATTGTTCGAAATCTGGTTGACGTTGCCAGCAAAGGGGGGAATTATCTCCTGAATGTGGGGCCGACGGCTGAGGGAATTCTTCCGGATGAATCTGCGAACATCCTTAAGGAAGTCGGACAATGGCTCAAGATTAATGGAGAGTCTATTTATGGTTCTGAATCGGGGCCGTCCCAGGCGAATATCCGTCTTAAGGTGGAAGGCTGTATGACTCAAAAACCCGGAAAATTGTTTCTTCATGTCTTTAGTTGGCCTGAAAACCGAATTATTTTTATGGAGGGCATGAAAGGGAAGATGGTAAAAAATTTCTATCTGCTGGCTGATCCGGCTAAGACCTCGCTGAAATTCGATGCTCATGAACGAAGTCTGTTTATTCATATTCCTCCGACAGCACCCAGCCAATATGATAGTGTTATTGTTGTAGAACTGGACAAATCCGAGCCTTTGGAAGAAAATACACAAGAACCTTTGGTTATGGGATAATCAATTTCTGGCTTTAGTGCGAAGGAAATCAAAAATGATGCAAAGGATTATTTCAGATCGGGTCAAGATGTTCAAAACAATGTGGACATTATCGGTCTTGTGTATTTTTGTGTCCTGGCAGAGAGGATTTGCCCAGCAGGCACCGGTAAGCAGTTCTGAGTTATCCTCTCCAGTGATTCGAACTCCTCTGCCTCCGGCTGCACCTCGACTCAACGGGCCGTCGGTATTCGGTGTCCGGCCGGAACACCCGTTAGTTTATCGCATTCCCGCTACGGGTGACAGGCCGATGACTTTTTCAGTGGATCATTTACCGGCTGGTCTTCAGGTGGATCCCGAAACCGGCCAGCTTAGTGGTTCTGTCAAAGAGCCCGGCCGGTATTCTCTAATTCTTCATGCAAATAATGCAAAGGGTGCCAGTGAAAAGAAATTTACAATTGTGGTTGGAGAAACAATTGCTCTAACACCGCCGTTAGGGTGGAATAGCTGGAATTGCTGGGGCAGCAGGGTGACCGCAGACAAAGTACTCCGCAGTGCCCGCGGCATGGTTTCTTCCGGGTTGATTAATCATGGCTGGAATTACATCAATATTGATGATGCATGGCAGGGTAAACGCGGCGGCGAATTTAATGGAATTCAGGGCAATGAAAAATTTCCGGATATGAAGGCATTGTGTGATGAGATTCATGCGATGGGGCTGAAAGTCGGGATTTATTCGACACCTTGGACTACATCGTATGCAGTTTATATTGGCTGTACATCGGAAAATCCGGAGGGAAAATGGGAAAAACCTACCATTCCTAAAAAAGGCAATGTCAATAAAAAAATACTGCCGTGGGCCATTGGCAAGTATTCATTCGTCATCAACGATGCCAAACAATGGGCGGCATGGGGTATTGATTATCTTAAATACGATTGGAATCCGATTGAATTGCCGGAAACCAGGGAAATGTATGAGGCTCTGCGGTCCAGCGGCCGTGATATCATCCTGAGCCTGTCCAATAGCACACCCTTCCAGAATATCTCTGATTTGTGCAAACTTGCCAACTGCTGGCGAACCTCCGGTGATATCAGGGATACCTGGGAGTCCATGAATCCCAAAGGATTTGGAGTTGATAAATGGGCGCCGTATTCCGGCCCAGGACACTGGAATGATCCGGATATGCTGGTTGTGGGGTATGTGGGGTGGGGAGAACCTCATCCCACGAAGCTGACCCCGGATGAGCAGTACACTCATATCACCCTGTGGTGTCTGGTAAATTCTCCACTCCTGCTGGGTTGTGATCTGGAAAAACTGGATGCATTTACTTTAAATCTGCTGACCAATGACGAAGTCTTGGCTGTCAATCAGGATTCCCTTGGCAGACAAGCCCTGAAGGTGAGCCAACAGGATAATCTTCGGGTTTATGCCAAACCACTGGAAGATGGTTCCACGGCCGTCGGGCTGTTTAATCTGGGAGACAAAGATGCCGCAGTGACAGCGAAATGGTCCGATTTGAATCTTTCAGGAAAACGAACGGTTCGAGATCTATGGCGTCAAAGAGACCTTGGGCAATTTGAAGGGCAATTCCAGATGACTGTCGCTTCACATGGCGCGGAATTAATACAGGTGAAATAATATACTGGATGAAAAATGTCGAATAAATAACAGGTGTAATGTGTGACGAATCTCTTTATATATGTACATAGCATATCATGTATTACAGTATCGTGATTAATAAATTCTTACATAGCTTTCAAATTTACAGATTTTTATCAAAAGTTTGTGCCGTTTGTGGGAAAATACTAGTAACGGAGGCGATGGATGCTGTTACTGAAGTGAAATAAAGGTTGCCAGATGGATCAGGACAAAAAAACAGAAGAAATCACTCTTTATTGGACACAATCGCAGTCCATTGTGGCCGCATTTATTTCCTCTGCAATCCCCAATTTTGAAGATGCCAATGATGTATTACAAAATGTAGCCATGGCGATTGTTCGCTCTTTTGATAAATACAATAAGCAAATTCCCTTTACCGCATGGGCGATCGGGATCGCTCGAAATGAAATTCTGCATTATTACCGAAAAATAGGGCGGGATAAGCATATCTTTGACGATGAACTGGTACAGAAAATCGCACAGGTATATCAGGAAAAAGCGACAGATTTGTATGACATTAAAAAAGCATTGGATCAATGCCTGAATAAAATTCAGGGACGCTGGAAAGAAATTTTGCAGTTACGATATCTTCGCGGTATGGATGCCCGGCGAATCGGACAGAATATCGGTATCTCACAAAATGCCGTATTTATTCTGCTGCATCGCATTCGGACATCTTTGCGTGAATGTGTAGATCACACCTTACAGATAAATGAGACTGGACGACATGGATAAGGAATTATTATTGACCTGTTATTTCGATGGTGTTTTGAGCGAAGAAGATCGGCAAAAGCTTCTGGAATGGCTCAAAGCGGATCCGTCACATATAGAACAGTATGTGATCGAATCCTGCATTCACCGAAGCATTTATGAAACCCTGAACAGCCAGGATACCCAAAAAGTAGTCAGCAGTTTTATGGATTCAAAAGGTGCCTGTGCAGCCGATTTTTGGGAAGCACTGCTGAAAGAAGAAAAAACCGCCCCGACGGTGGCGCTGGAAGCTATTCGGGATAAATGTGAGCTGGGCACTTTGATTCCCGACAAGACTCATATTGAAAAATCTCACGGGAAATTCAACACCTTGGCATGGTTCACCACATTTGCTTCTTTGGCAGCACTTATTTTTATGCTGGTTTATGTTCATCTGAATCCCAAAATAATCTCGGAGCCTGTGGCTGTTCTGGACGATATGGTTAATCCCAAGTGGGATATGTCAGGTATTGTCGCCAAAACCGGTGAACAGTTATTTACCAGGCAAGGTATTTATCGGCTTACCAGCGGTATTGTAAAAATCAAATATGACAACGGCGCTGAGATATTAGTTGAAGGTCCCTGTGCCTTTGAACCCATTACCTACGACGAAATTGCGTTGTATTCCGGCCGGTTGTATGCTTATGTCCCCAGCCGTACAGTGGGATTTATTGTCAGTGCCCCCAATGCCAAAATTATCGACTTGGGTACTGGCTTTGGAGTCTACGCGGACAATTCCGGGAATACAGATATTCACGTTCTGGACGGCAAGGTCTCTTTGGTGGCTGGGACGAAGGCCGATACTCGTCAATCTCAGATCGTCTATGAAAATCAGGCTCGCCGGGTGAAACAGCAATCGGAGAGCATTCAGGAAATCACTTTTAAAGGCGGAACATTTGTTCAGGGGATCAATTCCAAGACGAATTTTATCTGGCGGGGGCAACCGCTGGATTTATCAGATATTGTCGGCGGGGGGAACGGTCTTGGGACCGGCCGTCAGAATATGTGTATTGACCTGCGAAGCGGAATGCTTATCGATTCCGTACCCCGTGAACGTCTTCAGCGAAAAACACCCTATGTCACTGTGCAGGAGCTGGATTATATCGATGGTATTTTCATCCCTGATGGCAGCAAGGGCCCGATTCAGGTAACTTCTCAGGGGCATCTCTATGAATGCCAGCCGACCATGGGAGAAAGTTATTATGGTGTATTTAATGGTTCGATTCTGCCGCTGAAAATAGGAGATAAGGGTTACGTAGATTACCCCTTGCAGTTCAAAGGAAAAATATACGGGACTGCAGAACGTCCGGCTATCACACTGCATTCCAACCTCGGGATTACCTTTGATCTGGATCAGATTCGCAAATCATTGCCTTCCGAAGGGCGTATTACCCGTTTTTCGGCAAAGTGCGGTGTTGTTCAGGGACCGGAGCAATCTGTAAAAATCGACGATTATTCTGATTTTTTTGTTTTAGTGGATGGCGTTGAACGTTTTCGTGCTGTCGATATTAATTACTTGTCGGATCTGCGTAAGGTGGAACTGGAGTTGACGGAGAATGACCGGTTTTTGACATTAATAACAACAGAAGGGCGGGACAAAAGCCTTCATTTGGGATGGGCTTTTTTTGCGGAACCTCAATTGAGTTGTGCTGTCACCGGCCAATAATAAGTATTAACCCGACACATGGAGCATGTGGATGAAAAAACGAGCCTGAAAGACTCGTAAAAAGCGTCTGGATTGAATCCGAAATCGGATTGACTGATAAAAAATATCAATCTATTTTGTGAAAGGGTGTAGAGATGAAAAGATTAATGAGGATGGTATTTTTAGGTTTGGTGCTGCTGCTGGCAACGGCACCCGCAAGGGCAGACCTGGTTGCCCGTTACACCTTTGATGATGGAACCGCTGTGGATTCCTCGGGCAATGGAAATAACGGGGCAATCTTTGGTGGTGTAACGGCAGTGACCGATGCAGTACAGGGCAGTGTCTTAAATTTCAACGGTGCAAATGGAAGTTACATTCGGGTCGCGCACAGCCCCTCTCTTGATAATATTGCCGGCGCAATAACCATTGCGATGTGGCTGAATACGAGTAATACGTCAACCCGTCAGATTATCGAAAAAGGCGGGACCAGCGGATCCGCATGGTACACTACGCCATGGGGCATTCGTCTGGAGACAGATCGCCGTCTTCATCTGCATTGGGGTAATGTTGCATCGCTTTACTCCACGGCACTTCCGCTCAGTACATGGGCGCATGTTGCGATGACGTATGATTCCAGCCTTGCAGCAAATCAAGCTAAGTTTTATATCAATGGCGTACTGGACACGCAGGCCAACTGGACCACAATGCCAGGTACCAATACGAATGATTTGTTCATCGGCACCGATTTCTATAATAACACTTCACGATGGGCTTATATTGGCATGATAGATGATGTTCAGATTTTCGACACAGCTCTGAGTGAACCGGAAATCGCCGGCGTAATGACCGGCCAGGGAGTCCGGAATATCAATCCCAAAAGCGGAGCGACTCGAGTGTCTGTTGACCAGGTACTTTCCTGGGATCCCCCTGCACTGGAATCGCTGGAACCCAATTTTGTCGTTACTGGATATGATGTCTATTTTGATCCCAATGAGACCAAAGTGAAAAGCGGCGATCTCTCTGTCAAAGTTGCATCTGTTCAGACATCAACATCGTATGATCCATTTGGAATTGGCGATATGGCCTACCTGAAGACATACTTCTGGCGTGTGGATGTGATTGGCAAATTCGATTACAGTACGGAGCCGAATACTCTGGAAGGCGGTGTCTATTCCTTTACTACCATGTCGCTGGCTCCGGAAATTACCAGCCAGCCGGTTAATCAGGTACGAGGATTGGCCAATGGCAAACTGGATGCAGTGCTAGCCGTAACCGTGCTGAATGCAACGCATTATCAATGGTACAAGAATAATAGTTTAATTTTGGGCGCTACAGAGCCGACACTGACAATCAGCGGTGTTCAGCAAAGCGATGAAGGGCAGTATTATTGCGTGGCGTCCAATACCGACAGTCCCACAACCATTACATCCGATACCGTATGGGTGGAGTATGCCCGCCAGACAGGTCAATGGGCATTTGAAAATGACTATACGGATTCCATTGGCGGTTATGATGGGACTGTCGCAGATGTGGATTCGACCCCAGGATTTGATACGGGTAGAATCGGCTCGCAGGCTCTGATGCTGGATGGGATCAATGATTATCTGATTCTGCCCCCAGCGGTTCTGCCGAAAGCCGGCACCGAGATGACATTTGCCTTCTGGGCTAAAAATAATACGCCAACGGTGGGAACGGTAACACTCTATGCCTATGCCGAAGCGGCTCCAGGCAATCGCTTGGTCAACATTCATACCCCCTGGAGCAACAATAATGCCTACTTGGATGTTACCAATACCGACGCGGGAACAGCCTATGACCGAGTCGGCGTGGGTAATGCCGTAGTGTCCACCGGTGATCCCTATTGGATTTACTGGGTCTTTACCAAAGACAGTGAAACCGGAGTCATGCGCATTTACCGAAATGGTGTGCAGATTGGCCAGGCAACCGGCCAGACTCGCCGTCAGTATGGTGTTGACCACATCCAGCTTGGTGCTAATCGAGATGCCAACAATGTTATCGGCCAGTTCTTCAACGGATTGATTGACGACCTGCGGATTTATAATTATGCGGTGGATGAGGTGGAAGCGGCCTACCTGTATTATGATGCGGTCGGTGAAAAGGTGTGTATCAATTCAACAGACCCTGTACTCGTGAAATATGATTTCAACCAGAACTGCAAGATTGACCTTGGAGATTTTGCTGAACTGGCTGCCAACTGGCTGGCCTGCCAGCAGGTTCCCAATTGTGTTGAACGTCCGTAACCCGTGATTCGACTCGAGGGAATTCTGACACAATAAATACATAAGCATGAAAGGGTATAGTGATGAAAAAGATAATACTTAAAAGCTGGTTTATCATTTTGATTTTGGTCATGGCTGAATTCCGTGTACAGGGGGAATTGCTGCAGGTGGAAAACTTTGACACCCAGGTCAATCATATTGACAACAAACCGGCATCCGGAGTTTTGGGCGGCTTTTGGGATACCCAGTCCAATGGAACCGGAAATGTAAATCTTGAAACACAAAATGGAAGCATGATCGTCCGATTTATGACGACGACTGCAGGCGATGGACGAGGAATTGCTTTTGCCGGGATTACAAATCCGATTGAAAACACGGAAAAAGGGTTTGTCTTTTTCCGTTTTTATATTCGTGCCGGGCAGGTTGCAGATACGTTCATTGGATTGCATCCATTGATTGCCATGGCAGGTACGGATGATTTCCTGGGCAGTGCGCAAAACAATAATCCAGCCAATTATATTGCTGCAGGATTTCATGTCATCGATGATGGATCCTCCATGAGCCTTGTCAGAGCCACTGCGGATGCTGCTGTTATTGCGGCAGGTTTGTCCCGTGCACAGTGGTATAACTGCTGGATTGAGGCAGACAATGCTGCCGACACATTCGATTTGTATATCAGTACCGCAACAGGACCTGCCGGGCCGGCAACACTTCCGGCACTTACTGATAAAGTCGGGGAAGATTTGCCTTTCGTCACGGCAACCGATAATCCGCTGACTGGAGTCCTGTTTGTGTGTCCAACCCGCTCCAACCAGTCTGCAAGAACCTATATTGATGAAATTTATTGGGATGGAGATCGAGGACTGGCCTCTCTTATTGCCCAGGATCCGTCCCCGGCCAATAACGCCATCAATATTGCGGTGGATACAAATCTTTCGTGGGTAGCTCCGGATGACCCCACGATTGCTGAAATACAATCTTACGATGTCTATATGGATCCCAATCAGACAAAAGTTATTAATCGAGATCCCTCGGTACTGAAAAGTGCCGCCCAGCCAGGAACCAGTTATGATCCGATATCGAACCTGACATTTGATAAGACTTATTACTGGTGTGTGGATACAACGGTCTTGTTGACCCCCGAAGCCGATCCCAATCAAATCCCGGTGGTCGAAGCAGGTTCCGTGTGGTCATTTACCACTAAAACACCTGCCCCCGAGATCGTTGAAAATCCTGTCAATGTCCTGATTGATGCCGGCAACCCTGCAATGTTTATGGTCCTTGTCAGCAGCCCACATGCCCCTGAAACATACCAATGGTACTCTTCGACGGATCCAGCCAATAATACTCCTGCAGATGATGTGCAGATTGACGGTGCAGTGACGAATACTTATGAGATCCCGTTGCCCACTACGGCAGATGAAAAGTATTATTACTGTAAAGTGTCCAATGTCTATAATGGGAAAACCAGTACGGTCTATTCGAATGCAGCGGCACTGGGGATTAAGCGAAATGTGGCCTACTGGACCCTCGATAACCTGGTTGGCGGGCATTATGAAGACAGCAGTGGGGAAGGACATCATGCCGATCCCAATGGAAGTCCGATTTTTGTTGCCGGTGTCAATCCTGCAATCACAAATAATAGTGTACAGATTGATGCCTCCGGTGGGTGGGCAAATGCGGGGACATGGAATCCGTCACAATATTCTGGACAATTAACGCTTTCGCTGTGGGTCAAATGGGCCGGCCAGCCGACGACCCCCGTGTATCAGGGATTGATCGGCAAACGGAATGTGTACGCCAGCAATATGATGTGGCAGTTGGAAATCGGCAATAATGCCGCCAGCATCCTGACGTTCAAAAGCAACATAAATGGGGTTACGTCGCCGATCTTGCCGGTGGACGAATGGGAACAGGTGGTTGTTGCCTACGATGGGACCACGGCGACCATCTACCGCAACGGAACGTATGCCAACAGCGGCCCGGTAACATTAAATGATGGCATGGCTGCAAACATGATGATCGGTGCGGTAGGGCAGGATCCAGGCCTGACAGCACCAACATCCATTATGAACGGTCAGTTGGATGACATCAAGATTTATAACTATGCGTTAGATCCGGTGACAATTGCGTATTCCTTCACCGATATCGATCCGCTCGGCAGGACAGCTTGTATTAATCCCAATGATCCTGTCCTTGTCAAGTATGATCTGGATGGCAATTGCGAAGTGGGTCTGAGCGACCTGGTTGATCTGGCCAGCCATTGGCTGACAGGTCAATTAGTACCGGATGTGGTTGATCGTCCGTAATATGTCATTTCGAGCAGGAGGGCGCTGATGTTGGGCGCTCTCCTGTGAATAGTGAAACACCGATATAAGTATCGCGGGGCATGTACCGGGATTCTTTATATGAACAGACTTCAGAGGATGATAGAGTGAATATAGCTGTGATACGTTTGGGCACCCTGAGCAGACGCATTGCATGGATATATCTGTTCTTGTTTTTATGGGGGAGCATGGTTCATGGAGCAGAGAGTACTCTGGCGTATTTTGGAGCCGACAATCGATTAATCTATGGCTCTTACGCCAATCAGGGCGAAAGTAATGCCGTAAACCGGCTGCCGGATTTTTCAACCTGTGGGTATCAGGGCGGGGGCGTGGCCATTCCCGATATCCCAGTGGTACAGACTCTTGAACCTCAGGAGGGGGATGATACTCAACGGATTCAGGCAGCAATCAATAGCGTGTCCATTTTGCCCCTGAATGCCAATGGCTTTCGCGGGACATTACTGCTCAAGGCGGGTCGGTATCAGGTATCCGGCACACTCCGTATCACCACCGAAGGTGTTGTCCTGCGGGGTGAAGGGCAGGATGTGCTGGGGACAATACTGGAGGCAGTAACGCCATCAGACTATGATGTAATCGCTGTAGGTACCGGCAGCGCCAGCTACAGTGCACAAAGCGGAACCACGCGTTTGATTACTTCCTCATACGTCCCGGCCGGAGCAGTTAGTTTTGAGGTGGAAAATGCTTCAGGATTTGCTGTGGGGGATGCCATCATTGTTCAGCGAACACCCAACCAGGCCTGGATTGATGATTTGGCTATGTCTCAGTGGGGCTGGATACCCCAAGGATATGTTGTTGAGTATGAACGTTCAATTACAGCAATCTCAGGAAATAAAATTACTG
>CAZKAI010000011.1:46921-50185 GCA_964550565.1 uncultured Pirellulales bacterium
TATGTTGTTGAGTATGAACGTTCAATTACAGCAATCTCAGGAAATAAAATTACTGTGGATGTACCTCTGGTTGATGTTATTCAGGGAAAATACGGCGGAGGGAAAATCTTTAAACCCAATCCAATTCCGCGAATTCGTCACTGCGGCATCGAAAATCTTCGCCTGGAATCCTGTTATGCCAGTGATGCCGATGAGAGCCATCCTTGGGATGCCATCCGCATTGTGTATACTCAGGACAGTTGGGTACGCGGAGTTACAGCCCGGTATTTCGCATATTCCTGTGTTAATGCGGGGGCTTATGCTAAATATATCACGGTTGAGGATTGTGCCTTTCTTGATCCAAAATCCATTATAACCGGAGGGCGTCGGTATTCGTTTAATATCGAGGGCACCGCGACTCGCATCCTTGTCCAGCGTTGTTATTCTCACGAGTCTCGGCATGATTTTGTTCTGGGATCAAAAACACGCGGGCCGAATGCCTTTGTGGATTGTTATGCGGATCGGTCCCATGCCGACAGTGGGCCGCATCACCGCTGGTCCACCGGAACCTTGTTTGACAATGTGTATTCCAGCAACTCCATTGCTGTGGAAAATCGTGAAGCCAGCGGTTCCGGACATGGGTGGTCGGGGGCACAAATGGTTTTCTGGAATTGCCAGACTGCCAATCAGAAATGTGATGCACCCCAGGGTGCCATGAATTTTGCCATTGGTTCTGTTGCGAACAAAAAGGAAGGTTCGTGGGCTCCCGAAGAACCCTTCGGCTGGTGGGAATCGCATGGGCAAATGGTGACGCCGCGAAGCCTGTATTTCCAGCAGTTGATTGACCGGCAGGGACAGGCCGCATATCAAAATGTGACGTTGCCCCGACAGCGGGAAGGACGAATCTGGAATGAAATACAAAACTGGGCTGGAAAAGATCGTTTTCAGCCGGCTCCGATACGGCCTGACACTCCCAAAGACCGGCCGTTGGAGAAAGGCAAACCCGTTGTTTTTGAAGTGGTATCGGACAAAGGTTCAGGTATTCTTGAATACCAATGGTTTGAAGTGGTGGGAAGTCGTTATACGCGAATGGGTACGAATAGTCCGCTTCTGATTCTTTCTGATCCACAGCAAAGCGATTATGGCAGGACTTTTTTCTGCCGCGTCATTACGCAAAAAGGGCCGTATTGGTCGCCGAAAGCCCTAATTGCTGCAATTACCGGAATCACGAATATCGCAGCCGGAAAACCAGCGGTAGCCAGCAGTATTTACAGTGGCAGTTATACGCCTGATAAAGCAGTCGATAATGCGTATGGCACCTTCTGGAACAGTGCCGCTGACGATGCCTATCCGTGGATAAGACTGGATTTACAAAACACTATACCGATTGGCAGCATTACCTTTATCAATCGCGCTACAACAACGACTTCTTTGCTGACCCGACTGAGTGATTTACAGGTCGAAGTAATGGATGCCTCACAGTCCGTTCTATTTACGTCATCCCTGATCAATCCGGATAACATGGAGGCTGTTGAAACACTTGGATCGAATGGGGCGCTGTCATGCCCTTTTCCGGTGCCTGTATCCGGCCAGTTTATTCGTATCTCGAAACTAACCGGCGCCGGGCAGAGCTATTCGGACACACAGGCTAATATTGCCGAGATACAGGTCTTTGAAGCCTTGCCGCTTCCCGCCGCACCGATGTTTTTGTCGACCGTCGCGGGGAATGGAATCATCTCGCTTGACTGGATGGATAACACCGAATCCGATTTTTCACATTATATTGTCTATCGCTCGACAATACCTGAAACCGGCTATATGCGAATTTCCGAAGGCTTGACTGAAAGCACTTATGTGGATACAGATGGGCTGGATTTGCAGACCCGTTATTATTATAAAGTCCGAGCCGAAAATATCGGCGGTCATTTGTCCGTTTTTTCCGATGAGCAGACTGCAATGCTCAGATTAAATGCCGACCTGAACAGTGATGGCAACATTGATTTATTGGATTTTAATATCCTGAGCCAGCAGTGGTTATCTGAAGGCTCCATTCTGCCCTCAGCAGATATTGCCCCTGGTGGCGGTGACGACCGGGTGGACTTAAATGACCTTTGGATTCTGATACAGCAGTGGGGACAATGACAATGACGTCTAATTTTTCGAATATTTGACTATAAATGGAGCAGATAGAATGGACCTCTTTCAAAGTCGTTATATCGTATTTGCAGGGACAGCAGCCATTTGGATGGGTTTGGCAAGTGCCGCAACACTGCATGTTGATTCCCTTTCAAATCTGCAATCAGCCATTGATAGTGCCTCACCCGGCGACCGCATTATTGTGGCAGATGGAATTTATGCCACCACAAATCCCATTCGTATAAGGCGGGCCGGAACAGAGAACAAACCGATTATCGTGGAAGCAACGACTATCGGTGGTGTGACCCTTGCGGGTACGCATGGTTTTATTCTGGATAAGCCTGCTGCCTATATTCACATTCAGGGCTTCCGATTTACACATGCCGCCGGGGGTAATACCATCAATTCCGGTACTACCTTCTGTCAGTTCACACGAAACATCTTTGAGTGTTCGGGCAAGGGCTATTATCTGCTTGTGGCCGGCGATGATGCTCAAATCAGCTATAATGAATTTCGCAATAAAAGCACGGTTGGCAATATGATCGATGTTCGGGGCGCAGGCAGCCAGGTCGCTCAGTGGGTCTGGATTCACCATAACTATTTTCACGATTTCACCAATGCCGGGGCCAATGGGGCCGAAACCATCCGATTTGGATTAAGCGGCCTGAGCATGTCCATAGGCAATGGGCTGATAGAACATAATCTGTTTGCCCGCTGTCGGGGTGAAAATGAGCTGATTTCCAATAAATCCTGCGGCAATACATATCGATATAATACCTTCCTGGATTCGGCTGGGGCTCAGCTTACCCTGCGGCATGGCAATGACTGTCTGGCGTATGGCAATTATTTTCGCAATACCGATGGACTTCGTATCTATGGCGACCGTCATCGAATCTTCTCCAATTACTTTGAATCGAACACCAAAGGAATTGACATGGGCAACGGCGATGGTGAAGTAATTGATGGGGCCGCCTTGACCTGCCACGACAGGCCGGATGATTGTGTTGTTGTATTTAATACGTTTATAAATAATAAGGTACATTACCAGATGGGCGGACGAAAGGACGGCCTCGGGGCCAGAAATGTCACGGTGGCCAATAATATCATGCAGGGCGGTGGCATTATGGCTGCAATCGGTAAGACGGCACC
>CAZKAI010000011.1:50285-54789 GCA_964550565.1 uncultured Pirellulales bacterium
CAGGCCCGCTTCGGCATGTTTATCCACTGGGGGGTGTATTCTCAGGCCGGCGGCGAATGGAAAGGCCAGCCCGTCAGCGGCTATGCCGAGCACATGATGCGAAAATGCAAGATTCCCCGCGAAGCCTATCTCAGGGAGGTTGTTGCCGACTTTAATCCGGTTCAGTATAATCCCGCCGAATGGGTTGCGATGGCCAAAGCGGCCGGTATGGGCTATATTGTCATCACCTCCAAGCATCATGATGGTTTTGCCATGTATGATTCAAAAGTGTCGGATTATGATATTGTGGATGCCACCCCGTATGGAAAAGATATTCTGGCACAATTGCGGGATGAATGTCTCAAGCAGGGTATCAAGTTCGGTGTTTATTATTCCCACGCATTTGACTGGGAACACCCGGATGCCCCCGGCAACGACTGGGACTATCAGAATCCCGGCGGCGACCTGGGTCTGTTCGGCGGGCGGGATTGGTATAAACAGCACCCGGAAATGGTTCCCCGAATTCAAAATTATGTTGACAACAAATCCATTCCCCAGGTACGGGAACTGATTCAAAATTACCACCCATCGATTATCTGGTTTGATACGCCCAGCAAACTGCCGCCTTCGGAAGTCCTGCGGGTTCTTAAGGCCGTCCGGGAAGAATCGCTGGATACGGTCGTTAATAGTCGAATCGGCGGGGATGGGGGCAATTATGGGGATTATCGTTCAACCGCCGACCGGCCAGCCGAATTTGCCCCGGTCAAGGAAGTCGACTGGGAAGGGATTCCAACCACCAATGAATCGTATGGTTACAGCAAACATGATCACAGCCATAAACCGGCAGGTCATTTTATTCAGCTTCTGGCTAAAGCGGTCAGCCGCGGCGGAAATCTGATGATGAATATTGGTCCCATGGGCAATGGCAAGTTTGCACCGGAAGATATTACGATTCTCAACAGCATTGCGGATTGGATGAAATACTATAAGCATACCGTTATCGGAATGGAGCGTTCTCCACTGCCGGTACAAAATTGGGGTGCAGTCACCTGCAAAGACAATATCTTATACCTCCATGTGTTTGACTGGCCGGCAGACCGGAAGCTGGTTTTATGCGGTCTTAAAAATCAGGTCAGTTCGGTTCACTTGCTTGATCATGATTGGCAGGTTGAACTTGCCCCCAGACGATTGAATGAAATGGATGTCGAGATTTCCCTTCCCGAACAGGCGCCTGATACCGCCGATAGCGTAATTAAAATTATCGTTCAAGGAAAACCCGCAGTTTCAGAATCAAGACTGCTGCTGACCAATACACCTGTTAATCGCCTGCATGTTTTTGATAGCAATAAACATGATGGCGTTCGTTTCAAGGATGGCAAAAAGAATAATGACTGCACGACAGGCTGGCGGGACCCGGATGCGGTTGTTGCCTGGAATATCCGTGTCAATGAACCGTCGGAATTTGATATCAGGCTGTTGAGTGTCGAGTCACCAGCTCTGGAATCGTATGAGGGTACTTATGAGTTGACCGTCGATAAACAAATATTTTCCGGACCCGTCAATCGGAAAAATGCTTATACAAAGGTGGGAAAGGTCAGCTTAAAGCCCGGCGAATACGTGGTTGCCATCCGTCCCTTGAAAGCAGAAGGTGATGAACTGGTTGCCCTTCGTGGTATTGAGATGCTTCCAATCCGGTAAATAGGACAAAAATGTGTATTGACCTGTATGAAAAGGACAGATAAGATGAAGACAAGAAAAGGATTGCCATGGCTTTTTGCGGTGATATGTGCGGCAATACTCTGGATTCCGGCAAAATGTGCAGCAAAAGAACTCAGGATATCCTCCCCTGATGGGAATGTCCAGGCAGTGTTGGAATTCAATGAAAACCAGGGGACGCTGACTTATAAAGTTCAAAGCCGTGGTCAGGAGATTATTACATCCAGTTCCATCGGCATCAATACGGACAAAGGGGATTTCCGCTCCGGCATGAAATGGGTGGACGCTTCTGTTAAAGAGATTGATCAGACATATATACTTCCGCAGGGCAAGGTATCAACCTATCATAATCATGCAAATGAACAGACAATACGGTTTAATAAAGATAACCAGGAGATGGCAGTACTGTTTCGTGCCTATAACGATGGGGTGGCGTTCAGTTTTGTATTTCCGGGAACAGGAAATATTTCGATTCTCGAAGAAAATAGTAATATCTCATTGGCCGGAGAGAAGTGTGGTTATTGGGGGCAGAATCACCCCAATAATTATGGGTATGAATCGGCTTTAGGGCCCATTACCGGAGACAGAATGTCCATTCCGGTTCTGGCGCATCTTAAAGACCGTGACCACTTTGTCCTGATGGCTCAGGCCGCCACCGGGGGGCATTACATCCAGCCGCATTTTATGCGGTTGGATTCGACTTTTCGTTTCAGTTTTCCGCTGGACCAGGCCAGATTAGGCCCTGTGCATACTGCGCTGCCGTTTCACTCACCATGGCGAATGATTGTCATTTCGCCGAAAACGCCGGCAGGGATTGTGGAATCTTATCTTGCGGAAAATCTCAATCCACCGACTCATCCTGCCCTGCTGAATCCGGATGGAACACCTAAAGACTGGATAAAGTCCGGCCGGGTCATGTGGGACTTTATCGCTAAAGATGGCGATAAACCGAAAATGTGGATTGATGCAGCCGCTGAAATGGGCTGGGAATACTATATGGCTGATGCGGGATTTGCTGAACGCTGGGGAGGAGAAGAAGCGGTTCGACCGATTACCGAGTATGCAGCCTCGAAAGGAATTGGTGTTTTAGGCTGGGCTCATACACGGGAATTTAATACCCGCCAAAAGGCTGCCGAGACCATGCGCCGTTATGCAGCAATGGGGCTCAAGGGCGCCAAGATAGATTTCTTTGATCATGACACTCTATCCGATCCGCCGAATCGGGTTACGGAGGATTATGAAGATACCCAGCAGAGTTTGCAGATGAGGGATTGGATTTTTGACTTGGGCATCCAAAACCAGTTCCTGCTGGAATTGCACGGCAATACGATTCCAACGGGAGAACGGCGGAAATTTCCCAATCTGATGACTCTGGAAGGGGTTAACGGAATGGAAAAGCGAACTCCAACAGTCACAAACGATCTGACCATCCCCTATGTCCGGAATGTGATGGGGCCGGTCAGCTATACTATCATTCGATTCAGCAAATCCCCCGGCTCTCATGCCTACCAGATGGCTATGTCCATCGTCTATGAGGCCGGCCTGATGATTTATGCCGAGCACGGTAAAACCCTTCTCGACTGGCCTGGCAGCGAGATGATCAAGGACGTTCCCTCAAGTTGGGACCAGACGAGATTTATTGAGGGTGCCCCCTCGGAATATATCGTCCTCGCTCGACGCAAGGGTCAAGACTGGTTTATCGCAGGGATGACATCTTCGCCCCGCACGGTGAATATTGCCCTGGATTTTTTGCTCGAAGGGAAAGAATACAATGCTCTTATTTTCAGAGACGATACCCATACTACCATGCACAGGGAAACGCGCACAATAAATCGCGAGACTCTTTTGTCGATCGATCTCCTTCAAAACGGAGGTTTTGCTGTTCGACTGAAGCCAGCCAATCCTTCTAATTGAAACAAAACACAGGGCAAATATATACGGGTTACCCCTTTTAGAATAGATAGTTGTGTTCCTTGGTATTACAACTATCCTACAACCAAAGAGCCAAATAGCCGATAAAACTCAAAAATCATTGATTTATAAGTGCCTATAGCGACTGCTGGCATTTTGGTCAATAGTTTCCGGTACGTGCATTTGCATCCATCAGACTTTATTTATTAACTAAAATGGGAATTTTCACAACCTGAATAAACATATTGGATCAACATTGAAATGTGCATGTTATCAATTAAAAAACATCGATATTGCACTGTAAATTATGTTTTTCAATAAATACGATTGAAATATATGTGAAATCACTGTTTAATACAATAGACAAAAATAGCAAGATATTGCACTAAAATAAGAATTCAATTGAATGATTGATATATCAAAAACCTATCCACGAGTTCGGCATTGCCGATACTTGAAAACTCCCGTTGGAACGACATGGGGGCCCCGAAAAATCTCTGATTTAGAGATGATTTTAATTGTCGAAGGGATTTTTCATTATATCGATGAGAATGGCATTGTTATAGCCAATCCGGGGGACATTGTCATAATTGAACCGGACAAAGAGCGTCTATTTATGTGCAAAAAAGGATTGCCGGATGGTGTTCATATCTGTGCTCATTTTGACCTGTTGGAGATGAACGGCCAGACATGCCTGATCAATCAGTTGGACTGCGCATTGAAACGCTGTGTGACAGCAGAAAACTTTGATTATACACGTATGCTCTTTGAACAGGCTGCTCAGACCTTTGCCGCATACAGCAAATTTCACGCAGATATCGTCAATGCCACAGTCCGGCTCATCTGGCTTCAGGTGATTCAAAAATGTTCATCACGCCTTTTGGATGGGATGTCTCAT
>CAZKAI010000012.1:0-52554 GCA_964550565.1 uncultured Pirellulales bacterium
TCATTTATGACAGGAGGCCGCCGTTATGAAACTGAGATTAATGATTTTATCCGTATTACTTGTACTGACCGTGCGCAGTGCTGCAGATTCCGATCCGAACTTTTACATTTTTCTGTGCTTAGGACAGTCAAACATGGAAGGTTTTCCTGGGATAGAACCGCAGGATAAGACAGGGGTGGATAGCCGTTTTCAAGTCCTGGCGGCTGTCGATTTTCCGAAGCTGGAAAGAACTAAGGGGACCTGGTACGATGCGGTGCCGCCATTGTGCCGGCCCAATTCAGGGATTTGCCCTGCCGATTATTTTGGCAGAACTCTGGTTGCCGGCCTTCCTAAAACGATACGCGTTGGCGTGGTAAATGTTTCGGTGGCCGGCTGCAAAATCGAGCTGTTCGACAAAAACGCCTATGCGGACTATGCATCGACGGCTCCGTCATGGATGGCCAATATTATCAAAGCATACAACGGCAATCCCTATCAGCATCTTGTCGACATGGCCAAATTGGCTCAGAAAGACGGCGTGATTAAGGGAATTCTCCTGCATCAGGGCGAGTCCAACACCAACGACAAGCAATGGCCTTCGAAGGTCAAAGGTGTTTATGACAACCTGATAAAAGACTTGAGCCTCAAAGCCGAACAAGTGCCATTGCTGGCCGGTGAAGTCGTGCATGCGGACCAGGGAGGGGCTTGTGCAAGCATGAATTCAATCATCGCCAAGCTGCCTGAAACGATTCCGAATGCGCATGTGATTTCTTCAAAAGGCTGTGCCTGCCATCCGGACCATCTGCATTTTACTCCGGCCGGATATCGCCTGCTGGGTAAGCGATACGCCTTGAAAATGCTGTCGATATTGGGTTATGAAATCCCCGAGCCCAAAGGGCCGGATGAGCAGCCTGTCGTGTCGACGGAAACGGCTGTCAAGACCGTGGAAGATGGCGGGACCGGTCCTTGCCCTGCGGTGATGGTGACCGACAGCACGCTGGCAACGCATACGATATTCCGCCCCAAAGACCTGAGCATTTTCGGCGAAACGAACAAGCTGCCGATTATTGCCTGGGGTAACGGGGCCTGTGCCAATTCGCCGTGGGAACATGTCAACTTTTTGTCTGAAGTGGCCTCGCACGGCTTTCTGGTGATAGCAATCGGCCCGATGCCACAGGAAGGTCAGCGGGGCGGTGGGCGGTCAGCCTCGTCACAGTTGATCGATGCCATTGACTGGGCGATTGCTCAAAACAGCAATAAGACAAGTCCGTATTATGGTAAAATCGATACAACGAAAATCGCCGTCAGCGGCATGTCCTGCGGCGGGCTGCAAACGCTGGAGGTTGCTCCCGATCCTCGCATCACGACGGCGGTTGTCTGCAATAGCGGCATTTTGGGCACGCCGGGGAGCGGTATGCCGGGAATGCCCGGTCTGAAAAAAGAACATCTTGAGAAACTGCATTCGCCGACAATATACATCCTGGGCGGAGAGTCGGATATTGCTTATAATAACGGGATGGATGATTTCCGCCGGATTAACCATGTGCCGGTATTTGCTGCCAATCTGAATGTGGGACACGGCGGAACCTATCGGCAACCACATGGCGGTGAATTTGCAGTAGTTGCGACGGCCTGGTATCAATGGCAGTTGAAAGGAGATCAGGACGCGGCAAAAATGTTCACCGGCGAGCCCTGCGGTGTGGCTAAGATGTCAGGCTGGAAAGTCGAAAAGAAAAATATTCCATGACCGGCAGCAGAACAGAACATGTAGTGGGACACTCTGAAAAACAAAAAAAGACCCTTTCTTTTACGAAAGGGTCTTTTTCTTTTGCTTCAATGTGCTGGATTATTTGCGGCGCCGAATGAATAACGCTCCCGCGCCAACAATCAGCAGGGTCGCCGGTTCAGGAACAACCATGTCCGCAATAATGTTGTCAAACATCTGGATGGATTCCGGGGTAAGTCCATCCATGAAATTCGTTAACACGCCTGCATTCAAGTCGATAGATAAATTGAGCAGCATTCTCCGTCCGCCGGCGGTTGAACCGTTAATAAATGCTGTTCCGGCAGCCCACTCCGCGACCTGGATCTGACCATTTGTTCCCAAGGCCACGATTGTGCCATTTCCTGCATCCGGAATAACTGGATTGAACTCAATCTGATAGACCGCGCCGGGGATTGTTACGTTCATTTGGTTATTTCCATCCAGTGTAATGCCTGCAAATGCCGGATGAGCAGGAACCAGTGCCGTTAAGGTATGAGGGTTCAGGTCGACACCCAAAGTGGAATTGGTATTCAGCCAGCTCCAGCGGGAGGTTCGGGTTGAATAGGGTGTCATGCACAACAACGGTGCGGTCACCAGTGAATTCCATGCAATTTCCTCTTCGACCGGGTTGCCGCCAATGGTAACCGCATCATCATAGGCGCCGCTGTCAGAGCCGCGGCCCATAATGATCAGGTCGGCTGCATTCAATTCAGCCAGGTTCCCGTCGGTGAGGGTTTCATAGCCTCCATCCGTGACATTGTATCCGAGGCTTGTAAGATGGTTGATCCAGACCTGATCAGCCTGACGTTCCAGATTCGCAGTATCAGACCGCCTGACCCAGATGATATTTCCCGTACCTGCCTCCAGCACCGCGCCGCCCAGCAGACACAACAGCAGACAAACCACAACAGTATTTTTCATCATTCCACACCTCCAAAAAGTTTATATCGCATTATTTCGCTGTTCAACAAGCGACCATGGCGCATAGAAAAATGAGGCATTGGAAGGAACTCACATGTTGTCATACCATTGCCTCCTCCGAGTTTCTATATATAAGAATACCACAATTAGTCGGTACGCGTCAAGATATCATGTATAGAAGACTTAGTGGGTCTGTAAATATGTATATTTAAGTATATATTCTACATAAGGTTAAAAATAGATAATCTTTTGAAATATTATTAAAAGGAGGTTATTTTTTCGTTAGCCCACGCCAGATTTTATAGGGTTTTAAAAGATGCTCTCATGGGGCAAACAAAAAAGGCCTCACTACTGGAGTGGGGCCTTTTGAATTATATGAATTGCAGGATATCAGGTCAGGGCAGGGGTTTGACCATGATATTCTTGAAGTAAACAGTGCTTCCGGGATCGTGTCCCTGAAGGGCGAATGTCCCGCTGGACAGTTTTCGTCCGGGCATTCCGGGATAGCCGGTCTGGCTGATGCCGTCCGGTTCTGTGTAGTCCACAGTAACTACGCCGTTAACCTTAATCGTAATATGCTTGCCATTGACGATAATATGCTGAGTGAACCATTCGTTGTCTTTGGCGGGAGCTTCTTTGACATCCACCACGGCGTACAGTCCGCCGGTACGGCGCCAGTCTCCGTGACTGTTATTGACCTGAACTTCATACCCCTTGTCAGGCCAGCCGGAGTCCTGGAACTGGGTATGGAAATACATGCCAGAGTTGGAATTGGGCAGGGTCATGACATCCGCTTTCCACTCGAAATTCGTGAAATTTGCATTCATGACGGTGCCAGTGTAGAACAGATGGCTGCGTTCGCCATTGACGATGATTTTGCCATCCTCGACCTTGAAGCAGTTTTTGTTTTCATTGGCAGTCCAGCCATTCAGGGTCTTTCCGTCGAAAAGGCTGATCCATCCATCGGATTTAGCAGTTTTTGCGGATTGACAGCCGCTCAGTACAAGGCTGGCACAAATGAGTGTTGCAGCAATAAGTCGCGTCACGTTTGTCTCCTTACATAAGTGTTTATTTGATTTTCAGCAGTGTTATGCTTTTTACGATAACTATTCATCCTAACAAAATCAATCTGAACTATCAAGCGATCTCTTTTAAGATGCAGAGGACACCCGAATGGCTACAAAAGACTTCGTATAAATTCAAAACAGCGGGGGATTCAAGGCGATTTCCTTCAATCCGGGATATCGCAGGAAGAGGTCTTCGGGAACAAGCTGCTTTTGCCCGGTAAGCCTGGCCTTCAGTTCCAGGGCATTGGCAACGGCGGAACCCTGATAATGGTTATTGGTAATGACCATGACGGACGCAAATGCACGGCAAAGCGACTTAATCCGGCCTTCGATCTGCTTGAGTTCGTCGGTACTGTAGCAGTAATTATACTTCTCATCCCGGTTGGAGGCCTTAAACCATGCCTCGGTGTTCCGCCCGTGCAGTCTGAAATAGCCGGCCTTGCCGACCGTACAGCAGGGCAGGCTGAACGAATCAGGACCCATAGGGTAATCTATGGTGGCAACGCTGACCTGCAGGCGGGTCAGAAAATCCAGGGCGTCGGCTGTTTCCCAGGATTTATGGCGGACTTCAACCACCAGATTAAAAGGGGGACTGAATCGATGGACTAGTTCAGACAGGTGTTTGCGATTTTTGGGGGAATCGTCAAAATAATAAGGGAACTGCATGAGCAGGTGTCGGAGCCGGCCGGCGTCAAATAATGGACGCAAGCCATCATGGAATTCCCTGATAAGCGACGAATTCAGTTGGTATTCATGTGTAAAATCCTGATGGAGTTTAGCTGAAAAGAAGAACTCAGGTTTATCTTGTGTTTTGGACAGCCATGTCTGGCAAATCCGGCTCTCAGGCGGACGATAAAAAGTGGAGTTTATTTCAATGCAATCCACAAAGCGGCACAAATAAGCCAGCGCATCTTTGGCACCGGCCGGATAGACGATTTTCTGCCAGTCAGGGTACGACCAGCCAGCCACTCCAATGGAAATTTGGTTTGTCATTGAGGTATTGTAGTCAAAATGCAGGAAATAGCAAGAATCGGCGATCAATTGACAACAAGCCAACAATTTAAATAATCATGTTGGGCCATAAATATTCTATAAACTATTATAAATAAATAGAATACAGTGATTTATCAGCTATGGATAGCTATCCGTATTAATACTGATTTTCAAAAAAGGGGTAAACGGGATTGAAGAATATGGAGTATACTTTACATAATGCCCAAAAAAAGAGAAGGGCCGCCCGCAGGCAGACCCTTCCGGAGGGGAGAAAACTCTTTATTAGTCTATACGTCCTTTGGGGGCGTATGTGCTATTTTTCAGATGACGTTGCTGGATTTTATGGGTATTTTGATGGATAGCAATAGAAAATTCCGCAGAACTTAGAATATTTTCAAAAATGTTATGATTTGGTGATGGTTTCGAAGGTGGGGAACAAAAAAACCCCGGTTTAATCGCCGGGGTTTTTTTAGTTTTATAACAGACTATTGTTAAATCTTGCCTATAATCAAAGCACAGTTGTGTCCGCCAAAGCCCAGTGAATTACTCAGAGCATAACGCACATTGGCTTTACGGGCTGAACCGGGGACATAGTCCATTTTAGTGTCGCATTCCGGATCAACCGATTCCAGATTAGCTGTCGGATGGATAATCCCGGTTTCAATCGTCTTGGCCGAAACAACCAATTCAATCGCACCACTTGCACCCAGAGTATGCCCCAGGCAGCTTTTGGTGGAGCTGACGGCCAGCTTGTAGGCATGAGAACCAAACACCGATTTGACTGCTATGCTTTCAGCCGCATCGTTAAGCTGTGTGCTGGTGCCGTGAGCATTGATATAATCAATCTGGTCAGGATTTAATTTGGCCTGCCTGAGTGCCACACGCATGGCTTCGGCACCGCCGGCACCATCGGACAGCGGGGCGGTGATATGATGTCCATCACCCGTACCGCCATACCCCAATACTTCGGCGTAAATCCTGGCGCCGCGTTGTTTGGCATGTTCATATTCTTCCAGCACCAGTATTGCAGCGCCTTCGGACAGAACAAAGCCGTCACGGTCCTTATCAAAGGGACGACTGGCCTTCTGAGGGGCGTCATTCCGCGTGCTCAGCGATTTCAGAGCACAGAACGAGGCCAGTCCAATCGGCGTCAAGGCAGCTTCTGAGCCGCCGGTAATGGCGATATCGCTGCGGTCGTTCAGGATATTGTAAAATGCTTCGCCTATGGCATGGCTGGCTGAGGCACAGGCTGTGACTACGCAGAAATTGGGACCGCGTAATCCCCACTGAATCGAGATACATCCGCTTGCGGCATTACCCATCAGTTTGGGCACGCAAAACGGTGAAACCCGGCGGGGGCCTTTGTCCAGCAGACGGACATGCTGGTCTTCGATTTCCTTGATGCCGCCAATGCCTGTTCCGACAATGACTGCGACCCGGGTTTTGTCCTCTTTTTCGAAGTCAATCCCGCTGTCTTTGACCGCTACCACAGACGATGCGAACGCCATCTGCGTAAACCGGTCCATTCGGTTGGCTTCATGGACATCGATATATTTGCCCGGTTCGAACTGTTTGATTTCGCCGCCGAATTTAACCGGATATAAGGACGTATCGAAGCTTTCGATAGTCGAAATACCGCTTTTTGCCTGACAAACGGCGTCAAACAAAGATTCCGCAGTTTCACCCAGTGCAGTTATACAACCCAGGCCCGTAATGACAACTCGACGATTTGACATTCCTGACCCTGCTTATTCGCTGCCTTTTTTCTTCATCACATCGACAATGTAGTCGATTGCGGCGCCGACAGTCTGAATCTTCTCGGCTTCTTCGTCCGGGATGCTCATATCAAAGGCATCCTCGAACTCCATTACCAGTTCAACTGTATCCAGTGAATCGGCATTGAGGTCATTGATGAAAGACGTTTCGCGGCTGATTTCGGCTTTATCCACGCCCATCTGCTCGCTGACGATTTCAATCACTTTGGCCTCGACGGTTTTGATATCAATATTTTCGCTCACGTGCTGTTCTCCTTTATCGAAAGTAAACTTTTCCAATCCATTTTGTTTCTGACTGCGAACAGTCGGCGGTAATATACCGGCCTGATAACCTGTTTTCAACGTTTTTTTTAAAAATCTTATATCAATTGGATACTTACTACATCGCCATTCCGCCGTCCACACACAGGACCTGCCCGGTAATATAGCCGGCCTCGTCACTGGCCAGGAAAGCGACCGCCCGGGCGACATCTTCGGGAGTGCCGAATTTACGCATCGGAATGACGTTCATGGCCGCTTCTTTGACCTGTTCGTGTAAAACAGCCGTCATATCCGTCATAATAAAGCCGGGGGCGATACAGTTGGATGTGACATTTTTCTTGCCGACTTCCCGGGCAATCGATTTGCTCATGCCAATCAGGCCGGCCTTGCTGGCGGCGTAGTTGGTAGAGCCTGCCTGCCCCATCACCCCGGCAACCGAGGCAATATGAACCAGTCGGCCGAATTTATTGCGTACCATGGAACGGGCGGCAACACGGGTGGCGACAAAGGCGGCCCGCAGGTTGACATTAATAACCCGATCAAAATCTTCATCATCCATCTGAATCATCAGCTTGTCACGGGTAATACCCGCGTTATTGACCAGAATACCGATTCCGCCGTTCTGCTCGGCAAGTTCTTCCAATACCTGCGTCAGTTTGTCGGTTTGTGTGATATCCACACAGCGGGTAATGACCTCAAACCCGGCATTTTTACAAACGGATTCCAATTCAGCAAGCTGCTGGGCATTCAAATCCAGCCCCGCAACCTTGCGTCCCTGCTTAAGAAGTTCCAGAACAATCGCACGGCCAATGCCGCGTGCTGCCCCGGTGACTACTGCCAAACGTTTTTCTGCCATACAAATTCTCCAACCTGAATAAAGATGTTGCCGGTCGTTTATCTATCTTCAATTATAGCGTTTCAAGGCTTTCAAGGGAACTGATATTCACAATATCCGCTCTGCGATGAATGCGCTTCATTAATCCTGTTAATACGCGATTGGGGCCGATTTCCACAAATTTTGTGACACCATCGGCTATCAGCTTTTCCATACATTTCTGCCAGAGAATCGGTTCGACAAGCTGCCGAACGAGGCCCTGGCGTATCTGTTCGGCGGAACCATAGTAATCCGCCGAAATATTGGCGATGACCTGAATGGCGGAGGGATCCTTCAGGGGGCAGCCGGCCAGAGCCTGTCCCAGAGCCTCTGCCGCAGGCCTCATCATATCCGTGTGAAATGACCCGGCTACCGCCAGCGGAACGGCCTTCATGGCACCGTATTTTTCCGCAAGTCCGGCAGCCCTCTGGCAGGCTTCGATTGCACCGCTGATGACAATCTGACCCGGACAGTTGAAATTGGCCGGGGACAGCAACTGGCCTTCTGAAGCCTCATTGCAAAGTTCTCTAACCTTGGGTTCATCCAGTCCGATCAGGCTGACCATCCCGCCGCGCGAGGCATTGGCCGCAGCCTGCATGGCCTGGCCGCGCTTGAGGACCAGTTTTAATGCGTCTTCAAAACTCATTAATCCCGCAGCGTACAGCGCCGTATATTCACCCATTGAAAGACCAGCCGTTACCTGCGGTGTCAGGGCGGGGGCTTTTTCCCTCACCAAATCCAGCAGGGCGGCAGACACGGTGAATATCGCCGGCTGCGAAATCTCGGTACTATTTAACTTCTCTTCCGGTCCCTGAAAGCACAGGCTTTTCAGATCAAAGCCGACGATGTCACAGGCTTTGTCCAGCAGGGCTGCGGCTTTGGGAGATGCCGCGGTAATATCGGCGCCCATGCCCACAAGCTGTGCTCCCTGACCCGGAAATATAAAAGCAATTTTACTCATCCCATGAATCCTTGCGATACGTTTGGGCAATTCTTATAACTGAATTACGTTGGCACCCCAGGTTAATCCGCCGCCGAAGGCTACCAGTAGAACAATATCATTCTTTTTCAGTCGTCCGGTCTGTCTTGCTTCATTTAACGCAATCGGAATGGAGGCTGCTGAGGTGTTGCCGAACTTATCAATATTAATAAAAATCTGGTCGTCGCTGAAGTTCAGGCGTTTGCCGACCGATTCGATAATCCGGGCGTTCATCTGGTGGGGAATGAATAATGCGATGTCTTTGACGTCCAGATCGCATTTTTCAAGGCATTCATTAACCAGTTCCACAATACGGCGAACTGCCGTATGGTACACTTCCTTGCCGTTGATGGTCATATAGACCATCTTGGGGTCAGGCAGAGGTTTGCCGACCGGATGCCGTGATCCGAAGGCTTTGCAGTGCAGCGAAGTCCATCCGCCGCCGTCTGAGAATGCCGTGCTGTACATTACACCCATCGAGGCGCCGTTGTTGTCCGCCTTCAGGATAACCGCCCCGGCCCCGTCGCCAAACAGAATGCAGCTCCCCCGGTCGCTGTAGTCGGTGATGCGGCTGAGCGTTTCGGCACCGATGACCATGGCGGTGCGGTAACGACCTGCGCCAATAAACTGCTGAGCAATTGATAGCCCATAAACAAACCCGCTGCAGGCCGCGGATAAATCAAACGCCCATGCGTTGGATGCACCAATCGTGTTTTGCACGAAGCAGGCTGTTGAAGGGAACACCATTTCCGGCGTAATCGTTGCCACGATAATTAAGTCCAGTTCCTCCGGCTTCATGCCTGCATCGGCCAGGGCCCGGCGTGCCGCTTCAGAAGCCAGCACCGCTGTGGTTTGTTCCTCGGAGGCTATCCGCCGCTGTTTGATGCCGGTACGCGTGGTAATCCATTCATCATTGGTTTCCACCATCCTGGCGAAGTCGTCATTGGTCAGCACCATTTCCGGCATGAAAGAGCCTGTCCCGGCAATCACGGCACAGGTTGGCTTTGTCGATTGTACAGTAGGATTATTCACCATTTGATCTTACCGCTGATTTAGCCAGAGCCTGCACGATATGCTCGTTGATTTTTTTCTCTGAAAATCGTTTACAGGACAGGATGGCGTTTTTGATAGTACGGGCTTTGCTGGAACCGTGGCAGATAATGGAAGTCCCATTGACGCCCAGCAGCAATGCTCCACCGTATTCATGATAATCGTATTTTTTATAAATCTTTTTGACTACTGTTTTAAACCACAGGGCCAGCAGCTTGTTGCGCTGCATTAATTCTTCGCGTATGACCTGAAAGAGCATTCCCACGGCGCCTTCGGTCAGTTTCAGGACCACGTTGCCCACGAATCCTTCGCAAATGACTACGTCGCATTTGCCCTCAAACAAATCACGGCCTTCGACGTTGCCGATGAAGTTGACATTGGAGTCGGATTTCAGCAGCGCCCGCGTCTTTTTGATTAAGTCCGTGCCTTTGGCTTCTTCCTCGCCGATGTTCATAATACCGACGCGGGGATTCTGGATACCCAGCATCAGATGAGAATAGGAACTGGCCATTACTGCATACTGATATAAGTGGATAGGCTTGCATGCGATATTGGCGCCGACATCACAAATTGTAATCGGACCGTTGTAGGTCGGCAGTACAACCGCGATACCCGGACGCACAACACCTTCCAGGGTGCGCATTCGCAACTGGCTGGCGGCCACGCAGGCGCCGGTATTGCCCGCTGACAGCACTGCATCCACCTGCTTGTGGGAGGCGATGCGTGCCATAATGGCAATAGAACTTTTGGGCTTTTTACGCAGCGCATCAATAGGCGATTCATCCATCCCGATAACTTCGGGGGCATGGAAAATGCGGAACGTGTCCGGAGAAGCTTTCATGGCCTTCAGTTGGGAACGGATGGCTTCTTCGTCCCCAACCAAAACCAGTTCGTCCTCGGAACCGAGCAGATCCTTTGCTTCCAGCGCGCCGGCAATAATCTCGCCGGGGGCGTAATCCCCGCCCATCGCGTCGATGGCAATCCGCATAACTTACTCTTCAGCCTCCTGGCCGAGTTTGAGTGTGATATCTGAGTTGACGTATCCGCATTTACCGCAAGCGGCATGAGGCAGTTTGGCCGCACCGCATTTCTTGCACAGTGAATAATTCACCGGCTTGAGCGCCTTGTGCGCCCGGCGAGAGCGGGTTGTCGAATGACTTTTCTTCTTTGTTGGTAGCATTTTAACTCCTGAAACAACGTTCTATACTGATCGTATCGTACTTGAAATTTTCTGTTTCGGCGCGGCAAAGTGAAGCAGCTTCAACTCAGTGCTTCTTTTACTCGCGGAATAATCATACCCGTATAGGTATAATACACCTCTTCTTGTCTTGATACGGACCTGCAACCCCTGTCCAGAGCTGCCAAACCGTACAAAAATCTATACCAGACTACAGGTACTGAGTAAAGAAAATTAATAAAGGGCTTTTAATTATCCGAAATTCAGATAAAAGTCAAGAGACAATTTGTCATGAAAAATAAGACGATGGAGAGTTTTTGGGGTTGAAATTTATGTAAATTTAGGATAATATCTCTGGTTTATATTGTTTGCAAGCTGAACTATTCGGTCCAGATTCAATCCTTAACGATGAAAATTGGAAGGATTTCGAGTATGACCGGATGTCGGATGTACAGGGATTCTCGGAAGGCCTGAAAGACTGTACAAACTGGATTGCTAATGGCTAAAATATGAGATCCTATGGTTCGCGAAATGAATCGAATTCCATTATATGAGGCGATAAGGCGAAAAAAAGAGGCCGGAGGTCTTAATCAAACGCCGCAGGGTCAGCCTGTGCCTCAACAGCAGCCAAGGACGGAACCGCGAATCCAGTTGAAGCCGTCTCCGACGCAGGGAAAACAGATTCCGGCTCAGCCGAAACCTTTAACGAAACCTGTTGCAAGGCCAGCAGTTACGTTAAAAGGAAGGGTCTTAAAACAACCCAAGCAGGCCTCGCGGGCTACGGAATTAATCCGAGAACTGCTCAATGATAAAGTGCTGTTGAAATGGGTTGGAATTGCCGTCGGAGCCGTCGTTGTTGTACTGCTGATTATAACGATTGCGGGAAAGATTGGCCAAAGTGAACAGAATGAACAGTTTGCTAACGGCAAAACAACCGAAGGACAACATGAGACCCTGAAAGTGGACACGACGGATCTGGATACTCAGATGCTGGCGAAGCCAAGTGATCCTGTTGTTTCAAAACCAGATGTAAATCAACAGGAGTCCGTTGTAACGCCCGCGCCAGGCAAGGCACAAATGCCTGTTAAACCGGAAATACCGACGGCGATTCAGAATGAGTTCCAAAAGCCGGCGGTGGAAAAGAAGCCGGAGCCGATAAAGGCGACTTCGACTGGTGACAATGTAATTGTGATTGTTGCCTATACAAAACAAAATGATTTGATTCCTGTTCAGGTTTATTTTAAGCAGAACGGAATTGAGACCGAGGTGATTCAGCGCGGCAGTTATTTTCTGCTGGTCACCAAAAACCGTTTTGAAAACCCCGAAAAATCGGGGACTGACGGGTATCAGATGAAGCAGACGATAAAGCGAATCGGGGCCAAGTATAAGGCACCCGAAGGGTATGAGCGGTTTGGCTCGGCCCCGTTTCAAGATGCATACGGTATGAAAATTAAATAAGTATCAGGAGAATTCAGAATGTCAATTGATCGTTCTTTGAAAGTAAAAGGCGCGTTGTCCAGACATCGCAATGTACTCAGCCGCGGAGAGCGGATTGAGGTTCTCAAGCAGGAAGAACGCTGGGAAGATGAGAAGTCGGTTATAGGCCTGCCCAAGGTTGCCCATCGCAAGGCCGGTACCGGCAAGAAGGCTGCCAAAGAAGAAACCGCAGCCGCCCCGGGTGCCGCACCTGCCGCGGCCGCGCCGGCCGCTGGTGCCAAGAAATAATTTCCAGAGTCCGATGAAATTTGATGAACAGACCATCCGGAACAGAGCTATACTGCATTTCCGGATGGTTTTTTATGCGCCCATGTTACGAGAAACAGAATAAAGGAATTTGCCATGCGACATTTTCTTGCCGATCGTACTCAATTGATTGATGCCAGCGGAATCCGCAAGGTTTTCGCTCTGGCAGCCCAGTTAAAAGATCCAGTGAATTTTTCCATAGGTCAGCCGGATTTTGATGTGCCGGAACCGATTAAAAAGGCCGCCATTCGTGCAATCGAGGCAGGTTTCAACCGGTATTCACAGACTGCCGGCGAACAGAAACTGATTGACGCCATCAAAGCGAAAGTGGCTGCCGACTACGGATGGCAGAATCCGCAGTGCTTTGTGACCAGCGGCGTCAGCGGCGGCCTCCAACTGGCTTTTATGGCAGCCATTAATCCCGGGGATGAAGTGATTGTCCCTGATCCGTATTTTGTGATGTATAAGCACCTGGTCAATATGCTGGGCGGTAAATGCGTGTTTATCGATACCTATCCGGATTTCCGCCTGCCGGTCGAAAAGATTGAAAAGGCGATTACATCCAGAACCAAACTGCTGATACTGAACTCCCCGGCGAATCCGTCCGGAGTTGTCTATACCAGGGCGGAAGTCCAGGCCATTGCTGAAATTGCGCGCAAGCACGGCATTCTGGTGCTCAGTGATGAAATTTACGAAGATTTCTGCTATGACGGCCCCTGTGACAGCATTGCCAGGTATTATGACGGCACCTTGGTCTTGAAGGGGTATAGCAAAACGTATGCGATGACCGGCTGGCGTATGGGGTATGCCGCAGCCACTGAAGTCCTCAAGCCGCTGATGGATAAGATGATCCAGATTCAGCAATATACCTTTGTGTGTGCGCCCACGCCATTCCAGATGGCTTCGATTGAGGCGATGAGCGTAGATATGACCGAGTATGTCAACGCCTACCGCAAAAAACGGGATCGGATGGTTGAGGGTTTGGGCAAAGGGTACGAGGTCGTCAGGTCCGGCGGGGCATTTTACCTGTTTGTCAAGGTGCCGCCGAAATATCCCAATGCGACGGTCTTTGTCCAGAAAGCGATTGAAAACAATGTCCTGGTCATCCCCGGCAATGTGTTCAGTGAACGCGACACGCATTTCCGTATCAGCTATGCAACAACAGATGCCAAGATTGAGCAGGGTATCGACATCCTGAATCGGCTGAGCCAGGGATAAAGTTGCCCAATTTGACGTCAGATGAAGGCTAAAGAGCAGGGCATGTTCTTTAGCCTTTTTTGTTAGAGAAAAATTGCCATTCGATTAAAATTTTGCAAAAAAAGTTTTGCTCAAATCTGGACTATCGCGTAAAATCTCCCCCTAATTGGATACTCTGGGGTGTTACCATAATAGCGGTTTTCTTACTTCTTTCTTATTGACTAATTGTGTGGCTTGAATCGCGTCCTGTTTTCTAACATCGTTTTATAACAGGGATAATATAATCATAAAACAGTGTCGAGGATAACGTAGATGAACTTTGGGCAATGGCTTGAGATGTTCTCCTGTGTCATCGGGGGACTTGGCATATTTTTATACGGTATGAAAAATATGTCCGATGGCCTGCAGGCTGTGGCCGGCGAGCGGCTCAGACGTATGATTGGTGCGGTGACCGGCAATCGTCTGATGGGCACTGCTGTCGGAACGACAGTGACTGGAATCATACAGTCCAGTTCTGTAACCACGGTGATGGTCGTCAGTATGGTCAATGCCGGGCTGATGACGCTCAAGCAGGCGATCCCGGTTATTTTCGGCGCCAACATCGGGACCACAGTTACGGCCTGGATTATGGCCTACAGCCTGACGCAGTATGGACTGCCGTTGCTGGGCATTGCCGTGTTTTTCTTCCTGTTTTCAAAAAATGATAAAGTTCGTTTCACTGCCATGATTATCGTTGGTCTGGGCATGGTGTTTTTCGGCCTGGATCTGATGTCCAAAGGTCTTTCCCCCCTGAAAAAGATGCCGGAATTTGAGGCGTGGTTCCATCGTTTCAGTGTATCGGACTTGTATGACTATCCGGGCATCATCAAATGCATTCTGACCGGAGCGATTGTGACGGCTGTTGTTCAGTCCTCTTCGGCTACCGTAGGCATCACCATGGCACTGGCGGGTACGGGATTGATTAATTTCTACACCGCCGCAGGGCTGGTTCTCGGCGAAAACATCGGGACAACGATTACAGCCTTTTTCGCATCGCTGGGGACGACAACCAATGCCAAACGGTCAGCTTATGCTCACATGCTGTTTAACACGCTCGGGGTGGTCTGGCTGACGCCGCTGTTTCCGTTCTATATTCAATTTGTACTGTGGTTTTTGACGCGGGTACTGGGCTGTGAACTGCCGGACGTGCCGGTATATGCCGACAACACCGTGTCTTATCCCTATTCTCAGAAAGCGATTGCCGTCAGTCATTCCTGGTTTAATGTCGTCAATGTCCTGTTCTTTTTACCCTGGGTCGGCCCTTATGCGAAGTTGTTGATGTGGCTGGTGCCTGACAGGAAAATCCCTGATACACCCCGACTGACCCATCTCGATGTTCGCATTTTTGATACCGGGGCAATCGATCTGGAGCAATCCCGCAAGGAAATCCAGCGTATGGCAGCCATTTGCCGCAGGGCCATGGATACCCTGCGTGATGTCCTGCAGGATGCTCATGCGGATCGCAAACGGTTAGACGAAATCTTCCAGATGGAAAATGACCTGGATGTCATGCAGAAAGAAATTGTCGAGTTTCTGGGGCATGTGATGATCGGCAATATTTCCCATGAGATGGTGGACGAAGGACGCCGCCAGGTTCGTATGGCCGATGAGTATGAATCCATCAGTGATTATATCACCGGCATTCTGAAGCTTCGTCTGAAGATGCGTGACAGCAATCAGCACTTGTCGCAGGACGCCAAGCAGGAAGTTCTGGAATTGCACGATATCGTAGTGCAATTTATCGATTTAATTAACACCATAGGAGCAGATGGCAAGGGCGATGCCGATTTCCTCAGTGAAGCCCAGACCCGGGGCAACAGCATCACCAGCTTCATGAAGGAATGCCGCAACCGCCATCTGGCTCGCCTGGGAGACGGCAAGGCAACGCCTTTGAACAGCCTGATTTACACCGATATGCTGACGTCGTACCGCCGAATTAAAGACCATGTATACAATATTGCTGAAGTGCTTGCAGGAGAAAAATAACTGTTTTTGTCAACCCATAAATTATGTTGAGGAATGATGGATATTCAAAAACTTTTTGAGATTTTATTTGTTGTCGTCGGGGGATTAGGTGTTTTTTTGCTGGGCATGAAATTCATGTCCGAGGGGATGCAGGCGGTTGCCGGTGAGCGTCTGCGAAAACTGATTGGCGCGGTTACGAATAATCGCTTTCTGGCATGCGGCGTCGGGACGGCAGTCACCAGTGTCATTCAGTCCAGTTCCGTAACTACCGTGATGGTTGTCGGAATGGTCAATGCCGGGATTATGACGCTCAAGCAGGCGATTGGTGTTATTTTCGGCGCCAACATCGGCACCACCATCACCGGCTGGATACTGACGGTTAAAATTGATAAGTATGGGCTTCCTTTGCTGGGTGTTGCAGCTCTGTTTTATTTGTTTTCACGCCGCGATCGCATTCGTTTTACTGCGATGTTTTTCCTGGGCCTGGGGATGGTGTTTTTCGGCCTGGAGCTGATGAAAAACGGTTTTTCGCCGGTCAAGGATATGCCGCAATTTGTGGAATGGTTTCATCGTTTTGAACCCGTCAATTATTTTGGGGTGATGAAATGCGTTCTGGCTGGGGCCCTTCTAACTGCTATTGTGCAATCCTCCTCGGCGACGCTGGGTATCACGATGGCGCTGGCTTTTTCAGGCATCATCAACTTTAAAACCGGCGCGGCGCTGGTGCTTGGTGAAAACATCGGCACAACGATCACCGCGTTCCTGGCCTCACTGGGTACGACCACCAATGCCCGTCGTGCCGCCTATGCCCACATGCTGTTCAACATCCTGGGTGTGCTGTGGATTACGACCATCTTTCAGCCCTATAGTCAGGGCATTGCATGGTTTATCGAAAACTTCCAGCATGGTCATCTGCCCGATGAAGCGGTTTATGTCAATAATGCCGTGACGTATCCCTATACACAGGCGGCTATTGCTGCGACGCATACCGGATTTAACATTCTCAACACCCTGTTTTTCCTGCCGTTTGTCGGTCTTCTTGCCCGGCTGTTGATGTTTATTGTTCCAGACAAAGCCGTTCCCGAAACCCCGCGGCTGACGTATCTCGATATGCGTCTGTTTGACACCCCGTCTATCGCCCTGGAACAATCCTGGAAAGAAGTGCTTCGCATGGGGCAGATATGCAGGACGATGATGGACACGCTTCGCCATATTCTGGATGCCGACCAGATTGATTCTGAAAAAGCCGACTTAATTTTTCAGAAAGAAAATGATATGGATATGGTCCAGAAGGAAATAGTTGAATTTCTGGGCGAGGTGATGGCGGGCAATATTTCGCATGAGGCTGTTGAGGAAAGCCGCCGCCAGGTCCGCATGGCTGATGAATTCGAATCCATCAGTGATTATGTGACTGCAATTCTGAAATTACGACTGAAGATTCGGGATGGCCAACTGAATATCACGCCGGAAGGCAAGCAGGATATCCTGGTTCTCCACGATATGACGACCCGATATATTGACCTTATCAATAAAACTGCAAATACAGACGAGGTACCGCTGGAATTCTTCAGTGAAGCAAAGACCAAAGGAACTGCCATCACCGTGACGATGAAAGAGTGCCGCGGCAGACATCTGGTTCGCGTTGGTGACGGCATTGCATCGCCGTTGAAAAGCCTGATTTTCACCGACATGCTGACATCCTACCGGCGCATCAAGGATCATGCCTTTAATATTGCTGAAGTGCTGGCCGGGGAAAAATAATGTAATAGCTCTATATTGATATCGAGGTTTTCGAGCAGTTTTAAGGGATTTTTCGTAGCGATGTTTACTGCTTGAAAACCTCGATTATGTTCTATATACTAATAGCCTGTAAATATACTTTAGTCCGAATTTAAGGAAAAATCATGAAGTCAATAAAAAACGCGGTATCAAAACATGTTCAGGAACTGGATCTTGCTTTACCTTTTAAGGTCAAAGATATTAGTTTGGCCCAGTGGGGTCGCCGCGAGATGCAGCTTGCCGAAAAGGAAATGCCCGGCCTGATGGCAGTCCGTAAAAAATACGGCAAAATCAAGCCGCTTAAAGGCTTAAAGGTGGCCGGCAGCCTGCACATGACCATTCAGACCGCGATGCTGATTGAGACACTGGAAACCCTTGGTGCCGATGTCCGCTGGGCGTCCTGCAATATTTTCTCGACGCAGGACCATGCTGCCGCGGCGATTGCTGCCGCCGGCCGGACGGCGGTTTTTGCCTGGAAGGGCGAGACGCTGGAGGAGTACTGGTGGTGTACCGAGCAGGCCTTGACCTGGCCGGACGGCTCGGGCCCGGATATGATTGTCGATGACGGCGGCGATGCGACGCTGATGGTCATTCAGGGTATGAAAGTAGAAAAGAACCCGGCTCTGCTCAAGAAGAAGTCCGACAACAAGGAATTCCAGATTATTCTTGACCGCCTGGCGGCCGGCTTGAAAACCTCGCCGAAGAAATGGACCGCTATTGCCAAAAAGCTGCGGGGCGTGTCGGAAGAGACGACCACCGGCGTCCATCGGCTCTACCAGCTTGCTGAAGCTGGGGAACTGCCTTTCCCGGCCATCAATGTCAATGACTCCGTGACCAAGAGCAAGTTCGACAATCTTTACGGCTGCCGTGAATCGCTGGCCGATGGCATCAAGCGGGCAACCGATGTGATGGTGGCCGGCAAAGTTGTCGTTGTATGCGGCTATGGTGACGTTGGTAAGGGCTGTGCTCATTCCATGCGGGGATTTGGTGCCCGTGTCCTGATTACCGAAATTGATCCCATCTGTGCCCTGCAGGCGATGATGGAAGGCTACGAAGTGACTACCATGGATGAGGCCGCCTCGATGGGTGATATCTTTGTCACTGCCACGGGCTGCTGCGATGTCATTACCGGCAAACACATGGAACAGATGAAGGATGAAGCCATTGTCTGTAATATCGGTCACTTTGACAGTGAAATTGAAATGTCCTATCTGGAAAACAGCACCAAATGCAAAAAGCTGACCATCAAGCCCCAGGTCGATAAATGGACACTCATGTCGCGCCGGTCGATTATCGTGCTGGCCGAAGGCCGGCTGGTCAACCTGGGATGCGCTATGGGCCATCCGAGTTTTGTGATGAGCAACAGCTTCACCAATCAGAGCCTTGCCCAGATATGGCTTGCGACCGAAAAACTCAAACCCGGCGTCTATACCCTCCAGAAAAAACTGGATGAAGAAGTCGCCCGGATGCATGTCGAGGCGCTTGGCGGAAAAATCACGAAACTAACTAAGCGGCAGGCCGGCTATCTGGGCGTATCTGCGGAAGGGCCGTATAAGCCGGACCATTATCGCTACTAATTTCTGTATTTCGGTAGTTTGTTTCGGAAAACGAAACGGATAATCAGACTTGATTTTGAGCGTTACCGATGTGGGAACATTTCCATCATCTGGCCGATATTGGTGTGCGTGGTGCGGCTCCGACTATTGAAGAAGCCTTCGAAGATGCCGCATTCGCCCTGATGGCAGTGATCTGTGACCCCGGCAAGGTGGTGCCGAAGACATCCGTCGAAATCCGCTGCGATGCTCCGGAACAGGATATTCTGCTGGCCGACTGGCTCAATGCCCTGATTTATGAAATGGACGTTCGCAAGATGCTGTTCAGTAAATTCCGTGTACACATCGAGGGAGAAACTCTGTCCGCCGTCGCCTGGGGAGAAAAAGCCGATCCGTCCAGACATCAGACCGCCGTGGAAGTCAAAGCCGCGACTTATATGGAACTCAAAGTCGTTAAAAACACCGACGGCCAATGGATTGCTCAGTGTGTAGTGGATGTTTGAGTCCTTGTTCCTGACGTGGAAATAAGTGGCAAGGAAGGGTGTCTATGGATCGAAAATTAGTTAAACAGCGTTCCGAGTACAAATGGCTTCTGGAACGAAGCGGCAAGATGCGTGTCGATGGCATTATCTATGCCTCCGAACCTCTGATTGCCGAGATGGATAACAAAGTTGCCGAACAGATTCGCAACGTCGCATCTCTGCCGGGGATTGTTGCCGCATCGTTTGCCATGCCCGATGCCCACTGGGGATATGGATTCTGTATCGGCGGCGTCGGGGCGTTTGACCCGGGACAGGATGGGATTGTTTCGGCAGGTGGTGTGGGATTTGACATTGCCTGCGGCGTACGCACCCTGCATACAGGCCTTAAAATTCAGGACATCGAACACCGCAAGGCCGACATCGCCGACAAGCTGTTTCGTCGCATCCCGGCCGGCGTCGGCAGTACTGGCAAACTCAAGCTGACTCCACAAAGGCTTGATGAAGTCCTCACCGGCGGGGCGGCCTGGGCGGTCGAACAGGGATTTGGTGTACCTCGTGACCTGCGGTTTATCGAATCCGGCGGCAGGATGCGAGGGGCAGACCCGGCCTATGTATCCAAAGAAGCCAAAAAACGGCAGGAAGAGGAAATGGGCACGCTCGGTTCCGGCAATCACTACCTTGAGGTTCAGCAGGTGGTTGAGATTTACGATGAGCCAGTCGCCAAAGCCTTCGGTATCGAACTGGGAGATATTAAAATCAGTATCCATTGCGGCTCCCGCGGCTTGGGCCACCAGATCGGTACCGACTACCTCAAGCAGATGACCCTGGCGGCCAAATCCGCAGGCCTTGAACTGCCCGAGCGTGAACTGGCCTGTGCTCCCCTTGATTCCCAGGTTGGCAGAAGCTATCTGGCCGCCATGCGTTCCGGCATCAATTGTGCCCTGGCTAATCGGCAAATCCTGACGCATCTGGTCCGTGAGGCGATAGCTGAGATTCTGCCCAAAGCCGATATTCAATTGCTTTATGATGTGTCGCACAATACCTGCCAGGAAGAAGAGCACAATATTGACGGCAAAAAGAAAAGAGTCTTTGTCCATCGCAAGGGAGCCACACGAGCTTTTGGGCCGGGCAGCCCGGACCTGCCGGAGGAATACCGCACCACTGGACAGCCTGTGCTGATTGGCGGTACGATGGGAACAGCGTCCTATATCCTTGTCGGCGGTCCGCAGAGCGAATCCCTCTCGCTCGGTTCGTCCTGTCACGGGGCTGGCCGGCAGATGAGCCGTACCGCAGCCACCAAGCAATGGCATGGGAAAGATGTTGCCCGCAAGCTCGAACAACAGGGCGTCCTGATACGTTCCGCCTCCATCCGAGGACTGGCCGAAGAAGCGCCTGGGGCGTATAAAGATGTCAGCGAAGTCGTTGAAGTCTCTCACGCCGCAGGCCTGGCGACCAAAGTGGCCAAACTCCTGCCGCTGATCTGTGTCAAGGGATAATCTGGCGCAATAAAAAAGGCCGGCTTGTTCAGCTCGGCCTTTGATATGGAATACAGCTTAAGATTAGCTGTTAAAATCCGCAAAATCCTTGTGCGTGGTCTGAATGGTATGACCCTGATTGCCGCTCTCGGCAATTGCGTGGAAAGTCTTGTCGGTCAACGACAATTCCCGTGATTTGCGTCCGGCAGGGGCCTTAAGTGCGGTTGCTGATGATTCAATCTGATGATTGGTTCCATTGATCAATCCGTCGAGGCTGGCCACGATTTCCTTCATCGAGAAGGCCTGGGCATTCAATTCTTCCGAGGCGCTGGCAGATTCTTCGGCATTGGCTGCATTCTGCTGGGTGACCTTATCCATCTGCGAGACAGCGGTGTTGATCTGATCGATGCCCTGGGCCTGTTCCTTGCTGGCTGCGGCGATTTCGCCGACCAGGTCGGTGGTCTTGCTGATACCCTGGACGATTTCATCCAGTGCAGCCTTGACCTGTCCGGAAATCTGGACGCCATTGCGGGAATTATTGACGGATTCTTCGATCATCCGGGCTGTGTTCTTGGCTGCTTCCGCCGATCGCATCGCCAGGTTTCGCACTTCTTCGGCGACGACCGCAAATCCCTTGCCTGCTTCACCGGCACGAGCCGCTTCCACGGCGGCATTCAGCGCCAGCAGGTTGGTCTGGAAAGCGATTTCATCAATGACCTTGATAATCTTGGCCGTCTCGTCGGAGCTTTTCTGGATATCATTGATTGCCTGGGTCATCCGGCCCATCGCCTCGGCGCCGTTATCGGCTGCCTTGCGGGCTTCAAAGGCCAGGGTGTTGGCCTGTGTGGCGTTATCGGCGTTCTGCTTGGTCATTGAGGCCATTTCTTCCAAACTGGAGGAGGTTTCTTCCAGACCCGCTGCCTGTTCGGTAGCACCCTGAGCCAGAGACTGCGATGCCGAAGAAATCTGGGTGGATGCCGATGCAACCTGGTCGGAAGCCTCATTAAGGCTCTGAATGGAACGGTTGATCGGCTTGACAATGCTGCGGGTAATCAGGAACGCCAGCAGGATACCGGCTAAAATACCGGAGGCTGCGAAACCGACAAAAATGACATTGCTGGTGGCAATGACCTGGTTCATGGTTTGATTCAGGTGTTCGCTGACAAAGGTGATATCGCCGGCGATTTTGATTGCGATATTACGCAGGGACTGAATGGCCTGACGCTGAGTCAGAATGCCCTCATAGTAGGTTTTGCCGGCCTGCTGATATAAGGCAAGATGCTCGCTGAGTTTCTGTGCTGATTGGGCCAGTTCCGGAATATCGCTGACCTGCTGCTGCCACCCGGTCAGTGCCTCGTTCAGTTTGCCCTGTTGTTTCTGATAGGCTTCCCACTGGGCATCGGCATTGGTGGCGACCAGGTAGATGGCTGTAATACGCGCCATCAGGAAATTCTGAACGATATCTTCCTGGAGCTGGGTGGATAGGGCATTCCATTTTGCCAGAGCTTCCATATTATTTTCGTTTTTGGCTTTGTCAGTCGCCGGCTCAACGACCTTATCGTGGGCCTCATTGATGTTCTGATTGATATCCCAGCCGATCTTGCCCCAGTCGGCAAAGCCCTGATCTTTGTTCTTTTGGGCAGTCACGTAGGACTCAAACGTTGTTTTATAGGTCGCCAGTTCCCCTTTAGCCGATTCCATTTTCACGCGGGATTCTTCGTCAAGCTGGCTGTTGGATGCCGTCTGTGTCAGTGTTTCTGAAAATGTCTTAAACTTGTCCTGCCACAGGTCAGCGGCGGTTTTATCGCCTTCAACTTTATCGAATTTATAGATTGCAAAATCCTTTTGCAGTTTTTCACATTGGGTCATTTCCTCAAGGACCAGATTAGCCTGTTCATCCAACTGGGCGATGGATCGAACCTGAGTTAAGGATTTCCAGCCTACGACTCCCAGAATGGCAGAGATTGCCACCATTAATCCAAAACCTGCCCACAACTTCGATGACAGTTTCATTGCTTTCATGTTTTTTCCTTTCGTCGTTTACAGTAACATGTCAAATTTACCTCTGTACCCGAAACAGACGGCAAATACGGTGTCGCTGCTGAAGCGTAAGGTATATCTGAATAAAAAGTCATAGAGTTGAAAAAAAACAAAAAAGATTGTCTGCGTCCGAGAAAATATAGTACTAAGTAGAATTACTTATTATTTTAATTGTTGCTAAATCGAATCTACCAATAAACAGGTCTTATAATATTTCACAATAAGCTCTATCATGGCCATTGAGAGAGACCGTATCAGTACATCTACTTATTTAGGATGGAGGCAGGCCATTAATTATTGTGAAATATAGAACAAATAAAAGTCATTGCAGAATCTGGAATTTTCACGTAAACTAAGGACCGTTATAGACGTCTGAAAAGACAGCCTGTTTAAGGTAAGCGGCATGGTACGACAAGAAAACCAGGAAGATCAGTTACATTCGATGAGTCTGGGGGATCATCTGGAGGAACTCCGCGCACGGTTAATCCTTTCCCTGACAGGATTTGCAGTTGCCCTTATAGTGTCCTTCTTTGTGGGCCATTATTTCGTGCAGGCCCTGATGGTGCCGTTTGAGAATGCGGTTAAACAAGCCGGGCTCGATACAAGTCATATCCAGGCTATCACTGTGGCAGAGCCTTTTATGGTCTATATCAAAGCCGTAGTTGTTTTGGCGATGCTGATTTCCTCACCCTGGTTATTTTATCAGCTTTGGTCGTTTATTTCGGCTGGTTTGTACAAAAAAGAGAAGCGATTTGTTTATAAAGTAGTTCCGTTTTCTGCAGGTTTATTTATTACCGGGACGCTGTTTTTTATCTTTGTGATTGCCCCGATGACGATGAAGTTCTTTATCACATTCAATCTGGGTATTGAATACCTCGAATATAATCCGCATATTGGGGACTATGTCAATTTGATACTGATGTTATCCCTGATTTTCGGCCTGGCATTTCAAATGCCCATCATCATCATTTTTGCGGAGAGTTTGGGCTTGATTTCCCTTAAAACCCTCAAAGAAAACCGTAAATATGTGCTTTTGGGTGTATTTGTTGTGGCAGCCATGGTAACCCCCTCAGCCGACATGATTACACAGACTGCCCTTGCCATCCCATTATATATTCTCTACGAAGGCAGTCTGTTTTATTGCAGTATGAAAAGAAAAGGGGCTAAGCAGCCCGAAGTTGTATTCCCGGAACCCGAAAAGCAATCTTAGCCGTTATTCTGTTTTTTTTCCTCAGAAAGCTGTTTGTCGGCTTGTTTATCCGACTCATCCATAGCCCGGCTGATTTCATTCTCAGATTCTTTGATACCTTTTTTGAACTCAGTGATGCTCTTACCCAGACCACGGGCGATTTCCGGCAGACGCCGGCCAAAAATCAACAGTGCCACCAGAGCAATCAAAATCCACTCAGTGCCTTGAGGAAGACCCATGAAAGCAAGCATATTGGTCATCGAAACGATCCTTTCCGATTATTCGTTGTTTATTTTATCACCTAATTCTATCATAAACCCGCCAAAGGTCAAGCATTTATGACTCTATTCACTGCAACAGGGGGTCTTTATATAAAATGCCCCGGCCTGGATTATGGTTACAAAATAAACCTCATGGCCGAAAATAGTCAAATTAAACACTTTTCCGGGCAACAATAGCGTCTATGTCGCATAATTCCCGGTCTGTAAATTCGATGCTATTTATCGCCTTCAGGTTGTCTTTAATCTGTTCAACCCGGCTGGCTCCGATGACGACCGAGGTGATACGCTTATCGGATAAAAGCCAGCTTATCGCCATCTGAGACAAACTTTGCCCCCGTCCTTGAGCAATACGATTTAAATCGTTCAGTTGTTTTACGAGGTGAGGAGTAATCATTTCCGGTTTCAGGAATTCATTATGTTTTCCCGCTCGAGAATCAGCCGGAATCGAGCCGTTGAGGTACTTATTGGTCAAAAGGCCCTGAGCCAGCGGGGAAAAAACAATACAGCCCAGTCCCAGCTCATCCAGCGTTTCAAATAAAGTCTCGGCGTCTGGATTTCGCACCAGCATGGAGTGGCGCGGCTGATGAATAATGAACGGGCAGTTCAGTCGTCGCAGGAACTCAGCGGCCTTGCGGGTCAGATTCGGCGGATATTTGGAAATCCCCGCATACAAAGCCTTGCCCATCCGCACGGCATCCGCGAGGGCCGTCAGTGTTTCTTCCATGGGGGTGGCCGGATCCACCCGATGTGAATAAAAGATATCCACATAGTCCAGCTTCATCCGCTCCAGCGACTGGTCCAGGCTCGACAGGACATACTTGCGGCTGCCGCCGTCGCCATAAGGTCCGGGCCACATCAAATGGCCTGCCTTGGTTGAAATAATCAGTTCATCGCGATATCCCGATAAATCCGTCATCAGGATATTGCCGAAGCAGCGTTCCGCCGCTCCCGGCGGGGGGCCATAGTTGTTGGCCAGGTCAAAATGGGTGATGCCGGCGTCGAAGGAAGTCAAAATCATCGCCCGAGCGGTGTCAAAACTGTCCTGTTCCCCGAAATTCTGCCACAGTCCCAAAGATATTAATGGCAGCTTGAGGCCGCTTTTCCCGCAGGCACGATAGCGCATTGATTCATACCGATTTGCATTCATGGTTTCATCTCCCGTCTATTTCGATATCCGACCAGACGATTTGTTTCGCATTTTACACTTCACGGGTCTCATTCAGGCTGGCAAATTCCGAAACCACAGGTTCGACGGGTTCGCCCACCAGTTGAATCAGCCGCCACTTGCCGCTACGGTACCGCAAATACAGCACACCGCTGAACAGCATCATTGTAATGCACAGGATACTCCAGGCCGACTGCGGCGTAAAGTGAAAATACCGCAATGCCGCATCCAGAACACCCACCAGCGACCAGTGCATCGTGACGGAAATGCACATCACCCAGAATGTATCACCGGCTCCTCGCAAGGCCCCGCCAAAGACCAGCATCATCGCATCGGCCATGACATAGAGTGCCGCCATCCGGACCATCGTCACAGCCATCGGGAACGCCTGTTCGAATACGGGGTCCGTTTCAGCAGGCCGAAAAACTCCTACCAGATAATGCGGCAGCAGGGCAAAAATCATCAGCGTACAGAATGAATAGGCCCACGCCAGTTTCAGTCCCGATAGCGTGGCGCGATGGGCGGTATCGGGCTGTCTGGCTCCCATGTACCGGCCAACAAGACTGATCACGCCGATATGAATCCCGATCAGGGGAATGAAGGAGACCATGTCCCAGTTGAAGACCACGGTGACGGCCGCTGCAGAGGTCGGGCTGATGCCGTGAAATTTCAATACCAGAACAGTAAAGGCCAGCATATTCAGAAAAAACTCAACGCCGGTCGGGTAGCCGTACCGCAGCAGTTTTTTCATGATAGTCCAGTCAAAATGGAACGATTGACTGACCGCATATTCGGTCCGGTTGGTCCCGATGAAATACGATATAACCAGGATGCTCAGGCCGACAACACCGCCGGTCAGTGTGGCATAGGCGGCGCCGGAAATGCCCATGGCGGGGAATCCAAACTTGCCGAAGATGAAGACATAGTCAAGGCCGACATTGGTAATCATCGCGGCAAACGTGGAAAACATGACCACTGGGGTCTTGCCCACACCGGAAAAAAAACAGCTCAGACAATTGCGAACCAGCCCTATGAGGGTTCCATAAATCAGGATATTGAAATAAACCTTTTGCAGCGCAAGCTGCTCCGGCGAGACCCTGACCAGTTCAAATAACCACAATCCCAGCGGACGGCAACATAGAATTACCGGATAGGCCAGCAGGCAGACAAGTAATCCCTGCGTGATAACTCGTGGGCAATTATTTTTCCGGCCGGCTCCAAAGTATTGCGCCACCAGGGCGGTACTGTAGCCTGTCAGCCCGAGAAAAAACGTGGTCATCATAAAGCTGGTCAATCCGCCACCCATGGCCGCCGCCATCTGTTCGGAACCCAGCCGGGATAAAAACAGACGGTCGGTAAATATCATCACCGTATCACAGGCATTGGACACCACCATCGGCATCGCAATCGCCAGCATTTCCCGTATTCCGCCGGGACCATCAAATTGTCGTTTCAGAAGCGTATCCATAAGCCCGACGATTGTACCGGCAATGCGGCGAAGACTAAAGCAAAAAATATGCGAATAAAGGATTCGTAGATTCCTGTACATATAGTTAAAAAAGCCGGAACCCCATACGGAGATTCCGGCGTATGTGACAGCGGAATGTCAACCTAACAAATGGACAACAATTGTAAAATAAAAGGCAGCATCAGCAGCAGGGCAATAGCGGCAATGACAAACGCCAGCCATTTACGCTGATCCTGAATAATCCCGATGATGCCAAACAAAAAAGACAGCGGGACGCACACCAGACAAAGGATCGCTCCAAGCGACCCAGCAGGATTGCCTCACCCGGGCCGCAGAATTAACATCAATCCAATTACAATCCCCGCCACCGCCAGTAATTTCGCCGCAATCAGTCCGTATTTCATGGTTCTCCTTTTCTGTCAAGTCTGTGGAGATACGTTATGTCTTCGCAGTAATTCGCTGATATAATGTTTTCCAAGATGGTCCTTGTTTTGTTCCAGCCAGCATGTCAGTTTCGTACTGCCGGTCGGAGGACTGTCCACCACCAGCAGATTATTCATCAGACTCTTGATCTCGTCTCCGGTTATCATGATATCATGCACCCATAAACCAATCAGCTTACTGATTATCGCCGCAACAAAAGGCGGTGTCGGCAGGATAATCCGCCTGACTCCAATCGTCCTGGCGATGGTCTGGATAAATTCCCTGAATGTAAACGTTTCCGGACCAATCGCATTGATAATCGTGTTTTCCTGGCGCATTCCCTGCTGTACACTCAGATTAGCCAAGTCCCCTACATAAACCGGCTGCAGTTTATACCGTCCCATGCCGAAAACCCCGAAAATCGGAAATGTCCGCAGCATCCAGGCGACATTATTAATCAGGACGCCTTCGCTGCCGAACAGAATGGTCGGACGAACAATCGCATAGGATATCCCCAGGTCCATTAAAAGCCGTTCCACCTTTGCTTTACCTCGAAAATAATCGAGCGGCGAGTCGATGGATGGATTGGTGATGCTGATATGGACAATCCGCTGCACGCCGGCCTTTTTGGCGGCTTCAAACAGCCGTGAGGTATTGGAAATTGCCTGTTCGAATGTGAATGTCTTGTGGTTGAACCGTACCCAGTATGTATTGTAAAGTGTGGTTACCCCTTCCAGGGACCGGCACAGTTGGTCCGGATCGTCGAAGTGGAATGGGTGAGCCTTGACCTTATCCCCAAATGGATTGGGACGATTTGAAGTATTCGTCAGTGTGATAACACGCTGCCCCGCATCCAGGAGTTGTCTGGCGATATAGCTTCCCGTATATCCGAAAGCACCTGTGACAGCATGGATTGGGAGATTCATAAATCACCGCCCGGCAGATATTGTTGAATATACCCTCCCGGCCTGAATTTGCGTCTCAAGCCCGCATCATTCGTGACATTTTGGATAAATAGATCGCTCAATCCGCCCAGACTCCTTCCCTGAGATAGTTGTCGATGTAACTTTTTTCTTTTTCACTCAGAATTTTATTATAACCGGAAATTTCAGATTCTGGAAATTGTTTTGATTTCATCAGTTCAATTTTCAGTCTCAAGTTCTCGAATTCCAGGTATGACATGTATTTTTCTATAAATTTTGCATGGTTACTGAATCCGATATTTTGACTGTCCCAAGCCAGATTTTTCAAGCCAGCGATATCTTGAATACTAAACACAACAGAGCATGTCGTGTCATTTGGGATTTTTTGACCGCGACAATAGCGATCCAACGTTTTATTTTTTGATGCAAGAAGAGAAGTCAATTCACGATAGCTGTCAAGACTGTCGGTTATGTTTCGCAACGAGCCCTCAACGGCTTGTGATTGGAAATACTCATATAAGTGATTATCCATACGATGAACAGGCCAATCTTTGCGGTCCTCAATCAGAATGGAATAAATCTCTCGTGAATACACTGTATAGGGCAATATTTCTTTAGCAGGCCCATTGATGAACAAAAAGGGATTTTTTGCTGACCGAGTAAGTAGCTGACCACAATCGTCAATCACTTCTTCAATGTCTTTAATATAATTGATTTGAAAAGCAGCATAATCCTGGCAAAGCAATTTTCGCTCAATTCGCAAACAAGGATCAAGAACTTTTACATAGACAGCTCTTTTGCCGTGGTTGTCCGTTTGAAAGCCCAAATACCCTTTGGTGATCATTTCCTGTTCATTTAAGGGAAAGTGATGCTCGCGGATGGAGAAATATTTCAAGCATTGAACAAGGGCGGCTAACGAAAGTTCAGGATTAGTGTTGGAAATGCCATTTTGAGAGAAAGAACCAACTGTTAACAAAAATGACAATCCCAGGCATACAGCCGCCAGAGTTAAATGCTTTTGCCGATTCATAGTTAATGATTCCCTGCAAAACACGAATTGTAAAGTATTTTTAATCTCTCTTCGCCTTTATTTCTGAACCATTACTGTAAGTTGTGACTTTGTCAATATATTTGACTGGATCGAATTTCCGCTTCAGGCCCGCATAATTCATATACCGTACTTTCCCGAATACAGCCCGCTCGCCCCAGGGGCGGTCGTGCTTGCCGAAGCACCAGGCCACCCCGGCGAAACTGTTTGGGTCGCGTCCATCCAGTTGGTATTTGTTATTCAGATACAATGCCCACTCGAAGGCCTGCTGGGGTGTACGGGTCCATTCCAGAATCTTCTTGCCCCAGTACATCCGCATATAATTGTGCATCTTGCCGGTCAGCACCATCTCCATCTGTGCCGCATTCCAGGCCGGGTCGTGCGTCCGGGCGTTTTCGAACTGCTCCAGCGTGTACACATACTCTCGTTTATCTTTTGCATGGACGTTCAGGGTATTGATCGCCCAGTTCGGCAGGGCGTTATACTCATCATATCGGCGATTGTACCAGACATAGTTGAATGCCAGTTCCCTCCGGACAATCAGCTCCTCCAGAAAGGCATCTTTGCCGGGGCTGTCGGTGTCGGCAATCGCCAGGGCGATTTCCAGCGGGCTGATCTGCCCGAAATGCAGATAGGGGCTCAGGTGCGACTGAATATCCAGCGAGGGATCGTTCCGCTGCCCGCCATAGGAGTCCAGTTTCTGCGAGATAAACGCCTTCAGGCGCCTGGATGCCTCCGCCGGCCCGCCCAGAAACACTTTCGATGCCGGCACGGAGCGGTCGATGTTCAGTTTTTTGATTATCGCATCAATGTTGCCAAGCGGGAGGGATTGAGGCAGCTTGTCAGTCCTGCGAAGGCGGGAATCCAGCCTGCTCGATTTGAATCCTGTCAAAAATGCCTCTAACTGCCGGTGAATCCGTGGTCTCAGTGTTCCGGCCGAGAAATTCTCCTTATCTGAGGCTGTCTGTACCGGCACGATGACATTGGTAATCACCTCAATCATCTCACAATCGACGGTTTCGGCGACCTCCTTGCGCCAGTCCCGCTGGATTCGCAAATAGCCATCATCCGTAATAATCATATCGGCTTTGTCCGAAAACTCAGCCAGGACCTCTGCCGGCCGGCCCATCCGGACCACCAATTCAATTCCCCGACCCGCCAGGATGTTTTGCGTCTCGGCCAGTCCTTCCAGCATAAATTGGTAATGCCGCAGGTTCGCCTCCGGATAGGCCGTCAATGCAAAAACCGCAACCAGGGGTTTCCGACTTGCATTGGCTGTGCGAATGGCATACTCGAGAGCATGATTGAAGTCGGCTCGCTGTGCTGCCTGCATCCAGTACACCACCCAGGCCCGATTCTGCCGGGGCTTATGATTTAAGGCGCGTATGCGTTCTTTCTGAATCACGATGGCTCCTGATATCGATTTGTTTATCACACTATACGAAACAAGAGTAAAAATGTCATATAATTTTTATAAATTCCACCGAATTACCTGCTTATATAAGCACAAACAGGCGGTGTATATCTATAAAGTATGTGCTGATTCAAAGAATCCATATTGACCTAAGCGATATTTTGGACTATATTTGTGCGCTTTGAATTGAGTATGATCCGGATTATAAAAATAAGGCGAAAAAAATGTTAAAACGAACACAAACGTGCGGCCAGCCAAGAATTAGTGACGTAGGGCAGACAGTAATATTGACCGGGTGGGTGAATTCCTACCGCGATCACGGAAATCTGGTTTTTATCGACTTACGCGACCGAACCGGGCTGGTGCAGCTTGTTTTCGACCCGGAAAAATACCCCCAGATTCACAAAATCGCCCGCACCCTGCGGTGTGAATGGGTTATCGGTGCTAAAGGTACCGTCCGGCCTCGCGGTGAGGGAATGGAAAATCCCCGCTTAGCTACTGGTCAGATCGAAGTCGCTGTTGAGGAACTGGAGATTTTCAACCAGTCCAAGACTCCGCCGTTTGAAATTGACAGCAATGTCAATGTCGGCGAAGAGATTCGCCTGCAATATCGTTATATTGACCTGCGGCGTCCCGGCATGCTCAATCGTCTTGCCGTGCGTCACCGTGTCGCCAAGATTGCACGCGATTATTACGATACCAACGGCTTCTGGGAAATCGAAACTCCCATGCTCGGCAAGAGTACGCCGGAAGGGGCCCGTGACTTCCTTGTCCCCAGCCGGCTGTATAAAGGTTCATTCTACGCCTTGCCCCAGTCGCCGCAGTTATTCAAGCAGATTCTGATGGTCTCCAATGTGGATCGCTATTTCCAGATCGTCCGCTGTTTCCGTGACGAAGACCCCCGCGCCGATCGTCAGGCCGAGTTCACCCAGATCGACGTCGAAATGAGCTTTGTTCAGGCCGATGATGTGATGAAGATGAACGAAGCCCTGATTGTCCGTGTCTTCAAAGAAGTTCTCGGAATGGATATCCCCACCCCGATTCGCCAGATGACCTATGCACAGGCTATCGAGGAATACGGTATCGACCGTCCCGACCTGCGGTTTGACATGCGGCTCAAGACCATTACCGATATTGCTGCCGCCAGCACCTTCCAGGTCTTCGTCAACACCGTCAAGAAGGGTGGCATCGTCAAAGGCTTATGCGTGCCCGGCGGTGCAAAATATTCCCGCAGCGACATCGAAGTCGGCCTGACCCAGTTTGTCACCGAACTCGGTGCCAAAGGGCTGGCCTGGTTTAAGGTGGGGCCCGATGAAGCCACCGGTGCAATCAGCCTCAAGAGCAATATTGCCAAGTTCTTTACCCCCGAACAGCAGAAGCAATTGATCGAACGCTTCGGGGCCAACAATGACGACCTGATTCTGATGGTCGCCGACCAGCCTGCCATTGTCAATAAAGTCCTTGCACCGCTGCGTGTCAAACTTGGCAAAGACACGGGTCTGTGCGATCCCAGTAAGTTTGAATTCGTCTGGGTCATCGATTTCCCGCTGCTGGAATGGAATGCCGATGAAAATCGGTTCGATTCGCTGCATCATCCGTTTACTGCGCCGGTTCCCGAAGACCTGCACAAACTCGATACCGACCCCGGCAATATCCGCTCCCAGGCCTACGACCTTGTGGTCAACGGCTCGGAAATCGGCGGCGGCTCGGTGCGTATTCACAATATGGAAACACAGGCGAAAATCTTCGATCTGCTCAAGATTACCCGTCAGCAGGCCATGGATCGGTTTGGCTTCTTCCTCAAGGCCCTCGAATATGGTGCACCGCCGCACGGCGGTATCGCCTTTGGCCTCGACCGTCTCGTGATGATTCTGACCGGTACCGACAATATCCGCGACGTCATCGCGTTCCCGAAAACCCAGCGCGGCCAGTGTCTCCTGACCGAAGCTCCCAGCGGCGTGGATCAGGCCCAGCTCGATGAATTGAACCTGAAGGTCCAGAAACATCTGCACCAGTTGGAAGACAAGCAGGACAAACAGTAATTGCTGACTGCTGCGGCTGTCACCCAAAGCGTAAAATCCGTCTGTGCAAACAGCATGAGGATGTATGGCATTGAATTGGCGAAAAAGGCTTGATACGATTTTAGAAAAGCTTCGCTTAAAGCCTCTGTCGCTGGCCGAAAAATGCCGCATTCAGTTTGGCGCCGCGGTTGTTTTCAGCCTGATTCTGGCCCTGTGGGTTCCGTATTTCTGGATGGGCAAACTGACCGAAAAGAACGCTCTCGATTCCGGGCGTGCCGTCGCTCAGAGTATCTTTGAACAGCATTTTCGCCTGCCGGCGCATGGCCAGGATGCCTTGCCGATGATTGATGAGACCGGCAAAGTGCGTTCCGCTGACGATACCGTTGCTCAGTGGTTTCGCATCGATCAGGAAAAAGGCCCCGCCGGCCTGGACCCGGCCCTTCAGAAAAAACTCAAGCTCCTTCAGAAGGATGCCAATGTTCAGGATATCGGCTGGAAATCGTCGGTCGATGGCGTAACAAGGAATATGTATCTGCATCTGGTCAGGGCCAGCGAACAATGTCTGGTCTGCCACAACCCGCAGGGATCGGCCACCGCCTACAATAAGAATCAGGAAATCGGCGTTATCTGGGTTCAGACGTCCGCCCAGGAGTTTTCCAAAACCCAGCTTCTCAATCGCCTCTGGATTATTGTCGCCGGGCTGCTGGCCGCTACCGGCGCGATGGTCGCCTTCTATGCCATCACCCAGCGGGTAATTTTACGACCCATACGCCAGTTGCGGGCTTTGGTCAATAATATCGCAGAAGGCAATTATGATGTTCGCAGCGCCATTAAAACCGGCGATGAATACGAACGCCTGTCGGATGCGTTCAATCACATGCTGGATAACTTTATGGAATCGCAGACCAAGCTCCAGAAAGCCAACCAGCAGCTCGACGCCAAAATCGCCCAGCTATCGGACAAAAATATCGAGCTGTTCAAGGCCAATAAGCTCAAGAGCGAATTCCTGGCCAATATGTCGCATGAATTCCGTACCCCGCTCAATGCCATTCTGGGTTTTGCAGAACTGCTGCGTGAAAAACCCGGTACCGACATCGAAAAATCCCGCCGGTATGCCGAAAATATTGTCACCAGCGGTCGTTCGCTGCTGAATATGATCAATGACCTGCTCGATCTGGCTAAGGCTGAGGCCGGCAAACTGACCCTGCATATCGAGCGTACCAGTATTCAGCAGCTTTGCGAAGGCTTGTCAGCTTTCTTTCTGCCATTGACGGAAAAGAAAAAACTGTCGCTTGAAATTGAAGTGGACCCCCAAATCCCGCTGGTGATGACCGACAGCGGCAAAGTCCAGCAGATTCTCTACAACCTTCTGAGCAATGCCATCAAATTCACTGCCGAAGGCGGACGCATTGATGTAAAAGCCACGATGCCGACCGATATCACCGTGCGGATTGCCGTCATCGACACCGGCTGCGGTATTCCTCCCGAAGCTCAGGACCAGATATTCGAAAAATTCCGCCAGTTGGACGGCTCCATTACCCGACTTGGCGAAGGCACAGGTCTGGGGCTGGCCATCTGTAAGCAATTGACTGATTTGCTGGCCGGAACTATTGGACTCAAGAGCGAACCGGGCAAAGGTTCCACCTTCTGGCTGGAAATCCCCGTCCATCTCCAGACCCAGGCCGACGAAAAAAAATAGCACGCCAGGTCGGGTGTTATGTACCGTCTCTGTTTTGTATCGTCCATAGCCAGGGACATACCCGTTTATAGTGCCGGCAGTACAACCCGATCACACGCATGGCATACAGCATTCCAACAACCGCGGCAAGCCGGCCGAGCAAAAACGCGACTGTCTTGAGCGCTGTCATCTCTTCGTTTGTGGCAAATGTAAACAGGCTGAGAAACCAGCCCACAAAGGCAATATCGGCAATGACAGTGGTTACCAGGTAGGGCCTGAATGTTTTAAGAATCGTGCGAATCATCACATCCGGCCGGAAGATAGCAACCCACGGCGGGGTGTCCATACCGAATACCGCTAAAATCAGCCCAAACAGAAAGCCTGATGTCAGCATTAATACACCCTTGATCCACATGGAGACAATTCCCATAGATTCCAGCCAGGCGGCAACGGCCATGCTTGGAATCAGAGATAGAAAAGCTGCAACAATAAACAGATAGATAGACTTAATCAGGTTGCCCAGATATTCAAATCCAAAACCAATATCCAGCTCCGGCAGGCTTTCCGGATACATCGCGGTTGCACCAATGATTTGAAAATAATACCAGCACAGCCCGCCCAGTGTAAAAAACTGTGTAATCCACCCTACAATCAGCGGTGGGCGGAATCCACCGCCGGAAGCCCCGGTCACCGAAAACGAATAATCCAAATCCCCCAGATAAAACTGAAACACCGTCATTGCCAGGCAGAATACAAGGCCAATGATGCTGTCTTTGACGAACAGGCCCTTCCAGCCATCCACAAAAATCGCCCGGTAAAAGCCCGGCAGGGGAGGTTCCGGCGGATCGACATAGATTTGGGCCTTCTCACCCTGTTTGGCCGGAACAATAAACCTGCATGAACAATGCGTGCAGCGAACCCGCCGCCCGGCATACTCTTCCACCACCGCACAAAATCGTTTACATTTGGGACATTGGAAACTCAGCACATCCAGCTCCTGATTATTCTTCGCACCTCTGGATCACGTGCTCGTTTATATCAGCTCAAGATCGCTTTCGCTGTTCATGGCATCCTGGAAGCTCTTTATGTCATTAGCCCATTTCTGTGCCTCACGCAAATCAACGATGCCCCGTTTTACCAATAAGGCCAGATGACGTTCCATCGTGACCATCTTTTCTTCCACCTGATTTTTGGTCTTGACCTGAAGCTGTGAATAAACCTGTTCCAGCTTGTTTTTGCGAATCAGGTTGGCGATGGCGTAGTTATTATTCAAAATCTCCATCGCCACTACACGTCCTTTGCCGTCTTTACGCGGCAGCAGTTTCTGGCTGATGATATATCGCAATCCCAGTGACAACTGGTTGCGAACTTCTTCCTGCCGGCCTTCCGGGAAAAAATCCAGAATACGCGTGATCGAGCCGACCGAGTCGCGGGTGTGCAGCGTTGAAAACACCAGGTGTCCTGTTTCTGCCGCCGTCAATGTCATCGACACCGTTTCCTGGTCACGCATCTCACCGACGAATATCACATCCGGGTCCTGCCGCATCATGGACCGCAATCCCGATGCAAAAGAGGGTACGTCTCGCCCGATTTCCCGCTGGGATATCATCGAGTTTTTCTGCGAATAGATATATTCAATCGGATCTTCCAGCGTGATAATCCGGCACGCCCGATTGTCATTAATCCGTTCAATCAGCGAGGCAATGGTCGTGCTTTTACCCGCTCCGGTAATCCCGGTGAACAATATCAGCCCGTGTTTCCGGCGGACGATATCCTGCCATGCGTCATTCGGAAAACCAATCTGCTCCGGCGGAGGGATCACGGTCCCCAGTGCCCGGATGGCCGCACACAGGCCGTCATTTTCATAAAAGGAGTTAATGCGGAACTGGATTGTCCCATACTTGAACGAACAATCCACCGCCATGTCGCGTTTGAGGAATTCGACGTTTTTCTCCCCTAATACGGGGAAAATCAGCTTTTCCGCCACATCCTGAGTAACAAGCCCCCCTTTAAGCTTGACCAATTCTCCATCGATTCGGTAACATGGCTGCGTACCAACCTTGATATGCAGGTCTGACACCCGCATGGCTCCCTGTTTCTCGAAATAGGCCAGCATATCATTAATGCTGAGCAAAGCACCTTCCCCGGCCGGGAAGACCTTCTGATCGGTGGTATATTGCATAAGCTGACAACTCCTGGTTTATAGTATCGAATTGTCGACCATTTTACCCACCCCCGGGCAAATATGCAAAGACTTTTACTTCAGCAATTTATCGGGTTTCATGGCCCCGCTAATACAGGCATGGTCTGATAATATACAGAAAAAAACAATCGGTATACATTTAATGTCTAATAAAGAATAAGTAGTTATACGACTCCGTATTTTTCCCGATATCGAGGTAGCATTGCTGACGACCTGGATTTTTAACTGTGACAGGCAGCAGCATATAAAGTCAATGGTGCCAGATGATTGCGAACAAAGTTTAACGTGTGTATATGACAATGCACTATCCGATTATCAATGTGTCGCCCGACAAGTGTGTCAATTGCCACGCTTGCATCATCAATTGTCCGGTCAAATATGCCAATAACGGCAGCGATAATCCTACCACGGTCAACCCGAACCTGTGTATTGATTGCGGCAATTGTCTGCGTGCCTGCAAGCACAATGCTCGCTTTTATACAGATGATTATGCAGCTTTCATGCAGGATATACGCAGCGGTGTTCCCATGGTGGCGGTTGTGGCGCCTTCGGTAGTATCTAATTTTCCAGACCAGTATCTCCATATCAATGGCTGGCTCAAGTCGCTGGGCGTCGAAGCCCTGTTCGACACGAGTTTTGGGGCAGAATTAACCGTTAAATCCTATATTGAATATATCAAGAATAATAACCCCGGAACAGTGATTTCACAGTCCTGCCCGGTGATTGTCAATTATATCCAGATATACAAGCCCGAATTAATCCCTTATCTGGCCCCGGTTCACAGTCCCATGCTGCACACGATCCAGATGATACGGCATTATTACCCGCACTACAGCAATCACCGGATTGCGGTCATCTCACCGTGCATCGCCAAAAAGCGTGAATTCATCGAGACCGGCCTGGGTGATTATAATATTACCTATCAATCTCTGGAATGTTATCTGCATGCTAATCAAATCGTGCTGGGTACGTTTGAACAGGTCGCTTTTAATAATCCGCCCGCGGAACGAGCAGTCATTCTACCCTCTCCCGGAGGGCTGACTCAGACGGCCGAACGGATGATGCCGGATATTCGGAATAAGACCCGGCAAATCGAAGGTGCCCCGGCGGTTTACAAATATCTGGACAGTCTCAAATCATCCATCGACAATGGTACGGCCCCTTTGCTGATAGACTGCCTGAACTGCCAGTATGGCTGTAATGTCGGTACGGGAACCGTCCTGTCGCAAAAGTCCATCGATGAGGTGGAACATGCTCTCCGGCAGCGCAAAGAACAGATGCAGGCGGCCTATGAACAGGCCGCAGCCGATTCCAGCCGGCCTTGTTCGGATATCGAAGAGGTTGTCGCTCGCTATTGGAATAAGGATTTGTATTACCGAAGCTACGTTGATTTGAGCGGAAGCCTCAACCTTCGCATTCCCGACCCGCAGCAGTTGCAGGACATCTATCGGACAATGCATAAATACAGCGATGAGGACCTGTACAATTGCAATTCATGCGGTTATGGTGAATGCAAGGCCATGGCGACGGCCATTTTTAATGGATTAAATAAGCCTCAGAACTGTCATTTCTATCTGCTGAAAGAGACAGTCATTTCGCATCAGGCTGTGGTGATGAACGAGGCGCGTCTGCGTTCAATCATCAACTCCTCGCTGGAAGGATTTATTCTTGTCGATACGGCTGGGCGGATCCAGGAATCCAATCCCGCGATGCACAAACTGCTGGAGATGGAAACGTTAGTCGGCAAAACCCTGTTCGATCTGGCAGACGATGAAAACAAGGCGATATTTCATCGTCAATTGAAAATTCGTTCCGAGCAGAAAACAAACTCTATTTATAATGTGGCGTTGAATCGCACTGACGGGACAAAGGTATTTTGCCAGTTTAACGCGTCGCCGCTGTTTGATGGGCAAAACCGCCATGTGGGGTCTTTTGCCATGATTTCAGACCTGACCGAGCAGCGGCGCATCCTCGAACTGGAATACCAGAAAAAAAAGGCCGAAGAAGCCAATCTGGCCAAATCCCAGTTTCTGGCCAATATGAGTCATGAAATCCGGACACCCATGAATGCTATTATTGGTTTTTCCGACCTGCTGGCCGAAGAGAATATGTCGGAAGAACAGGCTAATTATATAAACATCATCAACAATGCCGGCAAAAATCTGCTCAACATCATCAACGACATTCTCGATTTATCCAAAATCGAATCCGGCAAGGTGGTGATTGAAATGGCAGATTGTTCTCTGCCCGAATTGCTGGATGACCTCAAAAACCTGATGCAGGTCAGGGCGGCGGTCAAACATATTCAATTTGATATCATTTCCAGCCCGACACTGCCAAAAACGATTCGCACGGACGGCCTGCGACTTCAGCAGTGCCTTGTGAATCTGGTCGGCAATGCCATTAAATTTACGGACCAGGGCTATGTGCACCTGATCGTATCATATAATTGCGAGCATCCCACAAGTCAATTACGGTTCGATGTGGAAGACACCGGGATTGGCATCTCACCGGAAAAACAGCAGATTATTTTTGAACCCTTTACCCAGGCGGATAACAGCACCACCCGCAAATATGGCGGCACCGGCCTTGGCCTGACCATTACCAGCCAGTTGGTAAAAATGATGGGCGGAAGCATTGAAGTCAAAAGCGAGCCGGAAAAGGGATCTGTTTTCAGTATCCTGCTGCCGCTGCCAGTAGAATCTGTAGCCGTGCCGCAGATGGTCAATCTTGTACAAGAAATAGCCGACTCTGAATCTCTTGATAGTACTGCCAAGCTTGGCGGGTGCATTTTGGTTGCCGAAGATAATCCGGCCAACCAGCAGTTGATTCAAATCCTGCTTGGCAAAATGGGACTGGCTGTGACCCTTGTGGACAATGGCCAAAGCGCCGTGGAAGCAGCAACGGCCACTGCATACGACCTGATACTGATGGACATGCAAATGCCCGTGATGAATGGTTATGATGCCGCCCGAACACTGAGACATCGGAATATTGGGACACCGATTATTGCCCTGACCGCCAATGCCATGCAGGGAGATATGCAAAAATGCATCGAGAACGGCTGTGATGATTACCTGCCAAAACCCATTGACAAGGCAAATCTGACCCGCATTCTCGGGAAATACCTTGGCCAAAAATCACATATAAAATCCTCAGCCTGCTCAACAGTCTTTGCTGATTGGTCTGCAGGCAGTTAGCCGCAATTCATGCCCATGTCTGTTTTTTTTAAAACATATATACATATGCAGATGGCATATATCGTATAAGTTGGTCTATTCATTTCAACCAAACGAACCCATTTCATACGTATTGACTTAAGTAAGATTCTTACGTAAGATAACGCGCAAAACGATAAATATGGATAATTCAAGTGCGGATTAAGCAAAATGAAAATACGAAATGCCATGGTTAAAGATGTCCCGGCCATTCACAGTCTCATCAGTTGCTATGCGGAGCTGGATCGAATGCTGTTTCGTTCGATGGCAGATATCTATGAGAACCTTCAGATATTTAAAGTGGCTGAACAGGATGGCAAGGTAGTTGGCTGCTGTGCGCTGAAGGTTATCTGGTCCGACCTGGCGGAGGTAAAATCGCTGGCGGTGGATCAGCATTATTTCGGTCAGGGTACGGGCAAGGCGCTTGTTCATGCCTGCATTGATGAGGCACGTATGCTGGGGCTCAAGAAAGTCTTTACCCTGACGCTGGTGCCGGATTTCTTCGAAAAGGCTGGATTTATCCGGGCGGAAAAAAATGCTTTCCCGATGAAGGTCTGGAGCGACTGCGCTCTTTGCCCCAAGCAGGATCACTGCGACGAAACAGCCCTGATGATGGAATTATAGACTGCTTATCCAACCTGCCGGCGCTGGAAGAAAGCGATCGACAAGGCCAGAATGCCAGCCGTATAAGAGGCGGAATAAGATAATCCCTTGATAAGATAGGAAAACGGAACGATCCCTTTTTCATAGATGGCATCGCTGATCCAGAATACCTGCATATTAGGAAGCAGGGCGGTGTAAATTTTGGCCCACAGATATTGGCCCGCATATTGGCTGGCGACCCAGTCGCTGATTAGGCCGAGCATAAATACTGATATACAAAAGACTAATGTCATCACCATATTGCACCGGGTCGAAAACAAGACTGCTAGAGCCACCAAGATCAGAGTGCCAAACAGCAGCAGCAGACTTGCGTAAATATCAAATCGACTAAATTGCCCCTGGGTGGGACCGATTTTCCATTCCTTATTTACAAATGTCAGCAGGAAAAGGGCAATAGCAGATAATATAGCTCCTGTTACAATGGCCGAGGCTGAAAAGCTCCAGTCATACGAATAATTGACAATTGCGCTTATCAGCAGGCTGCCGAGGATGATGGCGATGGCAGCAACAATGACAGGCATATCCATTTCATCGCTGGCAGTGGACATTACGCCATGTCGAGCGGCTAAGAGATAGGCGGCTGTACAGATAAAATGGGCAAGACACACAGCCGAGGAAATCCCCAGGAACTTTCCTATGACAAAGACCGGCCGGGCGACTGGCTTGGAAAGCACGGTAGTGATGGTCTTAGACTCGATTTCTTCGGTGATTGCGCCGGTTGCACTAAAAACAGCAATGAACAAACCCGCCAGAAATAACGTAGATAACCCCAATTCCCGGAGCAGCTTAACGTCCTCATCAAGGGTGTACATGCTGACAGAGGGAGCAAGGATGAATAGCAGAATGGCAATGACGATGATAACCGCATAGATCGGTTGTCGCAGGGTTTCAACAAATGTGTTTTTGGCAATACTATATAATGCTGTGAACATAATTTTCAGAAAAAAGTACTTAACCTATCGTCAGAATCCTGTTATATTCTCCCGAATCGTCGGGTCAGGATTGCTTTTAACTAAGGAAATTATTATAGTTTTACACTTTTAGCAATAGAAAGTTCTTCGATTTTCCAGAAAAGACAGGAACAGGAAGTATGAATATCTCTTCGAAGAAGGCCCAGAATACCGCATTGCTGGGCTTGTGTTTGTCGGTTGTTTTCTTCTTGGTGACATTTTGGCTTGGGGCTTACTGGTCTGCCCGGGTGTTGTCGTTTTTAAGCTGGCAGATCCTGGCGGGGGCTCTGGTATGGCTGGTTCTGGTCATCCAGTTTTATCAGCGGTCACTGGCTGAACAGGAAAAGCTGGATATGTCACGCATGTCCAAGGCCATTCAGCAGGACACCATTTTTTCTGGGGGAGCGGACCGGACAGCCCTGTTTGAACAGGCTCAGAAACGGCTGGCTTTTTTCGAAAAGTGGATATTGCCGATATCCGGGACGCTGATTGCGTGTATGGAAATTGCGGTGGGGCTTATGCTATATCGCAAGGCGACCGACATTGTTGCTTCGCCAAAACTGGCCAATCCATTTCTGGCTGCGATTCTGATTGTTTTGGTTGCGTTTATCAGTTTTCTGGTCAGCCGGTATGCCACAGGAATGAGCAGTGAGGCCATCTGGCGGCCGCTGCGGGCAGGGGGCAGCTATCTCTTGCTGACGGCGGCGCTGGGGGCGTTGACGACCGCGGCGATGATTGGAGCACAATATAAATACACTGTTGGTCTGGCCATCCTTGAATATGCGATTCCCTGGGTCATGATTGTTCTGGGGGCGGAGATTCTGCTTAATACGATTCTGGATATTTATCGGCCGCGTGTAGCGGGGCAGTATGCCCAAGCGGCGTTTGACAGCCGGCTTCTGGGGTTGGTCAATGAGCCCGGCGGTCTGTTTCATTCGGTGGCCAATGCCATTGACTATCAGTTTGGATTTCAGGTCTCGCAGACATGGTTTTATAAGCTGCTGGAACGGGCGATCCTGCCGCTGATCCTGTTTGCGGTGCTGATGATGTATCTGATGACCAGTCTGGTGATTATCGGGCCTGGACAGATGGGGGTGATCGAGCATTTTGGTTCGCCGGATCCGACGCAGGGCGGCAGACAGGTCGGGCCTGGGTTGACGCTGAAGTGGCCGTGGCCGTTTGATATTGTCTATATGTACCCCACGGATTTGATTCAGAAGATTAACGTGGGCTTTGTCGAGGAAGAAGGTGGGGCAAAAGACCTGCTGTGGGGCAAGGAGCATTTCAAAGAGGAATATGATTTGCTTGTTGCGTCACCAGAGGTCATCAGCGGTCCGGAATCAGAGGGAGTTCCCCCGGTTAGTCTTGTTCGTGCCAACGTTCCAATTCTGTATCGTATCAAGAATGTCTCGGATTATCTCTACAATCATACCGATACAGCCAAGGTCCTTGAGGTGATCAGTTATCGGGAATTGGCTCGGTTTGGTGCCAGCGCCATCATAGAGACAGAGGGGGCGGCAATCGAATCCAGCCTGCTTGGTAAAGGCCGGCTGGAAGCCTCTCGTGTGCTGCAGGAGCGGATTCAAAAGGCTGCCGACGATGCCAGGCTCGGCGTTGAAATTGTGCTATGCGGTCTGCAGGGGATCCATCCGCCGCCGAAACTGGCCGAGGATTATCAGACCGTTGTTGCTGCGATGCAGACTCGACAGGCTTCGGTTTTGAATGCGATGGCGGATCGGATCCGGATACTGACCGAATTGGCGGGATCAGTTGAAGAGGTCAATGCACTCTATGCACTGATTGGGCAATATTCCAAAGTCAAAGACACTCTGCCGGCCGAGCAGAACGAACAGATGCGCAAGCAGTTGACCACGTCTCTGGAGCAGGCACGCGGACAGGTGTTCAAAGCAATACGACAGGCCGAGGCGGATGCTTTTGAAAAGGCGACTCTGGCGGAAGCAACCGGAGAACGATTTGCCGGTCAGCTTAAAGCCTATCAGGCCAATCCTCAATTGTATAAACGCATTGAACGGCTGAAAATGCTTGAAGATACGCTGGAAAAAATCCGCAAATATGTCGTCGTGGCCGATACCAAAGACACCCAGGTCTATATCGTTGACCTGCAGGAGAAGCTGACGCCAACCCTGTATGATAATATGGATATGGATTCAGTGATTCAGGACGCAAATAAATAAGAGTCAATAACACTAATCAATAGCAGGATAGAGATATGAAGAATATTTGGGGTATCATCAGTATTGTTGTGGTTGTGGCGGCGCTGGCTCTGGCGATGTGCAGCTTTCAGGTGCGTCAGACGGAAACGGCTCTGGTGACGCGATTCGGTGATCCGGTGCGAACCATTACCGAACCGGGATTTCAGTTCCGCTGGCCGGTGGGCATTGAAAACGTGCATAAATTTGATTCCCGCCTTCAGTTGCTGGATGTGACTTTGGAAGAGACCACGACGGCCGGCGGAGAACCGATTATCGTCAACAGTTTCATTGTCTGGCGGATTGCCGAGCCGCAGAAATACCTTGTGTCTGTACGGGATACCAAGGGAGCTCAGTCTCAGCTTGAGAGTCTGCTGCGAAATGCCCAGAACTCGGTGATTGGGCGGCATTATTTCAGTGAATTTGTGAATACCGACCCGGCCAAAGTCCGGTTTGAAGCGATTGAGAAAGAAATATTAGACGAAATTGCCCCAAGAGCCCAAAGCGGTTATGGTATTGAAGTTGCGTCTGTGGGTGTAAAACGCTTGAAAATCAGCGACAAAACAACCGAAAAAGTTTTTGAACGTATGAAGGCCGACCGGAAACGCAAGACGGACAATATTCTGGCGGCGGGTACAGCGGAAGCGGAAAAGATTCGCAGCGATGCACAGTCCAAACAGAAAGAACTGCTGGCCGTCGCTGAAGCCCAGGCCAAGGCAATCCGCGGAGCCGGCGATGCCGAAGCGGCAGCTTATTATAAGATGCTGGAAGCGGATCCGGAACTGGCGATGTTTTTGCGTGACTTGGAAGCCTTGCGTACGATTTTAAAAGAACGCTCTACCATTGTGCTGGGAACCGATACCGAGCCGATGCAATTGCTCAAGGGCATTCCCGAGATGAAGAAAACGGAATCCAAACAGTAACCATTAAAATGAATTCGAAACACAATATCATATTGTGAAGGAATACGCATGTCGCATAGTCATGACCATCACCATCATTCAGGCTGCGGGTGCAAGCCGCAGGGATCGGCGTTTGAACCGCAGGATGCCGCGGGTAAATCACTGACCAGCGCGCTAAAGACCAGCTTTGCCATCCTGAAGGTTATTATGATTGTCCTGGTGGTTTTGTTTTTAGCCAGCGGGGTTTTCAAGGTCCGCGAGGATGAACAGGCCCTGGTGCTGCTGTTTGGCAAGCTTCAAGGGCTGGGAGACGCCCGTGTTCTCAAGCCGGGGCTGCACTTTACCCTGCCCGAACCCATCAGTGAAATCATCCGTATCCCGGTGACCAAGGTGCAGACGCTGAATGTGGATTCGTTCTGGTATTTTGAGACGGCCCAGGAAAAACTCGGCCAGAAAAATCCTTTTCCGCCGGCTTATCTGGATCCCATTAAAGACGGATATTGCCTGACACGAAACGACAGCATTCTGGGACTGGAAGGGGACGATTATAATATTGTTCATTCCCGATGGACGATTACGTACCTGATTGATCGGCCGGAACTGTTTTTTGAAAATATGTATTATCGCCAGCCTCGCCCCGGGGAGGATTTTCTGGATGCGGCTTCCGAGTCGATTAATCCTATTCTGGAAAGTTATACCTCGGCGGCCATTGTCGGGACGATGGTCAAATACAGCATTGATGACGCGGTGACCAGCAATCGAGATATTTCTGAAAAAGTGAAGAGCCTTTTGCAGAAAAAACTGGATACTTTAAACAGTGGATTGAAAATAACTGGAGTTAATGCTGAGCGAATTGTCTGGCCGCGGCAGGTGGACGATGCTTTTCAGGCGTCGATTCAGGCCGGTCAGCAGAGCAAAACGGCTGTGACGGATGCCTATGCGTATAAAGAAAAATTGCTGACCGATACGGCCGGGCCGGAGGCAGAGGTGCTGCTGGAAAAAATCAAACAGCCCAATTTGACTCAGGCTCAGAAAGAAGAACTGGTTGCCCAGATGAAAGGGCAGGTCCAGAGCCTGATTTCCGAGTCCCGTGGGTACAAAACAACGACTGTGGCGGAGGCTCGTGCCAACGCTGAATACCTGCAGAAACTGCTGCCGGAGTACAACAAACGTCCGGAATTGGTGCTGCAGCGGATTTATCAGGATGCGATAGAGCAGATTATGGCCAAAGCCGATGAGAAGATGTTTATTCAGCCCGGCGGCGACAATCCCAAGGAATTGCGAATCCAGATGAATCGCGACGTCAAGAGTCAGAAGAAAACACAGGAAACCAACAAATAATTCCAAACTATGAAGCTGTCCTGTTATGTAGTTGATGGAAATTAACAGACCTATTCAGAGAGACAGAGTGTTATGGTTCATACGCATATTGGTGTAAAAGAGACGGAACTGGAAGGCGGGCATACGCATGGTAAGCAGGTCCGGGTCAGCTTCGCCCTGTTTGGGACGCTGGCCGGCGGGGTGCTGCTGCTGAATGCCCAACTGGCCAACTGGATGCCGACCATGTTCGGCCTGGATGGGAATGTCAGCCAGATCGTCGCCATGGTAGGGGCACTGCTGCTGGGACTGCCGATCATTCTGCATGCCGTGCAGGGCGTGATGCATGGCCACATGCACATGGATGAGCTGGTTGCCCTGGCTGTGATTGCCGCATTTGCCACAGGCGACTATGTGACGGCCGGGGTGGTGGGCTTTATCATGCTGCTGGCCGAATTGATGGAAACCCGTACGGCGCTGGGGGCAAGGGCGTCTATCGAATCCCTGATTCGGCTGACACCAACCACGGCGACGCTAATCAGCAATAATGGTCTGGAAAGCGAAGTCAATGTTGCAACCCTCAAGCCCGGTGATGTGGTGCGGGTACGGCCCGGCGACAATATCCCCGCCGACGGCCAGATACGGGAAGGCTTGAGTTCGATTAATGAAGCGACGATTACCGGCGAATCGCTGCCGGTGGATAAAGTAGCAGGGATGCAGGTGTTCGCGGGTACGTCCAATATTACCGGCGTGCTGGATATTGAGGTGACCAAGGCCGGACAGGATACGACGCTGGGCAAGGTCCAGCAGTTGATTATGTCGGCGGAAAAGACGCAGCTTCCGATCATGCGGATGATCGACCAGTATGTCATGTGGTATATCCCGACGATTCTGATGATCAGTGCGATTATCTATTTCTTTACCAAGGACCTGAACCGTTCGATTTCGGCCCTGGTGATTTCCTGTCCGTGTCCGCTGATTCTTGCGACACCGACAGCCATGGTGGCGGCCCTGTCGGCAGCGGCTCGACTGGGGATTCTGGTCAAAAATGTATCGCTGCTGGAAATCGCCGGCAAAATCACTGCGGTGGTCTTTGACAAAACCGGAACGCTGACAACCGGTCAGCTTTATGTGACCAAGCTGGAACCGGCCAGCGGGATTGAGCCGGCGGAATTGCTGGCGCTGACGGCCTCGGCTGAGCAGATGAGTAAACACCCCGCCGCAAGAGCGGTAATCAATCTTGCCAAGGAAGCCAATGTGTCGTTTGAGCGCGCGGCCCAATTCAAGGAAACGCCGGGTAAAGGCGTCACGGCAACCGTCGGCGGTGTTCGGGTGATGGTCGGGCGTGAAAGTTTCCTGAAAGAAAATCAGGTTGATGTCAGCGGCGTGCCGGATCCATCCATGCACGAAGAGCAGGGATTCAGCACACTGTATGTGTCGAAAAATAATCACTGCATCGGCTGGATTGGCCTGCAGGACAAGGCGCGTCCCGAGGCCCAGGCGGCGGTCAAGGAATTGTTTGATAATGATATCCGGCGGGTAACGATGCTGACCGGCGACCGTAATGAAGTCGCCAATCGTGTCTCGGCGGAGCTGGGCTGCACGGATTACAAGGCGCAGTGCCTGCCGCAGGATAAGCTGGCGGTGGTGGAACGCATTAAGGCGGATGGGCATATTGTGGCGGTGGTTGGCGATGGCATCAATGACGCCCCGGCGCTGGCGGCAGGCGATCTCGGTATCGCGATGGGGGCGGCCGGAAGCGATGTGGCGATCAATTCGGCGTCCATTGCCCTGATGAGCAATGACCTGCGGCGACTGCCGTTTTTGGTACAGCTTTCGCGGAAGACCCGCGGCGTAATCAACCAGAACCTGTTTTTCGGCGTTCTGTTTATTGTGCTGGGTATTGCCGCCTCGGCGGTGGGATGGCTGCCTCCGATTGTGGCAGCGTTTCTCCATTTCGGCGGTTCGGTTCTGGTGGTGTTTAACAGCGCGAGGCTGGTACGGTTCGGTGAGCATCTGGATCCGCATATTCAGCCCGGGCATAGTCATTAATTATTAAAGCGAGGTCTGCTGTGGCACAGAGCCAATTTGCAATCGAGACGATTTCGTTGACAAAGATTTTTCCGGACTGGTGGGGCAGGCCCCGCGTTGTTGCGGTGGATAATCTGAATCTGAAAATCTATCCCAATGAAATTTACGGTTTTCTGGGGCCCAATGGTTCCGGTAAGACGACGACCATCAAGATGCTGCTGAACCTGCTGCATCCGACCAAAGGAGCAGCGATTGTCCTGGGCGGCAGTTCGGATCAGGCGGCGGTGTCGAGCCGGATTGGATATCTGCCGGAAGAATCGTATTTATATCGGTATTTGACGGCGTATGAGACGCTGGATTTTTATGGGCGGCTTTTTGGATTGCCGAATTCTGTTCGCAAGGCCCGTATTGACACGCTGCTGGAGATGGTGGGGCTGGCCGGCGCGGGCAATCGACAGGTGGGGACGTTCTCCAAAGGCATGGCCCGGCGTATCGGGCTTGCCCAGGCCCTGATTAACGACCCGGATTTACTGATTCTGGATGAGCCGACTTCGGGGATGGACCCGATGGGGACCCGCCAGATGAAAGATTTGCTGGCGGAACTGGGCAAACGCGGCAAAACGATTCTGCTGTGCAGTCATCTGCTGGCGGATGTGGAGGATATCTGCGACCGAATCGGGATTATGTACGGCGGCAGGATGCAGGTGGAGGGATCGGTTAAGGAACTGCTGGAACAGACGGGCAAGACGTATATCCAGACTTCACGGATCAGCGATGCGGCACTGAGTCAGGTTCGCTCGATACTGGAACAGGAACACTGTGAATGTGACATTGTTCACCCGATGGATAAGCTTGAGTCCTTTTTTGTTCGGACGGTCAATAAGGCTCAGCAGGAAATGCAGACAACCAGCGGTGCCGGTATGGGGTCGGGGATCAGCGGATTCCTTGCGGAAAAAGAAATTGTGCGTCAGCCGGGAATCCTGGATAAGCTGGTGACGTCCAAAGCTGCCGAGCCTGCAAAAACCGCCGAAAGCGAAACCGTCGCGGTCAAACAGGCCAAGGCAGAACCGTCGCAAAATCGTGAACTGCTCAGTCAATTGATGGAGGCCAAACCTGCTGCATCAGGGCAGCCTGAAACTGCTCGCATGACTGAGCCGGTTAAGCCGGCGGAGGCGGTCAAAAAAGACTTGCTTAATCAGTTGATGGATCGGAAAAAACCCAGCGATGGTTCGACAATACCAACCGATAATCCCAAATGACGGGCGTGAGGGACTATGAATAGTATCTGGGCTATCGCGCGAAATACCATGGCACAGGCCCTGCGGATGAAAATCGCGGGGGTTGTGATTGTACTGCTGCTGATTCTGCTGCCGATGATGAGCATGATTATGATCGGTGACGGAACACTGCTGGGGAAATTGCAGACTTTTTCGAGCTATGGATTGAGCCTGGTGGGAATTCTGCTGTGCATTCTGACGATTGCCATTTCGACATTTACTCTCAGTGATGAAATGAAGCGGCGCCAGATTTTTCTGTTGGTTACCAAGCCGGTGCGTCGATGGCAGATTCTGGCTGGTAAATTTCTGGGTATTGTCATTGTGGATGTGGTGCTGCTGGGATTGTTCAGCGGATTGATTTTCGGCCTGACGGTCTTTATGCCGCGATTTGTTGCAGCAAGCCCGGACGAGGTTATCAATGCCAACGATGAGTTTTTTACGGCTAGAGTGGGACTGAAGGTATCTACGGATGAACAGGCTCTGCGAGAACGAGTTAAGCAGCGATACGAAAAACTGAAGGAAGAGCGTCGTCTGCCGGACACCATGACGCAGGTGGAGGTTCTCAATGAACTGATGCGGGAGGAACGTCTCGGTGAGCAAAGTGTAGAAGTTGCTCGGGCTCGGAAATGGACCTTTAAAAACATATATCCGGCCAGTGATCCCAATACGATGATATTTGTCCGGTATAAACTGGACACCTCCAATGCTGTTTCTGATGTTACGGTTTACGGATTGTGGGCCGTTGGTGATTTGACCGCTTATGAACAAGGCGGCGGATCATTGACGACGCCGATATACAATCTCCAGAAAGATTCAGCAACTCGTGCGGTTCAGGAATTTGCGGTACCTGCGGATGCAGTGACCAAAGACGGCGTCCTGGAAGTGGGTTTTTTGAATAATCCGAATCTTAACGGGATGACGGTAATTGTTCAGGATCTGGAGGTTTTATACAAAGTTGGCACGTTTACCGGTAATTTCTGGCGTGCGACGCTGTTGATACTGATCCGGCTGTTGTTTTTGGCGGCATTGGGAATTACGCTGACCACCTGGCTTTCATTTCCCGTGGCGGTTCTGGGGTGCCTGGCGATTTTTTCAGCCGGAATTGTCAATGGATTTATTATGGAATCCATTGACGGACTGGGGGCTGGAATTGGTATTCTTTACACATACACAATAAAACCGTTCCTGCTGCTTTTGCCGCAGTTTGACGGAGACTATAATCCAACCAGTTATATCGTCTCCGGCCGGATGATTCAATGGCTGTTTTTGCTCAAGACGGCGGCAATCACGGTTGGATTAAAAGGATTCATACTGCTGGGATTTGGAATTTATATATTTCGCCGCCGAGAAGTGGCCAAGAGTGTGGTTTGAGGATGTGACGACATGCGCTGGAAAGATTATGGAATAATCCTGTTGTGTCTGGTGGTTTGCGGAGCGATGCTGTATCTGGCTTCATCGCAGCAGGATTCCATCCGTGCAAGCCGCAAAGACATGGGGCTGATGCTGACGACCAACCTTGGTGATGCTCCGCCCTCGCTGGCGTTTGCCACGGTGGCGATGGGAGCCTTTCGCGGGCTGATTGTTGATGTCCTCTGGATGCGCGCGGATAAATTGAAGCAGGACGGCAAGTTTTTTGATGCCAAGCAGCTTGCCGAATGGATATCCATGCTTCAGCCGCGATTTGCAGCCGTATGGGATTTTCACGCCTGGAATATGGCTTATAATATTTCCGTAGCGATTCCCAATACGCAATGTCAGGAGCGTTGGCGATGGGTGCGCAACGGCTACGAGCTGCTGCGAGACAAAGGCATTGAGTATAATCCCCACAGCATCATGCTGTATCGTCAGCTTTCGTGGATATTTCTCCACAAAATTGGCGATATTGCCGACGATTGCAATACGTATTACAAGCGGGAAATGGCTTTATCCATGCGGCCATTGCTGGGGGATAAGACCAATGAGTATTTTGAGAAATTAGCCGCATCTCCGCAGACCTTTCAGGACATCCTCAATGACCCGCAGGTCAAAACCTTTGTGGATGCTCTGCGGCAGGCCGATAAGACGTTCCTTTCAGATGAGCAGTTTATTGATAATTATTTAATGATGCGTCAAAATCCGGACCGGTTCCCCAAAGAAACATTTGCGGTGATTGACCAGTATCGGCAGGATCCCGGGCTGGAAAAATTTGATGTATTTGCCAGAGCCTATCAGATACGTCATGTCTGGAAGATGGATCCGGCCTATATGCAGCAGCTCAACCAAATATATGGCCCGATACGCCTGGACGATCCCAACCAGCGGGAACCGCTGAATTGGGAGCATCCGGCGGCTCATGCGATTTACTGGTCGGCTAAAGGGCTGGATGTGGCGGGACGCGAGGGGCAGTATCGTGTGGATGAAAAAAACACAGACCGAATTATTTTTCACAGCCTGCAGATGCTGTATCGCTCCGGCAATATAATTCTTTTTACCAGCAAAGACGGCAAAACGGATATTTTCATGCGCCCGGACATGCGGATGTTTGCCAGCTGCGATCAGACCTGGCGTAAAGTGATTGAAAAATATGAAACGCTGGAAGACGGCAATCCCAAGGCGGTTCGCGGGGGTCATAAAAATTTTCTGGAAAATGCCGTGATGACGTTTTATCAGGCAGGACATGCCAGGCAGGCTCTTGAAATCTATCGCACGATGATTACGCGGTACAAGATTAATGATGAAGGCCTCGAAGAGGAAGATTTCAAGCTGCCGATGATTGAATTCCTGCAAAAACGCATGAAAGAGGAGTTTCAGGGCCTCAGCATTCGTGATGCCGTGGAGACCATTACCGGAATGCTGCGGGAAAGTTATTTCCGCTATGCCGTGCACAATGACGACGAAGCCGCAAGTCTGGAAAAAATGGCCCAGGAAGTGCACACGTTTTACCAAAAGGAACATGCCGACGAGGCCTATCGCATGGGGCTTCCCACATTTGAAATGCTGCGATACACCTCATTTATGGATTTTCTGTATGATCCAATGTACCCGGAAGAACTGCGTTTGAATTTGCTTGGACGGCTGCA
>CAZKAI010000012.1:52654-53990 GCA_964550565.1 uncultured Pirellulales bacterium
GGAGGTTTATTTTGTCTGCAGCGGTACCACTGGAAAAACTGACGGTCTCACAGAAGAAGGCCGTATTGCATAAAGACGGTCCCTTGCTGGTTTTGGCGGGGCCAGGCAGCGGCAAAACCCGGGTCATTACCTGCCGGATAGCCGCCCTGATTGAATCGGGTGTGCGACCCTATCATATCTGCGCCATTACATTCACCAATAAAGCCGCTGAAGAAATGCGCAACCGTGTGGATGCCGCCGGCAGCCGCGGCGCCTGTGTCAGCACCTTTCATTCGCTATGCGTTCGTCTGCTCAGACAGTATGCCGAACAGGCGGGCATCAAGCCCAGCTTTACGATCTATGATTCCGGCGACCAGCTTCGCTGCATGAAAGAAGCGGTTGCCGCCTGCCAGGTGGACAACGGCAATTTCTCCCCGTCGCGGATGCTGGAATTTGTGTCTCGATTGAAAAATAATCTTGAAGATGCGGATTCCTTCAAGGCCGCAGCGTTTGACCATTTCGGAAAAACCGCCGCCAAAGTCTATGCCTCGTATCAGGCGATTCTGGCCAAGAATAATGCCCTGGATTTTGATGATCTGCTGGTCAAAACAGCACTGCTGCTTCGCAACAATGCCCAGGTGCGCAGCGAACTGAGCAATCGGTTTCAATACCTGCTGATTGACGAGTATCAGGATACCAACCACGCCCAGTACCAGATAGCCCGCTTGCTGGCGCAGGCCCATGGCAATATTTGTGTGACCGGTGACCCGGATCAATCCATCTACCGCTGGCGGGGGGCGGATATCGGCAACATTCTGGCGTTCGAAAAAGACTGGCCTAAGGCCGTGGTGGTCAAGCTGGAAGAAAATTTCCGTTCCTGCGGCAAGATTCTGTCCTGCGCGGACAAACTGATTGCCTCCAATACCCGCCGGAAAGCCAAGCAGTTGATTGCCACCCGGCCGGATGGTTCGGATGTTGAATTTCTTGTGGCTGACGATGAGAATGCCGAAGCACGCCTGCTGACCGACCGCATTCAGAAGCAAATCACAGCCGGTGTCGATCCGGGCCAGATTGCCGTCTTTTACCGGGTCAATTCCATGAGCCGTCCGATTGAAGAGGCATTTATCCGAGCCCGAATACCTTATCAGGTCGTCCGCGGGGTGGAGTTTTATGCCCGTAAGGAAATTCAGGACTTTCTGAGCTATTTGAAGCTGATTGCCAATCCGGTTGACGACCTTGCATTTCTTCGGGCGATTGGCACCCATAGTCGAGGTATCGGCAAGACCTCCGTCGATAAGCTGGCTCAGTTTGCCAAAGACTCCGGCATGAGCCTGCTTGCCGCGGCTGATTATGCCGA
>CAZKAI010000013.1:0-13595 GCA_964550565.1 uncultured Pirellulales bacterium
CAGCCGCCCATCTTTGGGCCAGTCAAACACATGGGCATAAATCACTCCCGGCCTGCGGGTATAGCGGCCCCATGCCGGCGCCTCGAAGGGGCTGGCGGTGGTCTCATAAATCGCCTCGCTGTTGACATCCATCCACCGGCCAATCGCCTGCATGGACCTGACGCTTTCCTCCGGAATCGAGCCATCCCCTTTGGGGCCGATATTGAGCAGATAGTTGCCGCCCTTGGAGACAATATCCACCAGGTTCCGAATCAGCGTTTCATCCGACTTCCAGGCCTTGTCATGCTCGGAATACCCCCACGTCGTGTTCAGGGTCATGCACACCTCCCAGTCCACCCCTTCGACGCCGGTCGAGGGAATCGTCTGCTCCGGCGTGGTGAAATCGCCCTGCTGATAATTCCAGGTCTTGAGCCGGCCCACCGAGTCGGTGGCTTCGATATCCGGAATATGATAGAGCCGATTGTTCGAGATAATCCCGGGCTGGAGCTGTCGCACCATCGCCATTAGTTCATCCGCCCGCCAGAACGGACCTTCGTTGCCTTTTTTGGAATAATCCCACCAGATAATATCCACCGGACCGTAATGACGCATCAGCTCTTCGGCCTGGTGATGGAGATAGTCGATGTAGATCGCGTGGTTCCGCGGCCCGTTGGGCGAAGGGATTTTGCGCAGCGGATGCGGCAGTTGGTTGGCTGCGGTATAGTCGTACTGCGGATGATGCCAGTCAATCACGGAATGATAGAAGCCGACCTTGAGCCCCTCGGCACGCACCGCATCGACGATCTCAGCGCAGAGGTCACGCCCCACCATATCTTTGGCATCATAGGTCGTATATTGGGAATCGAACAGGGCGAATCCGTCATGGTGCTTGGTGGTAAAGACGACATAGCGGCAGCCGGCCTGCTTTGCCAGCCGGGCCCATGCAACCGCGAAATCTTTGGCGGGCTGAAAACGCGGCACCGCTTCGTGAGCATACTCCCACGTGTCGGCGCTGACATAATTCTGAATCCATTCCATGCCGCCGCGCGTGCCCACGGCCTTGTCCTTCCAGGTGCCGGCCAGGCCGGAGTACAGCCCCCAGTGAACAAACATCCCGAAACGTGCCTGCCGCCACCAGGCCATGCGCGCATCGCGCTGCTGTGAGGTTTCTTTTTCCATGGATTTGTCCTGGGTCTGGGCCGCAAGCGGCGTAATCAGCATCTGCATCACCATAACGCCTGCGATCAACAACATTGTAATGGTTTGCTTTTTCATACGATTGGCACCTTTCGCTAAAGTAGACTGTTTCATCGCGGTTCTATTCAGCCACAAGCCTCCGTGCTTAAGACCATTCAGCCTCGCCGAAGGCGAATCCGCTTTCATTCTCAATTCTCAATTCAAAATTCTCTATTCTATTCCCTATTGTTCTTCCAGCATCTTTTTACTCCGCAGCAGATGGTGATAATGCTGGGCAAACCGATGGGCCTCATCGCGGATATACTGCAGCAGCTTCAATGCCGCTGACGTCCGCGACAGGCGAATGGGCTTATCCCGTCCGGCCATGAACAGCTCTTCTTCCCGCTTGGCCAGCGACATCAGGTTCGGCGTCGCCGCCCCCAGCTTCGCAAACGCCTCCTGCACCGCGTGAAGCTGCCCCAACCCGCCATCTATCAGCACCAGGTCCGGCCACAACTCCTCCCCGTTGACCGCCCGCTTGTACCGCCTGCCGACCACCTCCTGCAGACAGGCATAATCATCCACACCCGTGACTGTCTTGATCTTAAACCGCCGGTAGCCATCCTTGAACGGTTTGCCGTCGATAAACTGCACCATCGAGCCGACCATCTCCTGTCCGGCCAGATGAGCAATATCAAAGCCCTCGATAATCCGTATCGGCCGCTCGCTTTTGAGCATTGCCTGCAGCGTCTCCAGCGCCTCGGCCGGGTCGGTCCGGAACGCCTCCGGCTGCACATCCCGGTCGGCCGTGCCTCGCTTGTCGAGGTTCTCGATCTGGCGAATCCGGTCGCGGTACATCGCCGCCGTCTCAAAATCCAGCCGGGCCGCCGCCGCTTCCATCTGCTTCTTGAAATCGTTGAGAATCCCCGAGCGCTTGGACTTCAAAAACACGACCAGCTCGGCAATGCTCTTTTTGTAATCTTCTTTGGAAATCTTGTCCGCACACGGCGCCGAACACTGCCGAATGTTATACAGGATACACGGGCGGAAAAACCGGCGTTTCTCATCCGATGCCCAAATCTCGAGCTGGCAGGTGCGAAAACGAAAAATCTTCTGCAGCACCACAAACACCGCCCGCAGGTCGCTGACCTCCGTAAACGGCCCAAACAGCCGATTTTTTGCATCGGGATTCCGCGTGATATACACACCCGGAAAATCCTGCCGGCTGGGAATCTCAATATAGGGAAACGTCTTGGCGTCCTTAAGGTCTGTATTATACGGAGGATGAATATCCTTTATCAGGCGGGCTTCCTGCAAAATCGCATCGACCTCGCTGGCCGTCTGCAGATACTCGACCGTCGCGGTCTTATCAATCATCTCCACAATCCACGGCCCCCGGCTCTCGGCCAGGTTCGCCGACGGCTGAAAATAGCTGCCCGCCCGGCTTCGCAGGTTCTTCGCTTTGCCGATATACAGCACCCGGTCGTTGGCGTCTTTCATAAAATACAACCCCGGCGCCGTCGGAAATGCCCGTATCAGCTCCCGAATTCGTTCCAGCCTGTCATGTTTCGATTCTGCCATGCCCGAATTGTACCGCATTTGCCCCCATCAAACCAGCTTCCGTTTCTCCAAAAGTAGTCATATAATGACAAGATAAAACAGGATGATTTTGGAAAAATCACTGTCCAGAACCGTCTAAGAGGATAGAGTGTCCTAAAATCCGAAATATGGAGATAACAGACAATGAAAGCGTTGATTATATTGCTATTGTGGTCGATTTTGCTGGTGTTATGCGCCCCGCTGGCTCTGCTGGTGCTGATCCTCTGGCCGGTTATCTGGCTGTTGTCGATCCCCTTTAAAATCATCGCTATCGCCGCCGAGGCCCTGCTTGCCCTGGTCCGGTCCATCCTCTTTCTCCCCGCCAGAATCCTCGGCTACCGGGAATGCCATTAAAGCGACTCACCCACCCCATTATCGTAAAAAACCAAACGAAGCCAATTTCTCTTTGCGTTTCAACTCCGATTCGTGTTATTGTGCATCCGGCTTGTTTAGTTTTGACTGGTAATAGATAGATGTCTGTAAATGAAACAAATAGCATCCGAAATCGCTGGATGATACTTGCCGCCGGAATTGGCGTGCAGGTTTGCCTGGGCGTTATCTTTGCCTGGTCGGCTTTTGCAACACCGCTGACCAAAGCCCCTTACGACTTTTCCCGTCTCCAAACCCAGATTCTCTTTTCAGCCGGCCTGGCATTTTTCGCCCTGGCAATGGCCTTCGGGGCTAACCGCCTCCAGCAAGCCATTGGTCAGCGTCTGGCCATCTGTTTTGGAGGGCTGGTTCTTGCGGCGGGATATCTGATGGCCGGGTTTGCTGGAACCAACTTCTGGCTTTTGCTGCTATCAGTCGGGGTTCTTTCCGGCACGGGCATCGGTCTGGCCTACGTCCACCCGATTGCCATTCTGGTCAAATGGTTCCCGGATAAAAAAGGGGCTATCACCGGGATAGCTGTCGCAGGTTTTGGGCTAGGGGCAATGCTGTGGATTATGCTGACCGGCGGCTTCAAGCTGGGCGACTGGTTCAATCTTACTCCCGGCTGGGATGGCCTGTATGCCGACGGCTGGACAGTCAATCAGGTCTTTCGACTTTATGGATTTATTTTTGCTGCTTTAATTCCAATCGGCTCCTTTTTCATGGTCAATCCCCCTGCCGGGCAGCTTGCCAGTACTGCCAACGGCACATCATTTCAGTCTCTCGCTAATATAGAACTGTCCACCTCGGAAATGATACGCACACCCCAATACTGGATACTTCTGAGCGGTTATGCGGCTGGTACTATGTCAGGCTTGATGATTATCGGGATTATCAAGCTGTTTGGAGTTGATGCCCTCACCGGCAACGGCATCAGCCAGGTTCAGGCGGCTGCGATTGCAAATACAGCAATGGGCTTCTTTTATGCGATTACCAATGCGATTGGACGCATCGCCTGGGGCGTGATTTCAGACCATCTTGGACGTAAATACTCGATTATCCTGATGAGTGCTTCGCAGGGCCTGATGATGATGCTGTTTTACCCTATTGCCCAGTATGAATGGGGGCTTTATATTGGTGCCGCTTTGATTGGCTTTAACTTCGGAGGCAATTTCGCCTTGTTTCCGGCGGCCGCTGCTGACTATTTTGGGACCCATAGCGTTGGGGCCAACTACCCTCGTGTGTTCCTCGGTTATGGGATTGGCGGCATTTTGGGTCCGATTCTTGGGGGATTCATGGGCGACCGCAAACTCTGGCTTGCGGCGTTTATTCCCGCTGCGATTGTGTGTCTGCTGGCCGCAATTGTCACAACCCGGCTCAAACCTGTAAGTCGCCCCACAATCCCCATTTAAGGGGTATTTGTACCTGTTTTGCCCTCTAATACACCATGTTATTTTTGTACTATATTTGGTACATTTATCCCGCTTCCATTTTCCCTGTTAAATTGGCATAATTTATAGTGTAATAAGTAGTTAAGGGGTGGAATTAGACGATTTTTAATTGCGGGGTATGATGTGTAAAATACGACTATTCCTGATTGTTGTTACCGGATTCGTGCTGACTGGATTGGGTGCCGACAGGGCCTGTGCAGTTTCGGGCATAACCTTGCAGCAATGGGGGCAGGAAGCCACAAGCCAGATTCGAACCGACTTTCGCCTGTCGAGCGGATTGTATGCCCAGTCGCTGACCCAACGATTCCCCGCGTATGCCTGGGCCCAGGGAATTCATTTCAGTTCCCTTGTCGCTGCAGCTAAGGTCAATCCTGCCGCTTATCTTGCAGAGGCCGAATCGGTGGCCAACAAGATGCACAGCCAGTACTGGTGCACGTCCAACGGCAAGTCAGGATATAACGCCAGCGCCAACAATTGCGGCGACCGCTATTATGACGACAATGCCTGGATTGCCCTGGCCCTGATGGAACTCTATGAGATTACCGGCAATACGACCTATCTGAATCGGGCTAAGGCGGTGGTGGTGTTCTGCATGAGCGGCGAGAACGGCCCCGGCGATACACCCAATGGCGGCATTCGCTGGCATGAAAGCAGCACCTGTGGGGCCAATGTCTGTTCGACTGCGCCGACGTGTCTGGCTAATCTGATGATTTACCAGGTTACGGGAATCCAGCAATACCTGGTTGACGGTCTGCGGCTTTACAACTGGATGCGGACCTCCGGCGTTCAGGATTCTGTGACCGGACTGTATTGGCAGAGTATCAACTGCAGCGGCAGAATTGACAAGGGCTTTCTGGGCTATGAGACCGCCCCGCCGCTTCAGGCAACGATACGACTCTACCAAATCACCGGTGATGCCAGCTATCTGACGGAAGCCCAACGCCTTGCGGCCGCAATGGAAACTCACTTTGTCAACGGCACCAATCACAATCTCACACAATCCGGCAAGTGGTGCGGCCATGATATGACCAATGCTATGGTGGAGCTTTACGAGGTGGATCGCAATCCACGCTGGCTGAATGTCGCGGCGGGATACCTGGAGTATCTGTACACTTATTGTAAAGATGCTTACGGACGCTACCCCACCGACTGGTATAACACCGGCGGCGGATCGGCTGAGCTGCTGGATAATGCCTCTGCGATGCGTTCTTTCTGGAAGATGGCACAGACACCGGGCGGAACGGCACCGACTTATCCTGTGATGTTCTTTGAGAATTGCAGCTACGGCGGCTGGTCGGCGGGATTCGGGACGGGATCTTATACGCTAAGTCAGTTGAAGGCCTGCGGCATTGGCGACAACAGTATTTCTTCAGCGGCAATTGCTTCCGGCTATCAAGTTGTCTTTTATGAGAATGATAATTTTCAGGGAGCCACACTTACCAAAACTGCTAACGCCTCGTGTCTTTCGGATAATGGATGGAATGACCGGGCCAGTTCGCTGAAAATCACCGGCTGCAATCCGACAGGCATAACGCCTTACCTGTCTGTCAATGGCAGCGATCAGGCTCAGACTGCACGGGCCAGTCTGGATAGCGGTGATGCAGTGACCCTCAGTCCGGAACCGGTCAGCGGCGGGATGTGGTCGTGGATTGGGCCGGCAGGATTCAGTGCATCGAGCCGGGAAATTACACTGTCCAACATTCAGTTCTCTCAAGCCGGCGATTATATCGCAACCTATACCAATAGCTGCGGGGCACAAAGTTACCAGGTTTTCACGCTTTCCATAGTTCCGGCCATCACGATGTACCAGGATTGCAGCTATGGCGGCTGGTCAGCAAAGTTTTGCGTTGGAGCCTATACAGCAGCAGACATCATTGCCGCCGGTGGAAAGGATAACGATACATCCTCGGTCCGGATTGAGCCGGGCTACCGGGTTACATTCTATGCCAATGATAATTTCGGCGGCGCAACGCTGGTCAAGACGGCTGACGATACCTGTTTTGTTGATGATGGGTGGAACGACCGGCTCAGTTCGATGGTCATTGAAGAAATCGCCGAGCCTGCAGGGTACTGGCAGATGAATGAAGACAATGGTCTTGTTGCAAACGACTCTTCAACGTATAACCGCAACGGCACATTGCTCAATATGGATAATAACAACTGGATTCTGGGCAGGCGATGTGCGGGGCTGTCCTTCGACGGCGTGGATGACTATGTGGAAATAACCGACTTCAAGGGTATTTGCGGATTGCGCAGCCGAACCTGCAGCGCATGGGTCAAGACCACCGCATCCAAAGATAATCCTATCATCACGTGGGGCAGCCCTCTGGCAGGACAGAAATGGATGTTCCGCATGGACCCGGACGGCACACTGGCTGTGGCTGTCTGGGGCGGCTACATCAAAACACAACGCAAAATCAACGATGGGCGATGGCATCATGTGTCGGCAGTGCTATTCGATGATTATACTCCTTCAGTCGATGAAATCGCACTGTATATCGACGGTGACGTTGAAATCAGCCCGTATGCCAACAACACCCAGGCTGTAAATACTTCCAGTGCAGCCAACGTTTTGATTGGAGCTCGCATTGACGGCTTATCCTCCAAAGGCTTTTATACAGGACTCATCGACGATGTGCGGATTTACAACAGAGCCTTGAGTGCCGCAGACATCCGGGATATCTATCGTGCTGATGCCCTGATTGGCGATCTTTCATCGGATGGCGTTGTTGATTTTGCAGATTTCAGCTCCATCGCACAATCCTGGCAGAAAGCCGGAAGCTGCAACGGGGATGTCACCTGCGACTGCGCGGTCGATATGGACGACTTTATGATTCTGGCCGACGAATGGCTGATGCAGATTGAATAAACGGATGTTGGTTTAGACGCCGGAGAGTACGGATGAGACATGTGAATCGATATTATACACCCCTGTTGCTGCTGGGCATCAGCCTGATTTGGCTTTTGGGCGGAACCTCTGCCGATGCGGGCCATTCGGCATTATACAGCGGCGGCCCTTTGTACAGCAATGCAGGCACCCACCGGGACATGATTCGTGCTTCGGGTTTCACCACTGTCATCTTGTGGACGATTCATGTCTATCCGGACGGGGATCTGGTGTTAAACGACCAGAAGATCGTCGATGATGGCAAGTATGTGGGGCGAACGGCCTGGCCCGGAGAGGTGGCGGCATTTAAAACCGGAACCACATCCGTCAACCGCGTGGAAATTTCCATCGGTTCGGCGGGTGTCGAGGATTTTGAAGCGATTGAGAGTCTGATTGCCTCTCAGGGCACCGGACCCGACAGTATCCTGTATCGCAATTTTAAGGCCATTCGTGATTCCATCCCGGCCATTGATGCGGTCAGCTATGATGATGAGAGTAATTATGATGTCAATTCCACGGTGGCGTTGTCTTTCATGCTCAATGACATGGGCTTCAAAATCACCCTGTGTCCTTATACACGATCCAGCTTCTGGAAATCCGTCTATACCAATACGAATGCTCAGCGGCCGGGAGCGGTGGACCGGGTTTACCTGCAATGCTACGCCGGCGGTGCCGGGAATAATCCAGGGACATGGAACAGTTATTTTAGCGGCCTGAAAGTGACGCCGGGACTGTGGTGTTATTCCAACGGGCAGACTCCCAGCCAGGTTGCCACCAAGATGAGCACATGGAAATCGGCGTATGATATTGCCGGCGGGTTTATGTGGTTCCTGGATGATATGCTGCCGCATGTCGGGACCTATCCGGTGGCACAGTATGGCGACGCGATCAATGATGCGATGGGGATTATCGCCTACAGCGGTGAGGTGGTCCGGCTGCATCAGGACTGCGACTACGGCGGGTGGTCGGCGGGTTATCGCGTGGGAGCTTATACGGCGGCCCAGATTGCCGCCGGCGGCGGAAAGGACAATGATGCTTCCTCGATACGGGTTGCAGCGGGTTATACCGTAACCTTGTTTGCCGACGACAATTTTCAGGGGGCGACCTTAGTCAAGACCGCCAATGATTCCTGCTTTGTGGATGACGGCTGGAACGACCGGGCTTCTTCGATGATTATTGAGGCACAGACCCAACCTGCGGCACACTGGCAATTCAATGATGCAGGCGACCTGATTGCCCAAGATTCCACGACTCAACACCGCGACGGAACATTAATCAATATGGATCCCTCGAATTGGGTATTCGGAAAACGGTGCGGCGGGCTTTTCTTTGATGGAACGAATGAATACATCGAGGTCAAAGGCTTTCGAGGCATTGTCGGCGGGCGTACATGCAGTGCGTGGATTAAGACGACCGGAACCCGGGATTGTCCGATTGTAACCTGGGGCAGCCCGTCGGCCGGTCAAAAATGGATGTTCCGGGTGGAGTCGGACGGATCTCTGACTGTGGCGATATGGAATGGATATATCAAGACCCAGCGGAAAGTCAATGACGGCCTATGGCACCATGTGGCAGCGGTTTTGGAGGATGATGGGACGCCCTCAGTCAATGAAATTGTGCTGTATATCGACGGGACGGCGGAAGCTGCCCCTTACGCGAACAATACGCAGGCGGTATTAACTTCGGATGAAGAGACGGTCCTGCTGGGTGCCCGCATCGGAGGCAGCCCATCCAACAGTCTGTTTGAAGGCACGCTGGATGAGGTGCGGATGTACAATCGTCCCCTGAGCAGCCTGGAAATATGGAATTTGTATCGGGCCGATGTCCTGGTCGGCGATGTGGAATCGGACGGCGATATCGACCTGGCCGACTTTGCAGCATTAGCCTGGGCCTGGCAGAAACCCGATAGCTGCGACAATGATTTAACCTGCGACTGCATCGTCGATATGGACGATTTTATGGTTCTGGTTGATGAATGGCTGATGCAGATTCCTCTGGATTAATAACAGACTATCTGCTTGTGCTTGCGGTTGGAATCATTTATCGGAAGCCCAGATATCCGCAATGGCTTCTTCATCGCCAAAGCCTTCAGGAGTTGCCGGGCCGGGATTGTTGGCATAATACCATCGCAGGCTGTCTTTGGGTGAGCGAAGGGTACGGCTGCCGGGCATCTGGAGCCAGCCGTTAGGATCGGCCTTGCGAACCCAATCCCATGCATAGCGCAGCCACTGGGCACGATAGTCTTTGCTCTGGTGGGCAAACCAGGTAATTTCATCATAGCCCCAAATCCAGATACTTCCGGATTTCGCCCGGCCGGGGGTGGAGCTGACGCCCCAGTTATCAATTTCCACCAGATACGGCAGATGGTCGCATTCCCAGCCGCTGAATGTCCGGCCGCCCTTGCTTCGGCCATAAATGCCATCGGAAAAGCCGACTTTCAAGATCGCTTCCTGGGGTTTATCGGGGACTTCCATAATTCGCAGGGGGAAGGAATGGAAATCGAGGAGTAACTGGCCGTTTCGCACGATACCGCCGCTGGGGACATGGCCGTCGCAAATGACCATGTGTCTGCGGGCGTGTTTGGCGGCATAGGCCCGCACCATCTCCAGAAGCTGCGACCAATGGGTCAGGTCACGGTCGTTGTTGTCCATAATCTCAACCTGACCAAAGTGAATTGCCTCAAAACCGGCATCGATATACGAGGCGGCCTGAAAATAGAACCAGAGTTTTGTTTCGGGCCGGCTGACATCGGGAACGGAGGAATTCCGGTTCCAGTCACGGCGCTGGCCTTCGGGGTAAATCATATCTGTATAACGGAAATTTCGCTGTTCCACAGGCCGGTCGAATGCGGAAAAAACCCACTCGGGGACTGGAACTTGCTCGACCTGGGTGCTGACAATTTCAAAGACACAGGCCTGCAAAACCATGTCCGGATCAGCGGCATGGGCTTTGGGGACTTGAATTTTAGCCCGCTGGAGATTGGCCAGGATATTGGCTTCGCCGGCCCACAGGCACAGACTGCGACCGATAAATTTGGCACCGGTACTTTGGAGCATGCGGATATTGTCGTCGAGATTGCCTGCGCCGTTAAATAGGCCCTCCATCGTGATGGCCCGGGACAGGTAGTTTTCCAGGACCTGACGCGAAATGGTTTTGTCAAAGTGATAGTCGCGAGAAGATACGGGAGCCAAAGATGAAGATGTTTGAGGAAACTGATCCTGAGATTTTGAGGCATCGGTGGCTCCGTAACCCATACCACCGACAAAAAGGCATATCAGAAAAGTATTCAAGATAAAGCGATTTGGTTCCACATTTTTTCGATTCACAATTATCTGTTCATAGATAGTCATTGATACGTCTCCCTGATATTTCAGTATTGGTGCCATAACAGTAAGACACAACCTGTGGTATATCGGGTTACATCAGGGCATAAAAAAGGACTCACGTTTTCACGCAAGTCCTTTTTTTGTGTAATCGATAGAAAATTCAGCTTGGGCAATTGGGGAACGTTCGATTAGTCAATCGGACGTAAGCCGCTTTCCAGCCAGCTTGCCGCCAGCATGGCCAGGTCGGCCATATCCACGACGCAATTGCTATTCAGGTCCATGGCCGGCTTGTCCACGCAGACTTTTTTACCGGTCACATCATAATAGGCCTGAATGATTTCGTCGGCACTGAGGGCATAGTTGTAGATTCTCATATCGTCCGCTTTGCCCTGAAAACGCTGGTCGGCGGAGCCGCGGCTGTTGATGGCCAGCATGTAAACCGGGTATTCCCATGCGACGAAGTTTGTTAAGTCAAACGTCCCATTACCCTGAGCCAGTCCGTCAAAATACGCAACCAGTTGGCTGCCGTTGTTGGTCACTGTGACCCAGTGCCATTCGCTGTCGGCTATCGGGAGATTGTGGATATTGACAGCGCGGGCTGCGCCGCCATTCTGGCGGATAAAGCAACTGATGGAGCCGTCACCGGTATTCACGGAGAACCGAAGTCCCGTATTCGTGCCGGTGTTGAGCGTGCCCAGGAGGACGCCGCCCTGGCCGCTGCTCAGTTTGACCCAGCAGGAATAGGTGAACTGCGTCAAGCCGTTGCCAAAACCGGTTTTGGGATAGCTTTCGGTCGTCAGGGCGAAATAATCAAAGCCGTTGGGTTCGGCGGCATACGCCTGGCCATCGGCAGTCACGATGCCACCGGAATAACCCATCGAGGAGACCGGTGAGGCGTGATTGGTGCCGGCGGAATCCTGACCGTTGTTTTCAAACGGGTACCAGGCCAGAAGCTGCTTGAGCTTGAGACCGGCGACATTGGACGGCACCGAAGTGCCGCTGCCGTTGGTGACAACACAGTAATAAAATCCTTCATCGGAAACCTGGACGTTCGGGATAGTCAATGCTGCTGACCCCGTTGAAACCTGAACATCATCGCCAATCGTATCATTTGACTCGTCTGCGGATTTGTACCAGGTAAACTGCGGCGGGCTTACACTCTCAACGCCAACCTGGAACTGAGCCTCCTGGCCGGCACTGACAAGCACCGCAACAGGATTGTCGGTGATGACCGGAACCGATACGAGCGTCGAGAACGACCAGACCACACCGGGATGAACAATCGTGCCGATGCCGTTTGGCTCATGGGCATCTACCCGCCAGTAATAGGTGGCATCATAGTCCAGCGAAACGGTCGTCGGTGACACGGCCGACCCATTCGTGATTTCAATGATATTGCCGGGCGCCGCGAAATTCGGCTCGGAAGCCTGTGTCGCTTTACGCAGAACCAGATTATAACCCGCAGGAGTATAATTCCGGGGGGCCGTCCATGAAAGCGTGGTCGTCACTGCCGGATCAACGGCATTGCCCAGCGGAAGCGGATTGGCGGCAACGTCACCGAGACCGTCCGCATACACCGCGGCGACCTCGCCGGCTGTCAAAGCCTCATTCCACATCTTGACGTCATCGATCAGGCCGTCAAATGGGTCGGTCAGAGTGGCTCGACGATTGTTGCTGCCGACGGCCACCTGGTCGGTCCCTGTAAAATACGCCTGGGTCACGGATGCACTGGCGGCAAGCACGCCGTCCACATAGACATGGCGTGATGCGGCATCGGGATACACCGCCACAATATGGTGCCATTTGCCGTCCGCTTCCGTGGCGGTCGTTCCTCTGTCTTTCCATGCCGCAGCGGTATCAAAATCGGGATTTCGATACGCCGCATTCGCGTTGCCGTTTTTCATGCCGGTTTGCAGATACTGGCTGTCTGTGCCTCGTTTGCCCATCCATACGGCACAGCGGGTTCCGGTTGTGGTTGTGGTTTTAACCCAATAGGAAACTGTGATTGGGAGATTGGTAATTTTGGACGTCACCGTACCAACCCCAAAATCCACCCAGCCGGCTGCGGAAAACGCAAACGCACCGCCGATCTTGCCGGCCTGATCCCGACTCACGGTACCCACAATCGTGCCGTGAAAGTTGTTGCCGGAACTGTCCAGGACCGGACCGCTGGCCTCGTCGAAAGTCCAATGAGCAACCAGCTCCGCCTGGCTGACCGACATCACAGTCAGAACAGCTAACATCAAACACATCATTTTAAACAACTTCATCATGATCCTCACTTTCTGAAATAATTGACATTAATTAGAGCTAATTTATATCCATTTCAACCAGCAGGAACGGCCTGGCAAAAAGTGCCCAGTCATACGCACGCCTGTCGACCGATTCCGTGACCACAAGAGTTAAAAACCGATCTTGTTCACTGATATCCACAGCGATTTCCAAAGCGCCCTGCTGATATGAAACAGAATTCCGATTAAATCTTTCTTTGCCGTCAATCAGGACCCAGCAATTGACTTTTCCCGAATTGAGGCCGGCATTGGGGTCAAATGAAGGAATCTGTGCCAGCGTTTCGGAGACGCCGAAAAGCGACGTAAACCGCAGGATTTTTCCGCCGGGAATCGACTGACGAATGGCCTGGAGATCAAACGTAATGCCCTGATTGGAATGCAGCGATATCGCGGGGTTTTGTGGCGTTCCATACGTCTGGCCATTAAGCATTAACTGATGCTTGAGCGCCTTGTCCGATGCGTGCCAGGCTCCATTGAAAATATTTCCCCAGAAGACTTCACGCCCGTCAACAAAACC
>CAZKAI010000013.1:13695-53568 GCA_964550565.1 uncultured Pirellulales bacterium
ACAATATCCGCCAGATTGATGCAGGGCTGCCCCCGCCAGATTAGATTCACAGAGGAATCAATGGATCGAACAAAGGCCTCCGAGCGAATCGGCACAGCTTCTGTTATGCCGGAATTCGCATCATACCGAACCGCTTTATTCTCAGCCAGCATCTGACTGGATTTGGCGTTTCCGCCGGAACCTGCAAATAACTGAACTTTGCCTTTGAATACATGCAGTTCTGCAGAACCGTTTATATCCGCCTGCACGCCGAAATCAGTTCCCTGATCAATAAAACGAGCCGTTGGCGTTTCAACCCGGAATCCCAGTCCCGATTGCGGAACATGACTGAACAGCTTGCCGTATTCAAAATACATGCCGGACCGTTCAATCGTGAACTGTGCAGGCGACTCAATCAGTACGTCTACGCCGTCATCGTACTGAATCTTAACAATCCCCTGATCCAGGCGCAGCGGCATGTGATTGGTCCACAAGCGATCGCCGTTTTTGATATTCATGCTCGAATCCGCCCACTTGACATTGATCTGGTCGGTCAATGTAGCCAGTTCAACACTATGGTGCTGAGGAGCAAACCTGACAAGCAATACAAAGAAAAGCAGTGCCGCTGCGCTGCATATTGCCGTAATCAGGCTCAGTTTATTGATCCGGGCCGGAACTTTTTCATACGCAACTTTCTGTATTGGCTCCAATTTGGATTTTGTCTGCTGAATTTCGATATGAGGCGCCGTCTTTTCATGCCGGACCAGTTCCGACCAGAGCTGCGTATCAAACCCGTCTCCCGGAGCCTCGGCTTCATTAACATCCACCTCGTCGTTCAATTTCATTTGGACGGCTGCATAGTTCATGCCGAATTCACAATAGCGTGTAATCAGCTCGGGATGAGCGGAAAACAAGTCATTGAGCTGCTGAAGTTCCTGGTCGGTAATACAGTTTTCAAGAAGCTTCAGAAACAGCGGGTATATCTCTCGATTATTCACGGATTGGGGCATCACAGCTCCTGACGGGCTAAGGATTTGGAGATACAGATTCGCAGCAGGTCAAAAATACGCGATGATTGATAATACAATTGATTGATTGACCAGCCGGTTCGGATTGCTATTTCCTTGACCGGGATATTATTTTTGTAGCGCAGCCGCAGCAGTTTCTGGTCATTCCTGCTCAATCGCTGCATGCATTCATCGAGCGCCTTGACGCGTTGGGTAAAATTGTGCGAGGATTGCTCGGCCACGTCGGCCAGATTCTCATAAAACTCCCCCTTAAACAGCTCCTTGGTTTTTCGGTTGTCTCGCAGGAATAACAGGCATTTATTTTTTGCGATGCACATGGCCCAGGCACAGAAATTCGTCCCATCCTCGTACTGATCAAATTTTTCCCACAGAATGGCTGCCGTCTCCTGAAGCAAATCCTCCGCCACGGCGCGATTATGCACAACGACCAGGATATACGAGTACAGCCGGCCATGAATGCGGGTATAAAGACTGAAAAATTTTGAACTTTTATCGTCCATAATCACCAATATTGAATGTTTCCTAATTTTATCTATTCTATTTCATCTCTATAGTATTATTTCAAAATCTCCCCCTTTTTGAAATAATTAGAATAAATACAGAACACTAAAACCTTAAGTCGTTTCTAATTATATTGTTATGAGCGTTCATCAGGCTGTACTATTTTTTCTCCAGGCTTGTAAAAGTCTTACTGACCAAGCGTTGAGCAAATCGCCTGCCGATCAAGTTTGAAATGGCTTAGTCTTGTAGGGGATAATATTGGACCGGTTTATTATTTAATAGTGGAGGCAACAGTGTACAAAACAGGGACCAGTTTGCCATTTTTGGCCATAAAAAAAGGACTTGCGAATTTTCGCAAGTCCTTTATTTACAATGAATTGGCGGGGGCTGGATTCGAACCAACGACCTCCGGGTTATGAGCCCGACGAGCTACCAGACTGCTCTACCCCGCGTTCAGGAATGTAACAATGTAACACAGAAAGAAAAAATACGCAATCTTTTGCTGGTTATTTTTTCAAGTTTTCAATAATTTTTTGACACAGCATGTCGGCTTTGCCCTCGGGGTATTTAAAGGCCGGCCACTGGGTAAAAACGCCGTCTTTTTCCTGGCGAGGGATAATGTGAAAATGCAGGTGCCTGACGACCTGCCCTGCGGCAGAGCCGTTATTGCATAGAATATTATATGCAGGGGCATTGACCGCGGCGGCAACGGCGCCAGCAAGCTGCGGGAGGACTTTTGCTGTTTGGGCCAGGATATCCGGGGGGCATTGGTCAATGCGGTCCACATGGGTCTTGGGGATCAGCAGCGTGTGGCCTGTGCTGATAGGACCGATGTCCATGAATGCCAATGCATAGTCATTTTCGAAAACTTTGTAACAGGGGATTTGCCCGGCCACAATTTTACAAAAGATACAATCTGTCTGCATCATGGGATTGATTCTCCAGATTTATTGTACTGCCAACCTTATTCTTACTATTGCAGGATATGATTTTATCACTATTTGTCGGCCAGCCCAATAAAAAAGCCCGATGAAAACCGGTTCATCGGGCTTTGAATACTTGGACAAGAGATTACTCAGCCTTTTTAGCCTTCTTTGCCTTTTTCTCGGGGGCCGGTGCTTCTTCTTTCTTTTCCTGGCCGACTAACTGCAGCAGGACCAACTGGCCATTGTCGCCAAGGCGTGTCTTGGCCAGCTTGATGATGCGGGTATAACCGCCGGGACGATCCAGATACTGCGGGGCAATATCACTGAACAACTTGCCGATGACGGTGCCCTTGCGGACATTCTGGCCATCTTCTTCGACATAGATGGCACGATTGTTCAGCGTGGAAATCGCCTGGCGACGAGCATGCAGCGTGCCCGCCTTGGCCGTGGTAATCAGCTTTTCGGCAAAACGCTGGACTTCCTTGGCTTTTTGAATCGTGGTTGAAATAGTTCCGTGCTCGAACAACGAAGCGGCCATATTACGCAGCATCGCTTTGCGGTGTTCACTGGTCCGATTCAGACGTCTTCTGGCTCTTAAATGACGCATATTAAATTACCCTTAACTTTCGGTTAGCTTGTACTTTGTTATTTTAATGCACCTGGCCCATACCGAGCGACAAGCCCAGGTCTGCAAGTTTCTGGCGAACTTCACGCAGGCTTGTTTTGCCGAAACTGCGAATCTTAAGCAGGTCCGCTTCGGCCATGCTGACTAACTGGCCTACCGTTTGAATATTGTTGGATTCCAGACAGTTGCTGGAACGGACCGTTAGGTTCAACTGCTCAATCGGCATGGCTATCTTGGCGGCCAGCTCTTCATCAACGGCACCCGTCTCAACTTCCGGGGCTGCCGTTTCCAGTTCGACGGTTTCCTCTTCAAGCTCGGAATACTGCACGAACGGATTAATGTACTTGCGGAGAATCTTGGACGCTTCCACGAGGGCGATTTGCGGTGCCACAGTACCGTCGGTCCATATCTCAAGAATCAGTTTGTCGTAGTTTGTCCTCTGGCCGACGCGGGTATCTTCGGTCTTGTAACGTACCCGCAGAACCGGCGAGTAAATTGCATCCACTTCGATCAGGCCTAACTGCTGGTCAAACCGGTCTTTCTGGACGATTCTTTCCGCAGCGGTTGTATAACCGCGACCGATCCCAATGCCCAGCTCCATTTCGAACTTGACATCCTCGGTCAGCGTGGCGATAACCAGTTCGGGATTGAGAATCTCAACCGTCGAATCGCCTTCGATCATCCCGGCTGTAACCGGTCCGGCCTTGCTGGCAGACAGTTTGACAGTCCTGGGGGCATCGCCCTGCATCCGGACAATGACCTGCTTGATATTCAGAACGATGTCGGTGACATCCTCCATCACGCCTTTGATGGTTGTAAATTCATGATCGGCACCGGTGATTTTAATCCACTCGATTGCACAGCCTTCCAGCGAAGACAGCAGGACGCGACGCAGGCTGTTGCCGATAGTAGTGCCGAAACCGCGTTCGAACGGTTCCACAACAAATTTTCCGTAACGATCGTTGGATACCTGTTCATCGCGAACAATGCGAGTCGGTAATTCCAATCCTCTCCAGGTTATTCTCATAATTTTTTAGCCTCCCACAATGTGACGGATGTTCTCAGCGTTTGAAAAGGCAGGCAAAATCCAAAACGCTATCCGGTATCCGTCCGCTGTGACTTTCTCTATTACATTAACACTTATCGTGAACAGAATTCAACAACGAGCTGTTCTTCCACAGCCAACTGGACATCATCCCGAGTCGGCAGCGCGACCACAGTCGCCATCGGCTTGGCGGCATCAAACTGAAGCCATCCCTGAACGGCATAATTGGGATTGCTCTCGAGCTGAGCCTTGACCAGCTTGCGGGTCTTTTCGGAATTCTTCAGCGAAATCTTGTCGCCGACTTTGAGCATGATGCTGGGGATATCCACACGACGGCCGTTGAGATAAATATGGCCATGCGAGATGAGTATCCGGGCCGCCTTGCGGGACGGGGCGAAGTTCAGCTTATAAACCACATTGTCCAGCCGGCGTTCAAGCAGCTCCAGCAGACGCTTGCCGGTGTCGCCTTTGCCCTTGAGGGCCAGGTCGAAGATTTTCATGAATTGCGTATTGAGCAGGCCATAATAGCGTTTGAGCTTCTGTTTTTCGCGAAGCCGAACCGCATAATCACTGCCGCGGCCTTTCCGCCAGCCGTGCTGGCCGGGAGCCATACTTTTCTGACGCTTTTCAATGGCGCACTTTGCGGTTTCGCAACGGGTGCCCTTGAGCAGCAGTTTCATTCCTTCTCGACGGCAAAGTCTGCATGACGGTTGAAGATAACGTCCCATATTCGCTCGTATTCCTTATCTTTATCTGTTACGTTTATAATCGTATTTATACTCTGCGGCGTTTCGGAGGCCGGCATCCATTGTGCGGGATCGGAGTTACGTCTTCGATGGACGAAATCCGAAGCCCGGCCTGCTGGATGGCAGAAATGGCGGATTCGCGGCCGGCACCGGGGCCTTTGACGCGAATTTCCACTTCTCGAAGTCCGACACGCATCGCATTTTTCGCACATTTCTCGGCAGCTTTCTGAGCTGCGAAAGGTGTGCTCTTACGCGAACCTTTAAATCCAACCGAACCGCCGGAGTCCTGACAGATCGCTGCACCGTCTGCGTCGGTAATCGATATCAGAGTGTTATTGAAACTTGCTTTAATGTGAACGATACCTCGAACAACACTCTTTTTAACTTTCTTTTTAACGCCTTTTGCCATTTCGCTTGCAATCCCAAATCGTTTTTCGTTTGTTTGATTTGTTCGCCGTTTATCTCTTACACCTCATCGGCCTCGTCGAACACGCAGTCTTTGAACCTGCTTATCCGGCCCGGCTAAGCAGCCAGGCCTCAAGCGGCCAATCGACTAACGCATTTCCTTGACGCTTTTCTTTCCGGCCACAGTCTTGCGTTTGCCCTTACGGGTTCTGGCATTACTCTGGGTTTGCTGGCCGCGGACAGGAAGGCCCCGTTTGTGGCGGATGCCCCGGTAGCAGTTGATTTCACGCAGACGCGCGATATCCTGAGCCACCTGGCGGCGCAACTGGCCTTCGACCAGAAGATCCCGGTCAACAATCTGACTGATGCGGCTGACTTCATCTTCGGTCAGCTTCCCGGCACGGACCTGGGGGTCAATGTTCGCTTCCTTGAGAATCTTTTTGGCCATATAATAGCCGATTCCATGGATATAAGCCAGCGATACCCAAGCGGGCTTATCATTCGGAATATCCACACCAACAATACGAGGCATATAATCTCCTGAGTTTCTAAGGGTTTTCTAACAATCAGCCCTGGCGCTGCTTATGACGGGGATTGGTCGAGCAAATCACCCGCAGGACGCCTTTGCGCCGAATCAGTTTACAGTTTTCACAAATTCGCTTTACGGAGCTTCGTACTTTCATAATCTCACCGTAGTTCCATCAATATCATTTAGCTTCTTAGAATAATCCGCCCTCGGGTCAAATCATAAGGGCTCATTTCAACGGTCACCTTGTCGCCGGGTAGAATACGAATAAAATGCATTCGCATCTTGCCGGACACATGCGCCAGGATTCGATGGCCGTTTTCGAGCTCCACCCGAAACATTGCGTTCGGCAAAGCGTCAATCACTTTGGCATCGAGCCTGATAGCATCTTCTTTCGACATAATACCTTTTAATTACTGGTCTTATTTACTTTTGTGCCGTCGGTTAAAACGTCACAACCATTTTTTGTTATTGCAATGGTATGCTCATAATGAGCCGAACAGCTTCCATCACTGGTCACTACCGTCCATCCATCCGCCAGGGTTCGCACGGCATATTTCCCGGCGTTGACCATCGGTTCAACCGCCAGAACCATTCCTTCCTGAAGCAGAATATCGTGCCGCAGCAGGTCCTTGCTGACAAAATTGGGAACCTTGGGATCCTCATGCATTTCTGTGCCGATCCCATGACCCACGAAATCCCGAACAACCGAAAACCCGGCCTGCCGGGCACATTCTTCCATCTGGGCAGCCACTGCACTCCACTTGATACCCGGAGCGGACTGTTCGATGGCAATATCGAGCATCCTTCGCGTCGTATCAATAAGCTTCTGCTTTTGCGGGCTAATCGAACCGATCCCAAAAGTCATAGCCGCATCGCCGCAATAGCCATCCAGCTTGACGCCGAAATCCACGCTGAGGATATCTCCCTGCCGCAAAATCACTTTGGGGGAGGGGATCCCATGAACGAGCTGCTCATTGATTGAAGCACAAATCGCACCTGGAAAGGCCCTGCCGCCATACGGACAAGGAACCCCTTTAAAGAGGGCTTTTGCACCCGCGGCAGCCGTCATTTCCAGCGCCAGCTCATCCAGTTGGGCGGTAGTCACACCCGGCCTGGCATACTCCTGCAATTTTAAAAGAACATTCGCAACAACCGAACAGGCCTTGCGAATCATTTCAATTTCACGGCTGCTTCGCAGCGTTATCGCCATGAGCAACAACCTATTTCTTCAGGGTATCAAGCTGCTTGAAAACCGCCTGGGTAACCTGATCAATTTCCTGCGCCGCGTCAATATCCAGAATCACAGCACCTTTGGATTTATAATACCCCACCACCGCAGCAGTCTGCTGGTGATAAGTCTTTAAACGATTGCCCACCACGTCGGGAGTATCATCGGCACGCTGAACCAGATCACCGCAGCCCTTGTCGCATTTGCCTTCCACTTTGGGCTTGAGCGTCTGGACATGGTACACGGCACCGCACTTGGGACAACTGCGTCGACCCGTCATACGGGGCAGAATCAATTCGTCATTAACAATCAGATTCACAATCGCGTTAATCTTTTCGCCGGCTTTGGCCAGGGCATTATCCAGCCCTTCAGCCTGAACCGTCGTGCGGGGAAAACCATCCAGGACGTATCCCTTTGACGCACCGGTCATGGCCTTGACCATCATATCAATAATTAAATCATCCGGAACCAGCGCTCCGGAATCCATATATCCCTGTGCCTTTTTGCCCAGATCGCTTCCTGCAGCCCTTTCGGCACGAAGGATATCGCCGCTGGACAAATGGGCAATTTTGTACTTGTCAATGATGCGCTTGCACTGGGTGCCTTTTCCGGCACCGGGAGGTCCGAGCAGAATCAGTCTCATCGGTATGCTCCTTTGATTCGCCCAGCATCCGTGAAACCTTCGTAGTTGCGCATCAAGAGGTTCGCTTCAATCCGCTGGACAAGATCCAGCGACACACTGACGACAATCAACAAGCCTGTGCCGCCCAGATAGGACGTGACGACATAATTTACACCCAGCATACCCGAAACCACACTCGGAATCACTGCGATAATGGCTAAAAACGCCGCACCAAAGAACGTAATCCGAATCATCACGGTTTCCAGGTATTCGGCGGTTCTCTGACCGGGACGCAAACCGGGAATAAAGCTGCCGCGGTCACGGAGATTCTTGGCCATGTCTTTGGGCTGGAACTGAACGGTAGTCCAGAAAAACGCAAAGACAAAAATCATAATAATATAGACCACGTTGTACGTATAAGCAGTCGGATTAAATGCATTATACAACGTATTGGTAAACAGATTGGGGAAATGGTTCATAATCTGCCCCAAAATGATCTGCGGGAACATCATTAAACTGGAGGCAAAGATGATGGGCATCACGCCGCCGTGGTTGACCCGAAGCGGCAAATAGTGGCGCTGGCCGCCGTACATACGATGCCCGCGCATTTGCTTGGCCTGCTGAATGGGTATCCGCCGCTGGCCCTGTGTAATGAGAATCGCGCCAGCCACGACAAATACGAATGCCGCGACCAGAAAGATAATCGTTCCCGGACCATACTGGCTGGACGAGCCGCCGATTTGGAAAGTGGTATTATTCCAGACATCAATAACCGCTTTCGGGAAGCGAGCCAGAATGCCGGCCATAATCAACAAACTAATGCCGTTTCCGATACCGTATTCATCAATCTGTTCACCCAGCCACATCAGGAACATCGTTCCGGCCGTCATGCCGACAATCCCCATCATGATAGCCTGGGTTTTCATGCCGGTGAATATCTCCAGAGATGACATTCGCATATACATCATCGCCTGAAGAATGCACAGCGGCACCGTCAGGTAGCGGGTGTATTCCTGTATTTTCTTGTAGCCGGTGGCCCCTTCCTGCCTGAGCTTGCGAAGTGAAGGAATCACCTCACCCAGCAGCATCAGAATAATGGAAGCCGAGATATACGGCATAATGCCCAGGCCGAACAGACTGCTTCTGCTCAGCGTTCCACCGGTGAACATCTCCAGATAATCCGTAGCCCGGCTGAGCGGACTATCGCCCTGCTGCTGTGCCGCAGTGGCAAGCTGATTGAATCCTGGAACCGGGATATAGAAGCCGATCCGATAGATGCACAGCAAAGCCACCGTGAACAGAATCTTGTTCCGAAGATCCGGTATCTTGAAGATATTGACAAATGTTCCCAGCATCTGAAAATCCTTTTCCGTTATGATTCTCAGGCTACGACTTTAATCGTACCACCGCAGCCGGATATTTTTTGCTCGGCACTCTTGCTGAATTTATGGGCCGACACGTTTAATTTTTTGGTCAATTCGCCATCGCCTAAAATCTTCACGCGGCTGGCCTGGCTGTCGAGTAATCCGGCGACATACAGTTCCTGTACGCCAACTGCGGCACCATCTTCGAACAGTCTTTCCAACTGCGATACATTAACGACTTCATAGCGGGTTGTAAAATTGGCATTGTTAAAGCCCCGCTTGGGGAGACGACGGAACAGAGGCATCTGTCCGCCTTCATACGTCAGGGGCAGAGCAAATCCCGAACGGCTTCCGTCACCTTTGTGACCGCGTCCGCAGGTCTTGCCATGTCCGCTGCCTTTGCCGCGTCCAACCCGTTTGCGTTTCTTATACGCTCCGGCTATTGCAGTAATTTCATGCATATACATAATCGCACTCACGTCCTTTTTTAAGCTTCAATCTGTACGCCGCGAAGAGCTTCGATTGTTTCTTTGTTCTGGAGCTTTACCAGCCCGGCCATAACGGCCTTGACCACATTCTTGGGTGAACGACTGCCATACACCTTGGTCAGCACATTGCGAACACCCGCCAATTCCAGCATCGCACGAGCGCTGGATCCGGCAATAACGCCCGTTCCAGGGCCGGCCGGCAGCATAATGACATCCGTCGCACGGCATTTGCCTCGGACCTCATGCGGCAGGGTATCATTCACCACTGTAATTTTCTTCAGATTCTTCTTGGCGTCTTTGATCGCCTTTTCCACGGCCGGGGGCACTTCATTTGCCTTGGCATAGCCATACCCGACGGTCCCGTTACGATCCCCTACTACGACCAGAGCCGCGAAGCTGAAGCGTCTGCCGCCTTTGACAACCTTGGCGTTACGATAGACCTTAACCACAGTCTCTTCCAGCGGCTGCTCGCCGTGCATTTCTGTTCTGATTGCTTCCTCAGCCAACTTTGCTCTCCGTTATCAAAAACCTGTTATGGTTTATCTATTACGATTAAAACGCCAGTCCCGCCTTGCGTGCCGCATCAGCCAGAGACTTGACGCGTCCGTGATACTTGTATCCGTTACGGTCAAAGCAAACCGCCTTGATTCCGACTTCCATCGCGCGTTTGGCCAGAGCGGATCCGACGGCTGCCGCGGCGTCTTTGTTTCCAGTCTTTTTCAGCGTTTCTTTGACTCCCTTGGCCAGGGTGCTTGCCGAAGCCAGCGTTAATCCCGCCACATCATCGATAATCTGGGCATAAATGTGCCGGCCGGAACGGAACACCACCAGGCGCGGACGCTCGGGCATGCCAAATACTTTTGACCGGGACCGCCAGTCACGCCGTGATTTAGTTTTTTGAATTCGATCTCTGAGCATATCAATATTTCCTGTATTATTTCAAGCGGCTGTCAGGCCGTGAATAAATCCTGTCGTCTGCACCGGTTGATTAACCGCCCGAAGCCAGCGCCTTGCCTTCTTTGCGTACCACGTGCTCATCCGCATAACGAATACCCTTGCCCTGATACGGCTCAGGGGGACGAACGCGACGCACATTCGAAGTAAACTGCCCGAGAGCATGCTTGTCGGCACTGCTGATCGTGAAGACAGCCGGGGTTTCATTACCCTTGGTTGCCGCCACTTTAATTTCAACCTTGACACTTTTTGGAATCGGGACTTCCACGGTATTGCAGTACCCGACGGTCAAAACAAGCTTGCCGCCCTGTTCTTTGACGTTATAACCGGTACCGAATATCTGCATGTCCCGCTGATACCCTTTGGACACGCCAACCATCATATTCTGAATCAGCGCCCGTGTGGTTCCATGCAGAGCCTTTTTCTGCCGGTTATTGGCATCATCGTTCGACACCACGATCTGGTTGTTTTCCACGCTGACCGCGATATCCGGATGAATGTTCATCTGGAGCGTTCCCTTGGGGCCAGTGGCCTTGAAAGAAGTACCGCTGTGTTCAATCTTGACGCCGGCCGGGACCGTTATTGGTTTTTTTCCTATGCGACTCATTTTAGCTCACCGTACAAATAATTTCGCCGCCGACATTTTCCTTGCGGCATCCTCTATTGCTTAAGATACCCTTGCTGGTGGACACGATGGAAATTCCCAGTCCGCCAAGCACTTTGGGCAACTCATCCACGCTGCAGTAGATTCTGCGACCGGGCTTGCTGACCCGCTTGACCTCGCTGATCAGGTGATCACCGCTGGGTGAATATTTCAGGCGAATTCGCAGCAATCCCTGCTTACCGTCATCAATCCGGTCAAAATCGCTGATGAAGCCTTCCTCTTTCAACACGGAAGCAACCCCCTGGCACACTTTACTGCTGGGCACTTTGACTTCCTGACGGCCGACTCTGCCGGCATTCCGGATTCTTGTCAGCATATCCGCAATCGGATCACTCAGACTCATTCAATCTACTCCAAACGGTTGTTACTGTTTTTTTGTTTTGTTTCTTACCAACTGGCCTTCTTGACGCCCGGAATCTTGCCTTCATTTGCCATCTTACGGAAGCAGACGCGGCAGATTTTGAACTTCCTGTAAACCGCTCTTGCACGCCCGCAAATCTGGCAGCGTGTATATCCGCGGCTCTTAAATTTTGGTTTCTTAGCGGCTTTGTTTTCCCATGCCTTGGTTGCCATACTTTACTCCAAATTATCTTTTTTTGGTTTTCCGGATCAGGACTTGAACGGCATTCCAAACATCCGCAGCAGTTCCCGGCCTTCATCATTCGTTTTAGCGCTGGTTACGAAAGTAATATTCATACCCTGCTGATGTTCTATCTTGGCCGGATCGATTTCCGGAAACACGCTTTGTTCGTCAAGACCCATTGAATAATTGCCCATGCCGTCAAAACCGTGCGGGCTCAAGCCGCGAAAGTCCTTGACGCGGGGAATCGCAAGGTTGATCAGACGATCCAGAAACTCGTACATGCGCTCCTTGCGAAGCGTGACTTTCAGGCCGGTCTTGTCGCCTTCACGCACCTTAAAATTCGATACGCTCTTTTTGGCCTTGCAGACCTGCGGCTTCTGGCCGGTTATGGTGGTCATGTCTTTGATTGCAAGATCCAGGAACTTCTTGTCCTGAATGGCCTTGCCCAAACCCATGGAGACAACAATCTTCTGAAGCCGGGGAACCGCCATCACGGTCGAATAGCCATACTTCTCTTTGAGAGAAGCGGCTATCTTGCTTTTATATAAATCTTTTAAGCGAGCCATAATTTACCTTCTCGTTACTTTTTCTTTGCCTTGGTCACAACACTGATTTCGTTGCCGGCCTTGGAGACGCGTTTCTTGTTTTTTCCATCCACCGTCATGCGAACCCGCGTGCCTTTTCCGGTTTTCGGGTCCAGCGGCAGCACATTGCTGATGTGAATGGGTTTTTCCACGCGAATTCGTCCGCCCTGCGGATTTTTCTGCGACGGACGGACATGCTTGTAAGCCAGGTTCACACCTTCCACAACCACGCGTCCTTTGTCCGGAATAACCCGCAGAATTTTGCCGGTTACGCCCCGGCTGTCTCCGGAAATGACCTTTACTGTATCGCCTTTTTTAACATGCATTGCCATATCTGTTATCCTGACACAGGCCTTAGACTACTTCACTGGCCAGCGAAATAATTTTCATGAAGTTCTTGTCACGCAGTTCTCTCGGCACCGCACCGAAGATACGCGTTCCGACCGGATTGTTTTCAGCGTCGATGATGACCGCCGCGTTGCTGTCAAAGCGGACATAGCTGCCGTCCGGACGACGCACCGGGAATTTGGTGCGGACGATAACGCATTTATAGACTTTTTTCCGATCCAACTGGCAGCTCGGCAGATATTTCTTGATTGCCACGCAGACAATATCACCAACCGATGCGGTAACCCGGGTATATTTGCCTTTTCGTGCGCTGCTTTTGCCGAGAACGCGAATACACTGCGCTTCTTTGACACCGCTGTTATCGGCGATTTCCAACATTGTTTCTTGCTGTATCACGGCTCACCCTTTATTCTACGACAGCCTTTTGAACCACGTTCAACAGACGCCAGCTTTTATTCTTGCTGATGGGTCTGCACTCTGTAATTTCCACCACATCACCCACCGCGGCCTGATTCTTGGGATCATCAACGGCCAACCGAGTCCGGCGGCGGAGGAATTTTCCATACTTGGGATGACGCGCCAAAAAGTCAATCTGGACCTTGATGGTCTTGTCGGTGCTTTTGCCGATGACCACGGCACGCTGTGTTTTAACTTTCTCTTTTTCCATATTCAACCTTTGTATCACCTGGTCCGCCACTCATAAGGCGAAATTGGTTTATTCTTGAATCGCTCAGCCTTTGATTTGATCCTGACGTATGAACGTCTTAATGCGGGCGATATCTCTGCGGATATTGCGAATCGCATGGCGATTGGGGAGGTTTTCCGTCACCGCCTGACAGCGAAGCTCATACAATTTTTTGTTCAGGTCCTGGAGTTTTTCCTGGCGTTCATCATTTCTCAGATCGCGGATTTGCGAAGACTTCATAGTATTCCTTTCTTATCCGAGAGCATGCCGCCGTGTGACCAGGCGACATTTAATAGGCATCTTGTGAGCCACGCGGAGCAATGCAAGTTTGGCTACCTGCTCATCCACGCCGCCGATTTCAAACATGACCGTACCCGGCTTGACGCGGGCAACCCAGCCTTCGATTTCAGCTTTACCCTTACCCATACGGGTTTCGAGCGGTTTGGCCGAATACGAATGGTTGGGGAAAATTCGGATATACACTTTGCCTTCACGGTGCAGAAAGTGTGTTGCAGCCACACGACCGGCTTCAATCTGCCGGCCTGTTATCCAGCTGCCGTCGACAGCCTGCAGACCGTACTCTCCGAAAGCGACGTAATTGCAGCGGCAGGCATTGCCGCGCATCTTGCCGCGCATCTGCTTGCGATATTTAACTCTTTTGGGCATTAAAGCCATAAGTACTTCCCTCTATTGTATCTCTGTTGCGATTAGCTGTTTTCCGTGCTATTATCCTGTTCAGCAGTCTCAGCGCCGCCAGCTTCTTCCTGGCTGGCCGGTACACGGGACTGTGAGACATCACTGCGACTCTTGCGGCTCTTGCTGCGCTGCGGACGGCGACGTTCGGCCGGACGCGAAATCGGAATAATCTCTTCGCCGAACTTGCCTTTGTAAATCCACACCTTGATGCCGATACTGCCATACGTGGTAACCGCGGTGGCTACGCCGTAATCCACGTTGGCATCCAGCGTCTGAAGCGGAATGGAACCCAGCTTCTGGGCCTCGCTGCGGGCGATTTCAGCACCGCCCAGGCGACCGCCGATAATAATCTTGACTCCCTTGGCGCCGGCATTCATCGCATTCTCGCAGGCCATCTTCATGACACGGCGGAACGAGGCGCGCTTTTTCAACTGTTCCGAAATCCCCTCGGCAACCAGCTTGGAATCCAGAGCGGGCTCCTTGATTTCAATCACGTTGACACTGACTTTGCGATCAATCAGATTTTCCAGTTCCTCGCGAAGTTTATCTACTTCAGCACCACGGGGGCCGATAACCATACCCGGTCGAGCGGTATGGAGTGTAATTTTCACCTCATTGCGGGTTCGTGCAATTTCCGTCTTGGCGACCGCAGCGTAGGGTGGCTGCCGATTGAACTTCTTGTCAACGAACTCGCGAATCTTATAGTCTTCAATAAGAAACTCACCGTAATTGGCTTTCGGTGCAAACCACGTGCTCTGCCATCCGAGCGTAACGCCCGTTCTGAACCCGACTGGAGATGTCTTCTGACCCATATATTACCCGTTATCCATTAATTAAAATTCTGAGACTGTAACATGTATATGACTGGCTTCTTTGCGAATCGCATGAGCCCGACCACGGTCTTTGGCTCTGAATCCCTTGGTGCCGATTCGCCGGCCAGCCCCGTCAACCCGAACTTCCATAACCACCAGGTTGTCCATATCCGCTTCGTTTTCATCCGCATTGGCCATCGCCGCCTTGAGCGTCTTGCGAACCGCCTCGGCTGCCCGCTTGCGGGTGAATGTCAGAATATCAATCGCATCCTGCACATCGCGTCCGCGTATCAGGGACGTCACCAGGCGAACCTTGCGGGGTGACATCGGGGCATAGTTGTAAGACGACTTCCATTCGGAAATCTCATTGACATTGACACCCAGTGCCCCGGCCAGTCGCTCGACATCCTGTTTTCCGGGCTTCGGAGAAAACAAGCCTTTCTGCCAGTTCTTCACCGCAGCCACGGATGAATCCTTATCCATGCCGCCGCGGGCAAGATGATCGGCCAGTGTTTGTACGCTTATGCTTCGTTGCTGTGCCAGTTTTGTAAATTTCTTCGGACTTAACATCGTTATTTAACCTCTGAACGCTCAGCTTCTATTTGCTGATTGGTCTTGATTTCTCCGTCTATGCCGCTTTACGCCTTGGCTTCCGCCTTGCTGCCTGAATGACCGCGGAAGGTACGAGTCAGCGAAAATTCGCCGAGTTTGTGGCCGACCATGTCTTCTGTAATAAACACCTTGTGGAACATCTTGCCGTTGTGAACCATGAAGGTGTATCCCACAAACTCAGGGATTATCGTGCAGGCGCGGGCCCATGTTTTGATCGGTTCTTTTTTTCCAGTCTGTATCTGCTTCTGTACTTTCAGATACAGCTTTTCATTCACAAAAGGCCCTTTTTTCTGAGAACGTCCCATTGACTTTCCTCTATCTATTTCCTAAGAATTTATGCTCTTGCTATTTGACGTTAGAGAACAAGCTGAATACCACGATTGTTCTTGCGACGGCGAATAATGCGATTGTTGGTAACCTTTCTGGGATTACGTGTTTTGCCGCCCTTGGCCGGTACACCGGTCGGCGAACACGGATGGCGACCGCCGTTGGACCGGCCTTCACCGCCGCCCATCGGGTGAGCCACAGGGTTCTGTGCCTTGCCGCGAACGTGAGGACGAAGTCCCCTGTGCCGCGAACGCCCTGCCTTGCCGATGCTGACATTCTGATAATCCGAGTTGCTTAACTGACCAATGGTTGCACGGCATTCCTTGCGGATGACACGCATTTCACCACTGGGAAGGATAATGGTCGCCCAGTCGCCTTCTTTGGCCATCAGACGGGCCACACCACCGGCGGTGCGAACCAGCTTGCCGCCCTGTCCGGCGTTCATTTCGATATTGTGAATTTCCACGCCGACCGGAATTGCATACAGCGGAAGACAATTGCCGACTTTGGCTTCGATAGTGTTGCCGCTTTCGATCGTCATGCCCGGTTTAAGGCCTTCAGGAGCCAGAATATACCGCTTTTCTCCGTCACTGTACTGAATCAGCGAAATAAAGCAGTTGCGGTTGGGATCATATTCGATGCTCATCACTTTACCGGCCACGCCGTCTTTATCACGACGGAAATCGATGACACGGTACATTTTGCGATAGCCGCCGCCGCGGAACCGAACCGTAGTGACACCGTGATGATTCCGGCCGCCGCTCTTTTTGATACGAACACACAGGCTCTTCTCCGGCTCGGTGTTCGTCAGGACCGCCTTGTAATCGATCACGGAGGAGTTTCGCCGTCCGTTGCTCGTTGGTTTATATATCTTGATTGCCATAGTTTCTTCTCAAATTCCTGCTTTGAATTCGCGTTATCTTAGAACAAATCAATTCGGTTTTCTTTATGCAGAACCACGACAGCCTTTTTCCAGCTCCGTGTCGTCCCGAAGAACCGACCTCTGCGGCGAACTTTGCCTCTTACATTGGCCGTGCGAACATTCAGTACTTTGACGTTATACAGCTTCTCAACCGCATCCCGTATCTGAATCTTGTTGGCATCCTTGTGCACTTCAAAGGAATAGGCATTTTTGGTATTGGCAAAATGCATCCCCTGCTCGGTGACAATCGGCCTGACTATTACATTGTATTCGTTCATCTTGGATACCACCTGCGTACGAAATTAATTATTTTGTTCCCGGTTTAACAGCGTCAAAAATGCGTCTTTGGTAAACAGCATCTTGACCCGGTTGCAAATGCTTCCCGCATTCAAGTCCGCAACCTGCATCAATTCCACTTTGGGCACGTTCCGAACCGACTTGATCAGATTGTCATTGCGGTCCTTGACGGCAACCAGACAGCTGCGGTCAATCTTCAAATTCCCCAGCACCCGGGCAAATTCCTTGGTTTTGGGTGCACTGAAATTCAGTTCATCGACCACAACCACTTGACCGCTCTGCAGCTTGGCCAGAATCGCCGAATCACAGGCCAGCCGACGCTGCTTTTTGGGCATGTCTTTGCCGAAGTCACGTACTTTCTTGCCGAAAGTGACACCACCGCCGACGCGAGAAGGTGTGCGAACCTGACCCATACGGGCATTACCGGTCCCCTTCTGTTTGTACAGCTTGCGTGTCGAACCTTCGACCAGACTTTTCTGCTTGGTTGCGGCCGTACCAATCCGCTTGTTGGCCTGGTACATCACCACCGCCTGCTTGATCAGGGCGTGACGAACCACGCCGCCAAACACGCTTTCGTCCACCTTCAGGCTTTCGACTTCCTTACCATCTTTATTATATACTGCAATGTCAATCATATTTTGTTCCAGTCGGAATCTGCTGCAATCTTACTTTTTGGTTTTAGCCGTCCGGACTTCCACATAGCTGCCATTGGCGCCGGGGATATTCCCCTTGACCACCAGCAGATGATTTTCCGGATCGATAGAGATCAGTTTATGATTTTTTACCGTGACGCGTTCATTGCCCATCCGTCCGCTCATGCGTTTGCCGCGTTTGGGCTTACCGCTGTTACCGCGGTTGGTTGCATGGCTGGCGATAGAACCGCCGGCACGGTGCTTGCGTTCGGTACCGTGCGAAGCCGGGAAACCACCGAAGTTGTGACGTTTCATCACACCCTGGTAGCCTTTACCCTTGCTTGTGCCGATCACATCTACGTAGGTGACGCCTTCGAACAGGTTGACATCCACCTGATCGCCGGCATTGAATTTCGGCTCCTCGCCGTCCATCCGCCATTCCCGAACAAACCGTTTGGTCGCCGTATTGGCCTTCTTGGCATGACCTTCCTCGGGCTTGCGTACACGGCAAGGCTTCTTGTCATCAAATCCAAGCTGTATTGCGGTGTATCCATCGGTTTCCGGCTTCTTCACCTGCATCACAGTGCAGGGGCCGGCCTGAATCACCGTCACCGCTGTCATACGACCGGCGTCATCATACACCTGTGTCATGCCGATCTTTTTTCCCAGCAACATTACCATTGTCTATTTCCTTCGAGTCCTACTCTTACTGTTCCCGATTCTTATCCATCACTACCAGCGTGCGTTTGATTATCGGACTAAGCCTTAATCTTAACAAAAACACCCGCGGGTACGACCAGCCTGTTGAGGGCTTCTACCGTGCGGGCATTCGCATCATAGATATCAATCAAACGCTTGTGCGTTCTCATTTCGAACTGTTCACGTGACTTTTTGTTGATATGAGGACTCCGCAATACCGTGTAACGCTCAATACGTGTCGGCAGCGGAACTGGACCACTCACCCGTGCGTTGGTACGACGGGCCTGCTCGACAATTTCCTTGGCCGAGCTGTCCAAAGCCCTGTGATCATAGGCTTCCATTCTTATTCTGATGCGTTCGGTTTCCGTCATGGTTAACCCTTAATCTGTACTTACAGTATCTACTACCAAAATATAGAAAGTTTAGAAAAATAACAATTTCACATAGAAAATACAAGGAAAAAAACAGGAATTTTTCGTCCAGATAAAAACAGACAGCTTAAAGTTTCTGGATAATTTCCTTTTTTTCTTTTTAAAGGCAGGAAAGGCTTCAGATTCGCCTGACCTTCATGTCCACAGGAGGTTTAAAAATAAAACCATCCTTTTTGCCAAAATAAGCCGTGGTACTTTTTTTATTTCTGCACACTACTTGTTGTAAGTCGTTGTACAGGACTACTTTGGCGCTTTTGCCCTTTCGGGCATCCACTGCCGTCCATGAAATCTCACTCTGAGATGACAGCCCAACTCGAATCGCACGGTATCCATATTTCGCCGTGCTCGCTCGGCCGGAAACGGGGACTATACTATAGTCCAAATGCTTTGTCAATAGCTTCCCATAAGAATTTTTTCAGAAACTTGTTCCGGGACGCGTTCATAATTCAAAGGCTCCATCGTAAAGGTCCCGCGTCCTGCCGTGGCGCTGCGAATCTGGCTGGAATACCCAAACATTTCGCCCAGGGGAACCTTGGCATCAATCACTCGTACCCCGCCATGCACATGGGAATTGGTGATTTCGCCCCGCTTGGAGACCAGATTGCCCTGAACCGCACCAAAATACTGCTCTGGAACAATCACCTGAACACGCATTACCGGCTCCAGTAACACTGGTTTCGCCTTCGGCAGTAAATCCCGCAATGCAATAATAGCCGCTTGTTCAAAGGCAAGTTCTGAGGAATCCACCGTATGAAATGACCCATCCAGCAACGTAACCTTAACACCCACAACAGGATAACCGGCAAGGCTGCCGCTGCTGAGACCTTCCATAACACCATTTGCTATGGCCGGGATATATTCTTTGGGTACCGTACCGCCAATGATGGCATTTTCAAATTCATTTTCTTTGGCGTAGTGGCCATCCTCTGCAAACAGGGGTTCAATCCGGATAACCACATGACCGTATTGCCCCCGTCCGCCGGTCTGACGAATAAACTTGCCTTCGCCTTCTGCCGCATTAACAATGGCTTCTTTGTACGCAACACGGGGTTTGCCGACACGAACTTTGACACCCAGGTCTCGAATCAGCTTATTTTGGAGAATCTCTAAATGCAATTCACCCATTCCACTGATAATCGTCTGCCCGGTTTCAGTATCATATTTACATTTAAACGTGGGGTCTTCCTTGCGAAGTGTCGTCAAAGCCTCACCCAGTTTGTTCCGTTCGGCGGCTGATACCGGCTCAATCGACATGCTGATAACCGTCTCGGGGAATGTAATCGTCTCCAGCATGATATCTTCTTTGCTGTCGCACAGGGTATCGCCAGTCAGGGTATCTTTCAATCCAAGGGCTGCCACAATATCCCCTGCCCCGGCACTGTCGATCAGCAGTCTGTCGGAAGCGTGCATGTGGAACAGGCGTGTAACGTTTTCTTTTGTTTTTCGGTTGGGATTATAAACTCGAACGCCCTTGGATAATGTTCCCTGATAAATCCGCAAAAAGTACAAATCACCATGTTTATCGCTGACCACCTTAAACGCCAGAGCCACCAGCGGTTTTCGCGGATCACAGACTACCTCAATCTGCTGATTTTTATTGCCGCCATGAAATCCAACAGCCGGGGGCTTATCCAGCGGCGACGGGAGATAATAGACCACTGCATCCAGAAGCCTGCGAACTCCCATATTCTTCAGCGCCGAACCCACCAGGACCGGATTGATTTTATTGGCTACAGTCCCCTTGCGAATCGCCCTGCGAATCAAGTCTTCCGGAATGGGCTTGTCATGCAGATACAAGTCCAGCAAATCCTCGTCAAACTCGGCTACGGCTTCAAGCATCACATGACGGTAGTCGGCGGCCTGAGAGGACAATTCCGCAGGGATTTGCTCTTCCCAGAAGCTGGCCGCCTTGTCTTCCTGCTGAAAATATACCGCTTTCATGGTAACTAAATCCACCATACCCTGAAAGGACGATTCCTGCCCGATGGGCATCTGTACCGCAACCGGATGAGCCAGCAGTTTTTCCCGAATGCTCTTCATGCACATCTCAAAATCAGCGCCGATTTTGTCCATCTTGTTGATGAACACCAGACATGACAGATGATATTTCTGCCCCTGACGCCACACGGTTTCCGATTGAGCCTGAACCCCCTCGGATGCATCAAACACAGCGACCGCCCCATCCAGCACCCGCAGCGACCGTTCGACTTCGGCGGTAAAATCCACGTGGCCGGGAGTATCAATCAGATTGACATCGTACCCTTTCCACGGGCATTTGGTCGCAGCCGATGTAATCGTAATTCCCCGCTGCTGTTCTTCTTCCAAATAATCCATCACGGCCGTACCGTCGTGCACTTCGCCGATTTTATACGTTTTGCCGCTGAAGTACAGAATGCGTTCCGATACGGTGGTCTTGCCCGCATCAATGTGGGCCATGATGCCGATGTTTCTTACCTGAGTCAGATCGTCTGCCATAGTCATTCAGTGATTGAAATACGTAGTATTTTCCGGCACGGCGTCGTCGGCCAAACCGTGATAAAACGAAAACAGCCTTGCCCGCAGCGATGACATACTGTGATTCGAATGTCTCAGTCGGACTGGCTGTCTCTATATAGAACACTGCCACGGTTGTATACACAGACCGTGGCAGAATTTTTCGAACAAATTGTTACCAGGCAAAATGCGCAAACGCCTTGTTGGCTTCGGCCATACGGTGGACATTTTCCCGTGTGGTCATTGCAGCGCCTTCACGCTTGAACGCATCCAGCAGTTCAGAAGCCAGACGCTGAGCCATGGGTTTGCCTTTCTTGCCGCGGGCCGCTGCCAGAATCCAGCGAAACGCCAGCGACTGCTGACGCTTCGGACGAACCTGCATCGGAACCTGATAACTGGCGCCGCCGACACGTTTGCTGCGAACTTCCAGCATCGGCTTGACGTTTTCAATGGCCGTCTCAAAGACTTCAATTGGCGCATTGTCGGTTATCTGCTTGGCAATGATATCCATCGCATCATAGAAAACCTGCTGCGAGCGGCTCTTTTTACCATCCCACATCATGCAATTGACAAACTTCGAGACCAGCTTGCTCTGATACCGGTGATCCGGTATTAAATATCGACTGTCAGCTTCTACAAATTTTTTTCTTCCCATTCAAGCACCTTGCTATAGTTAGGGTTTTACAGGCTCTTTTATTTATGGTTTATCTGTATCCATATACTCGAATACAGGATAAATCCTTACTTACCTTTTTTGGCGCCGTATTTACTGCGGCCTTGTTTACGTCCGTTTACGCCGGAGGTATCGAGCGTTCCGCGAACAATATGGTAACGAACACCAGGCAGGTCACGTACACGGCCGCCGCGAATCATCACGGTGCTGTGTTCCTGCAGGTTGTGGTCGATACCCGGGATGTAGGCGGTCACTTCAGTACCATTGGTCAATCGCACACGGGCGATTTTTCGTAACGCCGAATTGGGCTTTTTGGGCGTCTGGGTTCTGACAATCAGACACACGCCGCGTTTTTGGGGACTTCCGGTAATATCCGAAACTCTCTTTTTGCCCGTCTGTTTACGGCCATTACGAACTAACTGATTAATTGTCGGCATAAATTCTCCAAACCTTTGTTAAGCGTTTGTAAATAAACAAGTTATATAACTTTTCATCACCTTATTCAAGACCCAGTGCCGCCTTAACCGCCTTATCTGCGGCCGCCTCGGCTTCCTTGGCCTGACGCAATTCTTCAAGCTGCTTGGGCACCGGAGGTTCGCCCATGTGCTTGACCTTGGCATCCAGATATTTCTTGAACGCGGTTCCAGCCGGAATCAAGTGTCCCAGAATGACATTTTCTTTTAAGCCAAGCAAATCATCGATTTTACCTGACAGAGCCGCTTCCGTCAAGACTTTTGTTGTTTCCTGGAAGCTGGCCGCAGAAATAAAGCTGTCTGACTGCAGCGAAGCCTTGGTAATACCCAGCAGCAGCGTCGTTGCCGTTGCGGGTCTGGGCTTCTTGCCTTTGGCAGGGGTGCCGCCCAGCATCTCGACCTTTTCGTTGGCCGCCTCAAGCTGTTCTTTGGTCAGCAGTTGGCCGACTTTCAAATCGGTGTCGCCGGGTTCACTAATCCGAAGGCTGTTGGACAGATCCGCATTAGCCCTGCGGAAATCCAGTTTATCCACCACTTCGCCGGGCAGGAACTGGCTGTCGCCGACAGATTCGATTTCCACCTTATTCATCATCTGAGACAAAATAATCTCGACGTGCTTGTCATTGATGGTCACACTCTGGGCACGATAGACGTTCTGAATTTCCCGGAGCAGATACCGCTGCAGGGCTTCTTCACCCTTAATACGCAGGATATCGTGCGGCACCAGCGGTCCATCGGTCAGAGCATCGCCCGCTTCCACCCGGTCGCCGGTATGGAAGTTCAGGTGACGGTCACGCGGCACGTGGTGTTCTTTTTCCATACCGCTTTCGTTGCGAACGATAATCGTCATCTTGCCGCGGCGCTTGTCGCTCTTAAGTTCGACGGTACCGGAAATTTCCGCCATCGCGGCCGGATCTTTGGGCTTGCGCGCTTCAAAGATTTCAGTCACACGCGGCAGACCGCCGGTAATATCCTGCGTTCCACCGCCGCCGCGAGGCAGACGGGCCAGCAGTGCACCTGCGGCGACCTGCTGTCCTTCATCCACTTCGATACGGGCCTTGGCCGGCAGATAGTGAACATCCAGAATCTTGCCTTCGCCGTCTTCGATGATGACCTGCGGATGTTTGTCGCCTTTGTGTTCGACAACCACCGGGCGACCGCGCTGACCTTTGCGCTCTTCGTCCACACGCATGGTTTCGCCTTCGATAACATCCACCAGGCGGACAAAACCAGGGACTTCCGCCAGAATCGGCACACGGTGCGGGTCCCAGGCATACAGCCGTTCGCCGCGTTTGACCTTCTGACCGTCTTCGGCAACCACGATTCCGCCATACGGCACCTTGAACCGTTCCAGTTCGCGTCCTTTGTCATCTACCAGAGCCATTTCACCGTTACGACGCAGAGCAATCTTCAGCATGGTACCCTGGATATCGGTTTCGACAACATTCAAATCAATATATTTCACCACACCGTCGCGGGTTGCTTTCTGATCGGTTTCGATCAGAGACACCGCGGCAATACCGCCGGTATGGAAGGTTCTCATGGTCAACTGCGTACCCGGCTCACCGATGGACTGGGCGGCCATAATTCCGGCAGCCAAGCCTTCTTCGGCCACCATGCCGGTACTCAAATCCCAGCCGTAGCATTTGGCACACACGCCCACCTTGCTTTCGCAGGTCAGCGGACTGCGGACACGAATCGCATCCAGTCCGAGCTGTTCAATCTTGTCCGCGGCTTCCGGGGTGATCACTTCGTTTTCGCGAGCAATCATCTCATCGGTAATCGGGTTGCGGATATTGTCGCGGGCGGTTCTGCCGATAATCAGGTTCTTCAGGGCGATATCGACCGCCTCACCTTTGTACACGGTGGTCTTGGTAATGCCCTGCAGCGTTCCGCAATCCGGCTCGCTGATCATGACATTTTGTGCGACATCCGCCAGCTTACGGGTCAGATAGCCCGAGTCGGCCGTCTTCAGCGCGGTATCGGCCAATCCCTTGCGGGCACCGTGGGTGGAGCTGAAATACTCCAGCACGTTCAGGCCTTCGCGGAAGTTCGACTTAATGGGCGTTTCGATAATTTCACCGCTGGGCTTGGCCATCAACGCACGCATACCGGCCAACTGCTGAATCTGGTCGATGCTGCCGCGGGCACCCGAATGCCTCATCACCCAGATCGGGTTCAGATAAGGCTTGCCGTCGCGGGTGTCATTTTTCATCGCGTTCATCATGGCGTTGGTCACGGCCACACGGGCATGGGTCCAGGCGTCGATGATCTGGTTGTAGCGTTCCCCTTCGGTCAGCACGCCGAGCTGGAAGTTTTTGACAATCTTGTCGCATTTTTTCTGTGTCAGATCAATAATATTCTGCTTTTCCGGCGGAATCCGCAGGTCAATCAGACCGAAACTCATGCCGGACAGGGTGGCCCGTTTAAAGCCCAGTTCCTTCATGTTATCCAGCAGTTCCAGTGTGGCCTTGGCGCCGGCGTATTCGTAGCAATCCTGAATCACATTGCCGAGTTTTTTCTTATCCAGAGTCATGTTATAGAACGGCATCCGCGAATCGAGGATGTCGTTAAACAGACACCGACCCGGCGTCGTCGTAATCACAGGGCCTTTTTCAAGTCCGCTTTCGCCGAAAATCTTCTTGCCTGCCGGGATCCGGACCTTGACTTTGGCATGGATGGCGACCTTGCGCATATCCAGCGCCGTGATCGCTTCGTTGATATCACGGAAGACCATCCCTTCACCAGGCTGCTTGTCGGCAATATGGGTGATATAGAAGTTGCCCAGAACCATATCCTGTGATGGGCCCAGCATGGGGGAACCGCTGGCCGGCGAGAAAATGTTGTTGGTCGCCAGGATCAGGGTATGCGTTTCAATCTGGGCTTCGATGCTCAACGGCAGGTGAACGGCCATCTGGTCACCGTCAAAGTCGGCGTTAAAGCCATGGCAGACCAGCGGATGCAGCATAATCGCATTGCCTTCCACCAGCACCGGTTCAAAGGCCTGAATACCCATACGGTGCAGGGTCGGAGCACGGTTCAGCAGCACCGGGTGCTGATGAATGACTTCTTCCAGGATATCCCAGACATGCTCTTCACGCCGCTCCAGCATCCGCTTGGCGCTCTTGATGGTATCGGCATAGCCGCGGTCTTTGAGCTTGCGAATAATAAACGGCTGGAACAATTCCAGTGCAATGCGCTTGGGCAGACCGCACTGATATAATTTCAAATGAGGACCAACGACAATGACCGAACGGGCGGAATAGTCCACGCGTTTGCCCAGCAGGTTTTCACGGAAACGACCCTGCTTGCCCTTGATCATATCCGTCAGGCTCTTGAGGGGCCGGTTATTGCTGCCCAGTACCGGACGACGGCAGCGGCCGTTATCAAACAGGGAGTCCACGGCCTGCTGCAGCATGCGTTTTTCATTGCGAATGATGACTTCCGGGGCGTTGAGGTCAATGAGCTTTTTCAGACGGTTATTGCGGTTAATGATGCGGCGATACAGATCATTCAGGTCGCTGGTGGCAAAATTGCCGCTTTCCAGCATCACCAGGGGCCGCAAATCCGGCGGAATCACCGGAATCACATCCTGAATCATCCATTCGGCCTTGTTTTCACTGGTTCGGATGCTGTTGACCAGTTTGAGCCGCTTGCTGAGGTCTTTGATTTTCTGTTTGCTGCTGGTTTCGGTAATCTGCGTTCGCAGTTCAACCGCCAGCGTATTCAAATCCAGCTTGCCGAGCAGTTCCTTGACCGCTTCGGCTCCCATGGACGCCTTGAAGCAAGGACCGTATTTGTTAATAGCGTCGCGGAATTCATCCTCGGTCAGAAGCTGCCGCAGTTTCAGCGGGCTCTGGCCGGGATCGACCACGACATAATCCTGGAAATAAACGATTTTCTCGATATCCGACGTCTTCATCCCAAGCAGTGTGCTCAGCCGGCTGGGCATCGCCTTGAAAAACCAGATGTGCACCACCGGGGCGGCCAGGTTGATGTGCCCCATGCGTTTGCGGCGGACGCGGCTGTGCGTCACTTTCACGCCGCAGCGATCGCAGATAATCCCTTTGAACTTGGTGCCCTTGTACTTGCCGCAGGCGCATTCCCAGTCGCGTTCCGGGCCGAAGATACGCTCACAGAACAACCCGTCCTTTTCCGGACGATAGGTTCGATAGTTAATCGTTTCCGGCTTCTTGACCTCGCCAAACGACCAACTGCGAATATCGTTGGGGCTTGCCAGCGTAATCTTCACCGAACCGTAATCATTTATTCGATCGTAAATCGATTCCACCATATCAGGACCAACTCCAATCTATAGTATTCCCTTAATTTCACCCGCCGGGGGCTGCGGCGGTCTATCAGCAATCCAGACCTTTACAGGTTTTGACCCGGCTGAAACTCATGGGATGCACGTCTTTTATTTCCACTCACCAGCCAGCCGTATTTACAGCTGAGGCATGCCAACACGTTTCTTTTCCAACTGGATATTCAAACCCAGACCACGAATTTCATTGCATAACACATCGAACGAAATCGGCGTTCCGGCTTCCAGCGTATTGGTGCCTTTGACCATCGACTCATAAATCTTGGTACGGCCTTCGATGTCATCGCTCTTGACCGTCAGCAGTTCCTGCAGGGTATAGGCGGCGCCATACGCTTCCAGCGCCCACACTTCCATTTCACCGAAACGCTGACCGCCTGTACGGGCCTTGCCGCCCAGCGGCTGCTGGGTAATCAGGCTGTACGGTCCCGTCGAGCGGGCGTGAATCTTGTCGTCCACGAGGTGATGCAGTTTCATCACATACATGTACCCCACGGTCACATTCTGATCGAACGGCTCACCGGTACGGCCATCGTAAATCCGTGATTTCAGGCCATCCAGCGGAACCCGGGCAAAGATTTCTCTGGCCGGCGGAACCTGTTTTTTGGCTTCCAGTTCTTTCATCCGATTAGTCACATGCTCATTGGCTTCACGCGTCATAATCATGATGTCATCTTCGGTGGCACCATCAAAGACCGGCGTTATGGCATTGAAGCCAAGTACCTTTGCCGCCCAGCCCAGATGCGTTTCCAGAATCTGACCGACGTTCATACGGCTGGGTACGCCCAGCGGATTCAGGCAGATATCCACCGGTGTTCCGTCTTCCAGGAACGGCATATCCTCTTCGGGCATAATCTTGGCGATAACGCCCTTGTTGCCGTGACGACCGGCCATCTTGTCGCCGACCGACAGCGTACGTTTGGTCGCAATATACACTTTAACCATTTCCAGCACGCCGCTGGGCAGCTCATCGCCATGCTTCATCCGTTCCAGTTCGCGTTTCTTTTCCTCCTGGAGCTGGAGAAGCCGCGGCCAGAATATATCGACAATTTTCTGGGCCGGGTCACGCATATTCGCCGGCTTGATCCAGCCGATCTCGAAAGTTTCAATCTGTTCGTAAATCACGTCGATATCGTCGCTGGCGCCAACCTTCTGGCGGGTGTTCGGATCGACCACATCAAGGCCCAGTTCGTTCTGAATCTGTGCCATCATATCCTTGAACAGGGTGCATTCCTTGACAATCATTTCCTGTTCGTATTTCTTGATCTGATCCTTATAGGCCTTGCGCTGTTCTTCGGTGCCGGCGCCCTTCCGCATGAAGCGGCGGGTCTTGATGACCACACCTTCGTAGCCGCTGGGCACTTCCAGCGAATCGTTCTTGACGTCTTCGCCGGCCCGGCCGAAGATGGCATGCAGCAGTTTTTCTTCCGGGGTCAGTTCCGTCTTGCTCTTGGGCGAGACCTTGCCAACCAAAATATCGCCCGGCGCCACGCGGGTCCCTTCCCGTACGATGCCGTTCTCATCCAGATTCCGCAGCGCCTTCTCACTGACGTTGGGAATATCCCGTGTGAATTCTTCGCGGCCCAGCTTGGTTTCACGGACTTCCACGCTGAACTCATCGATATGAATACTGGTAAAGACATCGTCCTTGACCAGTCGTTCGCTGATTAAAATGGCGTCCTCAAAGTTGTATCCGTCAAACGGAACAAACGCCACCAGCACATTGCGGCCCAGAGCAAGCACGCCATTCTGGCTGGCCCCGCCGTCGGCGATAATCTGACCTTTCTTGACCTTCTGCCCCAGCGTCACAATCGGCGTCTGGTTCAGACAGGTCCGTTCATTCAGGCCTTTGAATTTCAGCAGTTCATATTCGTCCGCACCGTCGATGACGATGTGCGTTGCATCCACCGCCGTAATCGTACCGTCTTTACGTGCCCGAATGACCATGCTGGAGTTGCGGGCTACCGGCTCTTCCATGCCGGTTCCCACCAGCGGAATTTCCGTCTTGAGCAGCGGCACCGATTGGCGCTGCATGTTGGACCCCATCAGCGCGCGGTTGGCATCGTCGTGCTCCAGGAACGGAATCAGTGCCGCAGAAACGCCCACCATCTGTTTGGGGGACACGTCCACATACTGCACTTCCATGCTGTCAACCTGGGTCAGTTCGCCGTTTTTCCGTGCCAGCACCATCCCGTCATGCAGGGCTTGTTTGGCCGGATTCACCATGCTCGGCGGTGCGAAAATCGCCTTCATCTCCTCATCGGCTCGCATATACACGATTTCTTCGAGGACTTTTTTATCTTTGACCTTCCGGTACGGCGTGACCAGAAAACCATATTCATCAACTTTTGAGAAAATACCCAAAGAGACAATCAGACCGATGTTGGTGCCTTCGGGCGTCTCAATCGGACATACACGGCCGTAATGGCTGATGTGTACGTCGCGGACTTCAAAGCCGGCACGTTTTCGGTTCAAGCCGCCGGGGCCCAGAGCACTCAGACGGCGCTCATGGGTCAACTGGCTCAGCGAGTTGGTCTGGTCCACGACCTGGCTGAGTTCACCGCGGCCGAAGAAAAATTCAATGCTGGACGAGACACTCTTGCTGTTGACCAGGTCGGCAATACGAGCCACTTCTTCAGGGCTCTTGGAACTCATGCGTTCCTGCACCGTGCGACGCAGCTTCAGCAGGCCCTTGCGGATTTCCGCAGCGGCCAGCTCATCAATCGTACGCAGACGGCGATTGCCCAAATGGTCGATATCATCCAGGTCGCCCTGGCTGTTGCGCAGGCCCAGGATGTATTTCATCGTATACAGAAAATCTTCCGGCTTCAGCGACATTTCATCTTCTTTGACGCTTAAGCCGAATTTGCGATTCAAACGGAACCGCCCCACCGCTCCCAGACGATAGCGGTTCAGGTCATAGAACTTCTCTGCAAACAGCAGCTTGGCCTTTTCGAGGTTGGCCGGGTTGCCGGGACGCAGACGGGCGTAAATTTTCATCAGCGCCTCTTCGTGTCCTTCGCAGCCGTCTTCAGAGATGGTATTCAGTATCAGTCCATCCCCGACTTCGGTAATCACTTCCACACTGTCAAGACCGCTGGCCTGAATCTTGCCAACCGCATCGCCCAATTGAGCGCCCGCTTCCACCAGGATTTCCCCGGTTTCAGTATCCACAATCGGGCCAACCGCCCACATATTGGGATCCAGCTTCTTGGTTTTGACGCTCTGAGTCGGGTAAAACAGCCGCAGCAGCACATCGGTCCGCCCGTAGTCCGGACTCATCGCCCGCAGAAATGCCGTGGCCGGAATCTTGCTGGATTGATCAATACGAATCACCAGCACGTCCTTGCGGGTCACCGACATTTCGATCCAGCTTCCGCGTTCGGGGATGATACGAGCCCCGTGCAGAACCCGGTCGCCGTCCTTGCTGTCAATTACAAAATCCACGCCGGGGCTGCGATGAAGCTGATTGACAATCACGCGCTCAGCCCCGTTAATAATAAATTCGCCGCCGCCGATCATCACCGGGATTTCACCCAGGTAGATGGCCTGCTCGGCGATATCTTCCATGTCCTTGCGTTTCAGACGGCAATGCACCTTCAGCGGATACCCGTAGGTCAACCGCAATTCCCGGCACTGTTCGATACTGTAACGCGGCGGCTCCAATTCATAGCCCAGATATTCCAGCTCCATCGTCTTGTCATAACTGACAATCGGGAACACTTCACGGAATAAGGCCTCCAGGCCTGTATGAGGCCGGGTATCCCACGGCTGGTCCTGCTGCAGGAATCGCTCGTAACTGGCAAGCTGTACTTCAATCAGATTCGGGACCTCAACTGCATCGCCGATTTTGCCGAAATTACGAAAATGACGGATGTTTAATGATGTCATTCGACAACTCTCCGTTGGCTTTACTGCCTTGATTATCACTCCGCTTAAAGCTGGAGTCATTACGTCCGATATTATGGAATCAATACACAAAATCCTTTCGGTCAGGCGAACCCTGTTTTCAAGGTTCGCCTGCCGCAGGATCATTTCATTCTCAAATTTTTCTATACGGTTTTGAAAACCATTTCAAGGCCGATTCCATTTGCCTCATTACAACGTTTCAAACCGAATCAAAGCTGCTCGAACTATTGAATTTCAACCACAGCGCCGGCCTCTTCCAACTGCTTCTTGGCGGCTTCGGCTTCATCCTTGCTGACATTTTCTTTCACCGGCTTCGGAGCACCATCGACCAGGTCTTTGGCTTCCTTCAGGCCCAGATTGGTCAGAGCACGGACTTCTTTGATGACCTGGATTTTCTTGTCGCCGGCCGACTTCAGAACGACGGTAAAGCTGGTCTTTTCAACGGCTGCAGCGGCTTCACCGGCTCCAGCCGCAGGAGCTGCCATCATCACAGCACCGCCGGCTGCCGGTTCGATGCCATGCACTTCTTTCAGATAGTCAGCCAGTTCTTTGGCCTGCATCAGGGTTAACGCAACAATCTGATCACCCAACTGCTTGATTTGATCGCTAAATTCACGAGACATTTTCACTTACTCCTGTAGGATTATGGCTTCGGGGTAGTGAGGACTCCGCCGTCCCTTTTAACCCGCTGCTGCGGGACAACCTCGATAACCGCATTCAATTTCTTTTTTATACTTCGCGAAGCGGACATTATGCCGCTTCTTTTTCTTTCTTTTCGATCAGCGTCTTCACGCAGCCGGCAATAACGCTGCCGGGACCCACCAGACAGCCGGCGACATTGGAACCGGGTGTCATGGCAATACCAACGATCTGGGCCTGTAGTTCCGCCCGTGTCGGCATCTTGGATAGTCCCTTGGCCGCGGCGGCATTCAGCACGTCACCTTCAATGTAGGCTCCCTTGACTGCCAGCGGTGTATTTTTCTTCTTGAGCCAGGTTTCCAGCGTCTTGGCGACGTCAACAATGCTGTCGCCGCCAAAAGCGACCGTGCACGGGCCGCTGTCGAATAACTGACCGCCCTTGGGATGTCCCAGTGATTCGAGAGCGCGACGCATCAGGCTGTTCTTGACAACCATCATCTTCACGCCTTTTTTCTTCAGATCACCGCGCATCTTGTTATTATCAACGCCGCTGATGCCGATCGTCTGGAGCACAACAAACGAACTGACACCGTTAAAGCGTTTGGTATAGTCGTTTTGAACTAATCCTTTTACTGCATAACTCATAGTTCACCTCTTGATTTATTGGGATAGGCTGATAGCCTGATTTATACGTTTTCCAACAGCACGCCGGGACTCATCGTCGCCGCAAGGCTGATCTTCTTGATATACACACCTTTGACCGATGAAGGCCGCATCCGCTTGATATGGTCGATGAACGCCTGAATATTCTCGGCCAGCTTGGCTTCTTCAAAGCTCAGCTTGCCAACCACAGCATGCACATTGCCGCCTGCATCATTGCGGAATTCAACCTTGCCGGCCGCAAATTCCTTGATGGCGGTAATAACATCCGCGGTGACTGTGCCGTTTTTGGGAGAAGGCATTTTACCCTGAGGTCCCAGCACCTTACCCAGTTTGCCGGCCTTGCCCATGATTTTTGGGGATGCAATCGCCACATCAAAGTCGGTCCATCCGTCGCTGACTTTTTTGATCAGTTCGTCGGCACCGGCTTCAATCGCGCCGGCCTTCTTGGCGGCTTCACTTTCACTGTCTTCACAGAAAGCAATCACCCGACGTGCCTTGCCGATGCCGTTGGGCAGACTGATGGCGCCGCGAATCCCCTGATCGGCCATCTTGGGGTCAATACCCAGATGCATGGCGATATCCACCGATTGATCAAACTTCGTGGATGCAAAAGATTTGAGCTTCTTGACGGCCTGCTGAAGGCTCTGCGGTTCCTGCACCGCCTTCTTGGCGTCGTTGTTGTATCGTTTACTTCGTTTCTGCATTGTTTATCCTCGCGAAAAATTAAAACATGCTTCGCTTCCACTGTTTCGCCGTGGTTAGCGTATTTCCTTGAACACGGTTTCACTGCCGCAATTCTCGTCCGAACGATTTCGGGACGCAATCCGCTGACACGAAACCCTGTCTTTACAAGCACCTAATCAACCACATCAATACCCATGCTGCGAGCGGTACCCATGATAATCCGGTCCGCATGGTCCAGATCATACGCATTCAGATCCTGAATCTTGGTCTGAGCAATCTTGCGAATCTGAGCTTTGGTTACCTTGCCGACTTTTTCTTTGTTGGGAACACCGCTGCCCTGGGCAATCCCGGCTTCCATTTTGAGAAGCACCGCCGCCGGAGGGCTTTTCACGATAAAATCAAAACTCCGGTCGCTGTAGACGGAAATTTCAACCGGAACCACAGTTCCGTTCATTTCACGGGTACGCTCGTTAAACTGAGATACAAACTGACCGATGTTGACGCCGTGCTGACCCAGCGCGGGGCCGATCGGAGGGGCCGGCGTTGCTTTGCCGCCGGGCGCCTGCAGCTTAATTACTTTTACCAGTTCTTTGGCCATAGTAGGTCCTTACCTCTATTCTATACTGAAACTAACTTGAAATATTCTGTTTTATCGCGGCTGAGTACAGCACCTTCAGCCACACACTGCTTTTACTCAAGGAATAATCATATCCGTTGGGTAGATTACACCTTTTCAATCTGCCAGTATTCAATATCCAGCGGGGTACTGCGGCCAAATATCGTTACAATGACACGCACCACACCGCGCTCGGTATCAATCGAATCCACAGCACCTTCGAAATTCTCAAACGCCCCTTCGCGAATTTTGACCACATCACCCTTGGCAAATTCCACCTTGATATTGGGCGTATCTTCGGGCTTTTCAGCCTCTTTGAGCATCTTGGCCACATCCGTGTCGCGCATCGGAGTTGGAACACCTTCGGTGCCGATGAAATCACCCACGCCGCCGGTTTCCTTGATGATGAACCAGACATCATCCGGAATCTTGCCGTCGTCTTTGGGCTCCAATTCCATAAAAACATAGCCCGGGTAGAGCTTCCGCTTGATCACGCGCTGCTTGCCGCCGCGGATACGCTTGATCTGCTCAGTGGGCACCATAATCCGCCCGACACTCTTGACCCCGTCAACTTCCATCTTGCGGGCCAGTGTATCCCGAACCTGTTCTTCTTTATTGGATGCAACTCGTAATACGTACCAATACATAGTAATCCTCGGTGTTCCTGCGGGGATTGTTTCGATTAATAAAGGCCGATCTTATCGAACGTCCAAACAAATCCCATATCCACCAGATACAGGAAAATCGATATCGACAGCATCACAACAATCACAACTGTGGTGGAACTGACGATTTCCTTGCGGGTGGACCAGCTGACTTTCTTGATCTCTCCTTCCGAAGAAATCAGAAAATCCGCAACCGAGGGCTTATTCATCAGCCATGCGATGAGTCCCCCCAACACGGCGCAAAGTCCAAACGGCACCAGTGTCTCCACCCAGATGTTATTCATCGTTGCCAGCTTCTGATGAAGCACATAACATCCGTAAGCACAGATCACAAACGCCGATATCGCCGTCCAGAGACGAGTATTCTTCGCCTGACCGCGTTTGTATATATTCAGATTCTTCATCGTCGTATTGTACCCTTAACCGTTTCGTACCTGTTCAATTCAGTCGGTATGCAATCCTATGCTAACCGCTGTCGGTTGCCCTGACCCGCCGGACAGCCGTCTCACCAGGTCAGGAGGGAGTCGAACCCCCAACCTGCGGTTTTGGAGACCGCTGCTCTGCCAATTGAGCTACTGACCTATAAACCATGACGCTTCCGAAATCCGGAATCGTGAGTCTATCGCGGTTACTTCCTGCGGATCTTATGAACGGTACGTTTCCGTTCGCGTTTGCAGAACTTGACCAGTTCAATTTTTGGTGTTCCGCCCTGTACATTGACCGGCGTGCGATAATTACGATCGCCGCACTCTTTGCACTCAAGCCACACCCATTCTCGTTTTTGCTGCTTTGCCATTATGCTATGCCTCTCTAAAACACAATCCTTAACGGGATTCACTGCCCGGCAAGGATAAAATGGGGCGCCGAGACACTCGACGCCCCATGATTGTGTCGTTCAATTATGCAAGAATCTTGGTTACAACACCGGCACCGACGGTTCTGCCACCCTCGCGAATCGCGAAGCGAAGACCTTCTTCCATCGCGATCTTGGAGCCGATTTCCACTTCCATTTCGATGTTGTCGCCGGGCATACACATTTCCGCGGCCTTGCCTTCACGGCTGCGGATAGCGGTAATCGAACCGGTGACGTCGGTCGTCCGGAAGAAGAACTGCGGACGATAGCCGGGGAAGAACGGGGTATGACGACCGCCTTCTTCCTTGGTCAGCACGTACACTTCGCCGATAAACTTGGTATGCGGAGTAATCGAACCGGGCTTGGCAAGAACCATACCGCGTTCGAGGTCTTTCTTTTCAACACCACGCAGCAGCACGCCGACGTTATCACCGGCCTGGCCTTCATTCAGTGTCTTGTTGAACATTTCAACGCCGGTCACAGTCGTCTTGCGGATGTCTTCCACCAGACCAATGACTTCGACTTCGTCGCCGACTTTCACCATGCCGCGTTCGATACGGCCGGTGCCCACGGTACCGCGGCCTTTGATGCTGAACACGTCTTCAATCGGCATCAGGAAAGGCTTGTCAACTTCACGTTCCGGAACCGGAACATAATCGTCAAGAACCTTCAGAAGCTGCTTGAGCGGTTCGCAGGCCGGGTCATCGGCAGTTTCGGCCTTCATGGCCTTCACGGCAGAACCACGGACAATCGGAGTGTCATCGCCGGGGAAGTTGTACTTGTTCAGCAGGTCGCGAACTTCCATTTCCACCAGGTCAATCAGTTCCGGATCATCCACCAGGTCGACTTTATTCAGGAACACCACGATCTTGGGCACGTTAACCTGACGGGCCAGCAGGATGTGTTCGCGGGTCTGAGGCATCGGGCCGTCATAAGCGCTGATCACCAGAATCGCACCGTCCATCTGGGCGGCGCCGGTAATCATGTTCTTGACATAGTCGGCGTGGCCGGGGCAATCGACGTGAGCATAGTGACGTGTGTCGGATTCATATTCCACGTGAGCGGTCGCAATGGTCAAAATCTTGGAATCATCGCGGCGGCCCTGAGATTCGGACGCCTTGGCGATATCATCATAAGATTTAAACTTCGACAAGCCCATCAGACTGGCCACTTTCGTGATCGCAGCAGTCAGAGTTGTTTTGCCATGGTCCACGTGACCAATTGTTCCGACGTTTACGTGAGGTTTCTTTCTTACAAATACGTCTTTAGCCATCTGTTAATAACCTCCTGATATTCCTGGTTCTGGTTACAATTTTCTAATATTTCGCTTTTTTACTTTTTCGTTATTCCGAGCGACATCTTCATGGCCTCACAGACACGCTCGGACACGCCAATTTACTTTAGCTGCTGATGGGATTTGAACCCATGACCTCGTCCTTACCAAGGACGCGCTCTACCGGCTGAGCTACAGCAGCGACTCACATCAAGGTCAATCAAGCAGGCCGGCCTCAGATTCTTCCTGCCGGCAACCGCCTTCGAAAACGACATTCTCCATCCTGCGGCTAAAATAGCCCGCAATGGAAACAGGGACTCCCTGCGTCGCCTCTATGGTAAAGGAAAGAGTATATAGACCTGTGTGCCGAACTGCAATCAGAAAAATCGCAAAAACATTAAAAATTATTAATTTTTTCCGCCAATATACATCTTATATAAGCAAGACTTTGTCCTTGTATGCCCAGCTATAAATTATTATGCCCCAACAAACACATATGAACTCTTACATGTAAACAGATATACCTTGTATTCATTAAGGCATATCCATATTCCCTGTAACAGGAGATACTTCCTTTGGAGCCATGCCCCCCCTCCATTGCTCCAATTTATCCTGCCACCAGCGCTGTTGAATGGTTATAGATATTTCCGACAAATAATTAAGCAATCCTGCTTTGTCTTCGGCCGCGATCTTATCAGAAATAAAATATGCATTTATCATATCTAATACTTCAGATTTTTCATCCAATCGATTATCCCGCAGCATCCCGCTGATAACATCCGCTGTCTTGGAAAATCGGCGCAATTGCAGATATGCTTCCGCGGCTTGATTGTTAGTCTGATTAATAGCCCTCTTTTTAACCTCAATACTCGCGGTATTATTGAACTCAAGTTTCTCGCGATACGCAGCAACATGTTCGTATGACCCCTTGCCCAGGTGCCATTTAAGAAGACGAACCTGCAAATCACACAGCATTGCCCCATCTTTTTGAGCCTCCGCCTTCTGCTCTGCCAGTTCTAATACTTCACGTATTTGATCCCCGACAGAAGGATTCTGCTCCAGACGTATCGACCAATCCGCAATCACCTTCGCATCTTGTCGTTTTAAGATGTCCATAATGGCCGTCCATGCCAGCTCTAGCTCGCCATTCGAACCCAATTGGCCAGTTAACCAATCCAAATCCTCAATTGTGCCGCTTTGTCCGGCCAGATAAATCATGATCAATCGGACCGTAGGACTGCTATCCATATTAATATTCAATTCACGAAACAGCTTCATCGCAGCGGTAGGATCAACGCTGACCATCCCTGCCGCGGCGGCCTGTCGAACAAGACTGTTTTCATCGCGATTTCGTAGAACATCTTCAAATATTTGTCGATACAGTTTCACTGCTATCGTTTTCTGGCTTCCCTGACTGCAAAGGCGCGCCATAATGGTCAGTAAATCTCCACGAACCGGACCTTTTTTGTCCGTCTCCTGCAGATAGCGATTTTTTATAGTCTCAAGGTATTTGGTTGCTTCTTTTGCAGTCAGCCCGTCCAGTTCCAGCAGCTTACGCAAGACCTCTGCGCCCTTTTTTGCCATTTCCGGGTCATCTTTCGAGGCATAGCTGTCGGCAATCAGCATCGTCTGGGTCTTGAATTCGGGCGACAAAATCACTTTCGAACCCGGCGAAAAAGCAAAAAAACAAGCCTCGCCAAGGGCCTCAAAGAGTGCCACGGCCACCTGCGGATCTGTTTCCTCTTTATATCGTTCCATCAGCCTTTCGGCGGGATTCAGCGCGCTCATCGTGCTCCAGACTTTAGCAGTCGCAAGCCTGACCTGGCGGTTTTCATCGGCTAACATTTGAAGCAGCCTGTCACGTAATCCAGCCGCCGCATCCGTTTGAAATCGCTGGACTTTATCCAAAGCCCATAAACGAATGGCGGGCAAATCCGAACTCAGCTTATCCAGCAAATACGTGGTCTTAGCCGCAGCTTCAACCAGCTCGAACTCCTTATCGAGAGCAGCCAGGTACAACTTCTGCCAGCGGTCACGTTCCGCCTGGACTTCACGCAGACGAGTTTCCTGACGCAGCAGACGTTCCCGACGAATATCAGCGGGGTCTTTCTGATTGATTTCCTGGAGGATTTTTTCCCAGACTTGCTTTCCAGTCCCCACGGGCACGCCAAATGATTCCTGCAGCGCCAGTTCTGCCCCCCGGACTATTTCCGGGTCCGTATCATTGAGCAGTTGAATCAGATATCGCAGAGCTTCCGGCTCAGTGCGAAGCTGCAGGGCGTAAATCCCGCTTAAACGAGTCTGTTTATCGGCAGTTGACGAACTGACCAAATCAGACAAAGACGTCCCAATCTGATCAAAACGATACACCAGCAGCGCCTCTGCACCCAGACGGGCCAGCGCCGCATCGGTACCTTTAAACGTATCGATTAATGGGGGTAAAAACATATCCAGTGAGCCGGCAGCCGCTCCAAGACTGCGCCCCTTGATCAGAGCCCGACAAACCGCCATACGCGCCGGGATGTTCTCCTTGGCCCCAAGAGCCTCAATAAGCACATCACGAGAATCCTTGTCTTTGCGGATCAGCAGCCCCATCGCCGCATCCAGGCGGATGGTATCGCTGACCCCCTGCATCAGGGCATCGCTGTAAATCCGTAATTGCCGGGCGTTTTCATTCTCGATAATCACTTCGTTGAGATTATCGATGAACAGGTCCTCTTCGACGCTTTGCGCATAACAAGCCGAGCAGCCCAAACCTGCCAGCAAACACATCCTGATTATGAGACCTTTACAGCCCTGCAAAGGATTCTCCTGCTTTATAATATTAAATCATTGCAATAAAACAACTTCCATTAATCCAACATGCTTCGGCGTCAGCCGCTTTATCGTGTATTACAGGCTGGAGCCGTGAACGATACATATTATGTTATGAGTTTAAACCCGTCAAACAATTCCTGTCTGAAATTGCACTTTCAATTTATTTGTTACACAAAATTCCAAATTGATCACTTCACAAACAGATTTTCCCTGTGTACTTCTACAGTTTTAATTACCGTTTGTTCTTATCCAAATATTACCGCTGACGCATTTATACAAATAGACTACCCCTGGTTGACTTTTGTTGCTGGAAAAACAGACCAAACACGGTTTTATTTTTCAGGACTGCTCTGTTCTGAGGAATGCTTTGGGCAATTCCTCAATCAAATCGGCTGCAATCAAACCAATCTGTCCTTTCTCCTGTGCTGTAATATCCCCTGCTAATCCATGCACATACACCCCCAGAACTGCTGCATCGAAATTACTTAAGTGCTGTCCAGCCAAAGCAGCAATCACCCCCGTCAGCACATCCCCCGCCCCCGCCGTGGCCATGCCGGGATTGCCGGTTGTATTGATATAGACCCGCTTTCCATCGGTTACGACGGTTCCAGCTCCTTTTAAAACAACGATACTACTGGTTGCATCGGCAACCGCGACCGCCTGTTCTGTCCGACAGGCCGGCATTGCCTTGCGGAACAAGGACTTCCACAACCGGGCCATCTCGCCGGGATGAGGCGTCAAAATCATGGATGCTTTTTTCTTCGGAATCCAGCTTTTACCCAGCCCGGCCAAGGCATTCAGACCATCTGCATCCACAACCAGACGAACCTTGTCCATTTGAATGAGTTCCATCAGGACATCCGCCACCCCCGGGCCAAGCCCGGCCCCCGGACCAAAGGCCGTCACGTCATTCTGCTGGGCCTGCCGAAGAACCACTCCCGCTGCCTCCGAAGCCATTCGCCCATCCACATCGGCAGCCAGCGGAATCGTCGTATAGCAGGGTTCCAGCGAAGCCACCACCGGCAGAATCGGCTCCGGCACGGCCATCCGCACCAGACCCGC
>CAZKAI010000014.1:0-1209 GCA_964550565.1 uncultured Pirellulales bacterium
TGCGGGTCCTGATAGAGATGGTCGATCCGGTCCGTATTAAATGTCGAGGCCCGGCGGATGATGCCATAGACGGTATAGCCTTTGGCCAAGAGCAGTTCAGTCAGATACGACCCATCCTGGCCGGTGATGCCTGTGATTAATGCTTTTTTCATATCACTCACTCAATCCATTGTTTATTGCCTGAGCCAGGCAGCAAATTGTTTCAATCCATCCGCCAGATGAGTCTTCGGGCAGTAGTCCAGCTCTCGCACGGCCCTGTCCACATCGGCAAAGGTACGCTTGACATCGCCGGGCTGCTCGGGCAGGGGTTCAATCCTGGCTTTCTTGCCGAGGGCTTTTTCTATCTCGGTAATCAATGTATCAAGACGCACGGGGCGAGACTCGCCGAGATTATAAATATGATAACCTTTGCATCGCTCAATTGCTGCGACCACCCCATGGATAATGTCATCAATAAAAGTAAAGTCGCGTTCCATGGAGCCGTCACCATACATCGGAATAGGCTTGCCCTGCTCAACCAGACGTGCAAATTTATGAATCGCCAGGTCCGGCCGCTGGCGAGGTCCATAGACGGTAAAAAACCTCAGACAAGTCATATCCATCTGATACAAATGACTGTAGGTATAACAAATCAGCTCCCCGGCCTTTTTAGTCGCCGCATACGGAGAAATCGGAAAATCCACATTATCCGTCTCTGAAAACGGCGTCTTGGGATTATTGCCATAGACACTGGAGCTGGAGGCAAAGATAAATCTCTTAACTCCCGCCGTACGAGCCGCTTCCAGCATGACTACCGTGCCGTTGATATTGGTATCGACATACCCTGCCGGATCGGCGATGGAAGGCCGAACGCCCGCCTTGGCCGCCAGATGCACGATTGCATCAAATGTGCCGCTCTGTAAAACAGCATCAACCTGTTTACGGTCGCGAATATCCCCTTGCACCAGCTTAAATCCCGGCGACTGAACCAGACCGGCAATATTTTTTTGCTTGACAGCAGCATCATAAAAAGGGTCGAAGTTATCCAGCCCCACTACCTTCGAACCTTCCGCAATGAGTTTTTCGCTCAAATGTGATCCGATGAATCCCGCTGCACCGGTGACCAGAATCTTATTCATTTATAGCTTTCTAAGCCTGTGTTCGTCCGATGCAATGATATTCAATGCCAAACCGTTTGACAAATGTCGGCGTATAGAGGTTGCGGCCGTC
>CAZKAI010000014.1:1309-53242 GCA_964550565.1 uncultured Pirellulales bacterium
GATATTCAATGCCAAACCGTTTGACAAATGTCGGCGTATAGAGGTTGCGGCCGTCAAAAACCACGGGCTTCTGCAGCCGCTTGGCAATCTGCTCCAGGTCGGGGGTTCGGAATTCCTGCCAATCGGTAAAGATCACCAATGCAGCAGAGCCATCCAGCACATCATAGCCATTGTCCACCAGCCGAATCGTATCCCCGAGTTTCTGGCGAGTCGGAGTCATCGCTTCCGGGTCAAAGGCGACGACCTTGATGCCGGCGGCGAGGAATTTTTCGATGCAGAACAAGGCGGGCGATTCCCGGATATCATCCGTGCGGGCCTTGAACGCCAGTCCCCAGACACCCAGTTGAATATTGGGCTGGTCCTTGAAATAATGGATGATTTTGTCGGCAAACTGGGCCTGCTGGCTTTGATTGACCTGCTGGACGGATTGAGCAATGGACATCGGCACCCCTGCCTGATTGCCCATATAGATTAACGCCCGGACATCCTTGGGGAAACAACTGCCGCCATAGCCCACACCCGCAAACAAAAAGGCATTACCGATACGGGAATCGCTGCCCATGCCGGCCCGAACCTGTTCGATATCGGCACCAACCTTTTCACAGAGCATTGACAGTTCATTCATGAACGAAATACGGGTTGCCAGCATACTATTAGCGGCATATTTAGCCATCTCGGCACTGGCCGGGTCCATGAACAGGATTCGGCTGCTTTTCCGCATAAACGGATTATACAATTCTCGCATGATTTCCATCACGGCCGGATTGGTCGTACCGATGATGACCCGGTCGGGCTTCATGAAATCTTCGACCGCAGAGCCTTCCTTGAGAAATTCCGGATTGCTGACATAATCGAAGGGGATTTCCGTTTTGGACTGGATCCATTTGCTGACAATCTTATGAGTTCCGACGGGGACAGTGCTTTTGGTCACGATAATCTTATAGCTGGTCATGATTTCAGCAATCTGACCGGCCGCACTCAAGACCGCCGAGATATCCGCCGAGCCATCAGCCGCGCTGGGAGTCCCTACCCCCAGAAAAATCAGCAGGGATTTATCCACCCCCTCTTTGAGGCTGGTGGTGAAGGTCAGACGGCCGGACTTTTCATTGCGGGCAACAATCTCAGCCAGGCCCGGCTCATAGATGGGAATAATCCCTTTCTTGAGTCCGTCTATCTTCTTTTCGTCCGTATCGACACAGATAACATGGTTGCCTCCGTCGGCCATACATGCCGCCGCAACCAGCCCAACATAACCCACCCCAACCACGGTAACCCTCATGACTTAGTCCTTTGCTGCTCGATTTTGGCTTCGTTTCGTAAAAGCCTACACTCCGTGCCCGTCAGTTGCCTAAAAACGACAACAGATTCCTCTTAAAGGTTTACGAATAAAACAGTTATGTGTTTTTTAGATGCCCTTCACCAATCCATACTTTATATACCCTGTTTCTTTGACTGAAGAAAGGCTATCATAAATATCGGATATTTTACCGAATTGAATTAAGTTCTTATTGTCAAAATAGTTCGTTTTTTGTCAATCACAAAAAAGGTTCTTATCGGACGTCACAAATTAATTATTCGCTATATCGACAATAGGTTCGGTCATTTTCCCAGACTGTGACCTCAATGAGTTTACAGGGTTTGAGCTTGGTTTTAAGATTTTTCCATGCCAGCTTGGAGAGGTTTTCAACGGTTGGATTGATGCGGGAAAAAGCGGGGACATCCATATTCAGGTTTTTATGATCCACTATATCTATAAAGTGTTCCCGCACCTTCTGTTCAAATCTTTCCAGCCAGCCGGATTTGCCGGGCGGCGGATTAATAGATACTTCCAGTATATAATTATGGCCGTGTCCTGCGGGATTAGCACATTTGCCAAATAATTCGAAATTGGTCTTTTTGTCGAATTTATCGTTCCACAATTTGTGCATGGCCGCAAATTCGAACTTTTCCGTATAAATCACCATTTCATCTGTCTCCCATTCAACTCCCATCCGGCGGAAGGGGTTCAGCTCCAGTTCCAGCTTCCAGAGGCAGCATTTCCTGAATACCGGCTCAAGACGCTCTTTGGCTTCCCTGAGCAGTTCATACAGTGCCTCCATCGGCGGATTATACTGCCGGCAGAACCATTCGGTACACTGCTGCTGAAAACAGGGTATGACTTCCTGACGCACTGCCGCGTCGATCTGTGATACATTGACTACAAAACCGGTCTCGGAATGCAATCGGGACTTCAGATGAACCCACAGCGCCAGATACAGACCAAGCCCTTCAGTGACGGGTCTGGCTGCATACGAATTCCATCCGGTATATTCATTGCGCCCGAACGGATCAATCTGAAATCGAATTTGCCGGGCCAGTCTGTGCATTACATTCTTTCGTTGCCGTGAAGCAGCGTCATGACTTCGGAACGGCTTCGGGGGTCGCTTTTGAAGATGCCGCGCAGGGCGCTGGTGACCATCACAGCGCCGGGTTTTTTAATCCCACGAATGGTCATACAGCTATGGCTGGCCTCCAGCACCACGGTCACGCCCTTGGGCTTGAGGTTCTTCATCAGAAAATCGGCAATCTGATCGGTCAGCCGCTCCTGCAGCTGGAGACGACGGGCAAACATATCGACAATCCGCGCCAGCTTGCTGACGCCCAGCACCTGACCATCGGGCAGATACGCCACATGCGCCTTGCCGATAAACGGCATCAGGTGATGTTCGCAGATGCTGTAAAAGGGAATATCCCGAAGGAGTACGATCTCGTCATATTTTTCATGAAAGACACTGCCCAAATGCTCGGAAGGATCGTGCCGCATTCCATCGAGCAGCTCGGCATACATCCGGGCCACCCGTTTGGGGGTATCTCGCAGACCTTCCCGCTGCGGATTTTCACCCACCGCCTCTAAAATCTCAAGGACTGCCTTTTCAATTCGTTCCAGATCCACCGGTTTAGTAACGCGTTGTTCCATGATTATCCTTTGCTGCTCTGGATGGATGCATCATCATCTGCAGGAACGACCTGTGCTAAATCCTCTGCGGGGGTCGTTCCCATCAAACATCCACATTTGCATCCTGCCAGCAACACGATGACAGCCGCACATCCAGCAATAATAACTCGATTCACTCTGTTTCCTTTCTATTTACGCTTGATTCCTAACGACTGCCCGGTAAGGATTATTTTGCCGGTATAATCCGAACCAGCACAACGCCGTGAGGCGGAACGTCTGCAGTAAATTCATTTTCAAACATACCCAGGTCTTTCTGACGCCATAAATCACGCACCTGGCACTGGCCGGCAAATGCAATATCTTTCCAGTTAACCGTTCCCTTCCTGGCTTCGAATTCATTCATATTGAATAATCCAACCGCCCTGGAACCGTCTTCCATTGCTTTGGACCAGACTTCGATACCGTCGGCCTGGACGATACGCCGGGCCTGCTGGCCGAGGGGATCCTGATTGACATCCAGCACCTCATCATTGGTCAGAAGGCTATAGGTAAACTCATCCATCTGTTCAATCGGGCATCCAATCAGCAGCGGCGACGATAACAGGCACCACAGGCTGATATGGGTATATTGCTCATCGGGCGTCAAGCGGGCCGGGTGCAGATTCGGTCCCCAGCCGACCTTGCCGACGACCAGCATATCCGGGTCATTCCATCGGCCGGGACCGGCATACGGATACAGTTCGGCCTGCTTGAAGCCGATACCCGCCATACTGCCCCAACTGTCGGTAATATCGCCGGTCGTACGCCAGCAATTTCCGCCCACCTCGGCACCCCACTTCCAGACATCGCCCATGCCGTACTGACAGAGGCTATAGACAATATCACGTCCGGTGTTTTTGAGGCAATCCCGCATCACGGCATAGGGCTTCTTCAACTCTTCCAGATTGGGATTGGGAGCAATTCTCGAATAGCCGCACCAGTCGTACTTGAGATAATCAAATCCCCATTCAGCAAACCGCTCGGCGTCTTTTTGCTCATGTTCCCAACTGCCGATGTAACCGGCACAGGTATTCGGCCCGGGCGAGATATAAATCCCGGCCCTCAATCCGAGAGAATGAACATAATCGGTCAGCCCCTTCATATCGGGGAATTTGCCGTTGCTGAGCAGATAACCGTCCTTATCCCGCACCGGTTCGCCAATCACCGGATCCTTGGACCCCTCCTGCCGCATCCAGCAGTCATCGATATTGATATAAGTCCAGCCGTGATTGAGCAGACCGCTGTCAACCATCGCCTTGGCGCTGGCACGCACTTTTTCATCATCCACCGCACAGGCCCAGCAGTTCCAACTGTTCCAGCCCATCGGCGGCGTCAGGCTGATCGTATCACCGACGACAATCTTGAATTCCCGTTCAACCTTGCCGTGCTTGTTCTCGGCAACCACGGTGGTTTTATATTCGCCGGCGTTTTTCACGGCACCGCGTATCTGGCCGTTGTCCGAATTAAGGATCAATCCCTCCGGCAAACCCCGCACCGCGAACTTCATCGGCCTCTCACCCGTGGCGGTGACGGTAAAGAGGAACGGATTTCCCGGGCGGACACCAAATATTTTCGGCCCCGTAATCCGCGGAGCCGGTCCGGCCTTGGGGGTCAGAATGTACGGAGCCGGCATAACCACGTCTATGGTATGAGGAGCGGTCAGGCGATAGGATATCTGTGCCTGAGCCCAGTCGGCATGATCATAGTTGATGTCATTGCCGCCGGAGACCTGAAGCCGAAGGATATCGACACCCTTGATATCCACCTTGACTTCTTTGGCCGGATTGCCCGCCCGCATGACCTCGCTGCGCCACAGCAGCTTACCGTCGCCAAAAACCAGAAACTCCACGCTGGCTGCCGCCTTACCCTGATCCGAGCCGGCAATTTCATCATCAATGCCGACCCAGGCCTCAAACTGTTCCCCGATACCGCCGAGTTTCACATCCAGCCGCGAATCGGCATGGGTTCCCACGCCGCGAGCAAAGGATTTGCCGGCAATCACCAGCGGTTTGCCATCGACGGATTTATTTTTCTGAATCTGACCCCAGCCGATAATGGCTTTGCTCAAATCCAGCTCATCCAGCCATATCCGCTGAAGCTCTGAAGAAGCGGCATTGTCTGCCGCCAGTGCCCATCCGCATGATACCACCAACACCATCGCTGACACTATTACAGTTCTCATCTCTACTCCATTTCTTATCTTCAATTCTTATTGATTCAATGCATTCAATCACTATTTACTGGTTCATCACAAATAAAGACAACAGCCTGACTCCAAATCCAATCGATCCCGGGGCGGCACCTTCATCCGCTCCCCAGACGCCTACGCCGGCCATATCCACATGAGCCCACCTGGCGTCTTTGACAAACTGACTTAAAAATGCCGCCGCCGTACACGCCCCCCCCCAGCGTCCGCCGATATTTTTCAAATCGGCAACCTTGCTTTTCATCAGCTCCACAAATTCATCGTCACAGGGCAAATGCCAGACGCGTTCACCGGTTTGACGTGATGCGGCCTTGATCTGTTCGATGAGTGTTTCGTCGTTGGCCATGACTCCTGCCCGTTTCTGCCCGAGAGCAACCACGCACGCCCCCGTCAATGTTGCAATGTCCACAATCGTGCCGCATCCAAGCTGTTCGGCGTAGGCAATCGCATCGCACAAGATCATCCGGCCTTCGGCGTCGGTGTTCTGAATCTCCACGGTCTTGCCGCTGTAGGTCGTGACGATATCGCCGGGCCGATACGCAAGTCCGCTGGGCATATTTTCCGCCGCCGGAATCAGACCCAGCACACGGGCTTTGGGCTTGAGCCGGGCAATCGCCTGCATCGCCCCGAGCACCGCCATGCCGCCGGACTTGTCGTATTTCATGTCATGCATCCCCTCACCGGGTTTAAGGCTGATGCCGCCGGAGTCAAAGGTAATCGCCTTGCCGACCAGACCAATCACGGGGGCATTCTTGGAAGCTTTGGCAGGCTTGTATTCCAGAATAATCAGCCGGGGCTTGTTGGCAGACCCCTGACCGACGGCCAGGATGCCGCCCATTTTTTTTGCCGCAAGCGCTTTTTCATCCAGCACCGTACAGCGCAGCCTCGCCTGCCGGGCCATTTTTTTGGCTTCTTCGGCCAGCGTCTGCGGAGAAATTACATTGCCCGGGCGATTGGCCAGCGTTCTGGCATAATTCTGTGCGCTGCCGTAAATGGTGCCCGCGGCAACGGCTTTGGCCGCGGTGGAAACAAACGTCTTGGAGGCATCCGCAATAAACGCCCTGATGGACGAAGGTTTCTGATTGTTTTCCTGATCTGAACTGAGATATTCGCTGTATCGGTAGGAACCAAAATAAAGACCTTCGGTGATCGCCTGAACCGCCGCCTCTACATCCGCAGCCGGTGCGGCCTGATGCAGACACACATCCACGGTTTGAGCCTTCAATTCGAGGGCTTTGGCCGAGACTGTTGCCGCGGCTTTGCGCAGCACATCCGCATCCGCTTTGTCGGACTTGCCCAGCCCCACCAGCAGAACTCTGGCGGCACCAATTTCGGACTGTGTATAAATCAGGCCGGTGGTTCCGGATTTGCCTTTAAAATCACCCAACTTGACCAGGGCCGCTATCGCCCCGTTGAGTTTTTTATCCACCCGTTCTGCCGGGTCGGACAGCTTGCCCTCACATACGCCCAGCGCCAGAAGGTCCGTCTTAATCGCTGTTATTTCTGCACATACGGCTTTCACTTCAATCGGTACTATCGGTTTCATTGTCCATCCATGTCTGTTATGATTTATAACTCATTATTAAAAAATGGAAATTGTTTATTCGGCTGATGAGCCGCAAGGCATATCGCTTTCATTTTTGCTGCCATATCCGGATGAGCCGCGGCCACATTATGCTGCTCGGCAATATCTGCCGTTAAATCATACAGTTCAATCGACGCATCGGGGTTTTTCATCACGTTCAGACGTACAGCCTTCCATCGTCCCATCCGCACCGCCTGTTTGCCGCCCTGCTCATGAAATTCCCAATACAAATAATCATGCTGTTTCTGGGCAGTGTCCCGCCCCAGCAGCGTAGGGACGAATGACACGCCATCGCAAGCCGGCACATCAACCCCCACAATCTCTGCACAGGTCGGCAGGACATCCCAGAAGGCACTGATATGCTCGGTCACTGTGCCGGCGGCAATGGTTCCCGGCCAGCAGGCAATCATCGGGACGCGAATCCCGCCTTCATACACATCCCGCTTATAGCCTTTCAACGGACCGTTGCTGTCGAAAAAGTCCGGATCGGCACCGCCTTCTTTATGCGGCCCGTTATCACTGGAAAACATAATCAGGGTGTTCTTGTCAAGTCCGAGTTCTTTGAGCACATCCATCACCCGGCCCACACTGGTATCCAGCTTGCTGACCATCGCCGCAAACGCCGCATGGGGTGTCGGCTGAGCTCCATAGTGATTACCCGGGAAAGGCTTTTCCGGATATTTCCCTCTGAATTCGGACAAATCTTGTTCCGGTACGGCTAATTCCGCATGGGGAATCGTCCCGGTCAGATACACAAAAAACGGCTTGTCTTTATTATCCTGAATGAATTTCAGGGCCTCACTCATAATCAGGTCGTGCGAATAGACTCCCTGCTGTGTCTTGGGGTCGTTGTCCGGCAACTCCACTTTTTCTTCATTGCGCCACAAATACTTCGGATAATAAAAATGAGCCAGACTCTGACATTTATAACCGAAGAATAAATCAAATCCCTGGCGGCTCGGATCGCCGCTGTTGCCGGTGCCCCCTAATCCCCATTTGCCGAATGCTCCTGTCGCATAACCGGCATCCTTAAACATCCGCGGCAGCGTATAAGTTCCCTCCGCCAGCGGATACTGCCCCTCCGGCTCGACCCCGATGTTTCCGCGTATCTGGGTATGGCCGGTATGCAGTCCCGTCATCAGACTGCATCGACTGGGAGCACAGACGGTGCTGCCCGCATAATGCTGAGTAAACCGCATCCCCTCCAGAGCCAGACGATCCAGGTTTGGGGTTGCAAAGTGCTTCTGGCCATAGCAGCTTAAGTCGCCATATCCTAAATCGTCAGCCAGGATATAAATGACATTCGGCTTCGACGACCTGTTGGGGCCCTTGGACTCCGACGCATTGCAGCCCGGCAACAGTGATCCGACTGCCAGCAGCCCTGCCGACTGCAAAAACATTCTGCGAGAAATGTCCATCACTTTGCCTTTACGGTCTCCTGCTGTTTATGTTTTTTCTCGGCACGGTAACGCAAATAACTCTCGATAAAATCTTCTATCTCGCCGTCCAGCACCGCATCCACCTGTCCGGTCTGATGGTCGGTTCGGTGATCCTTGATTAATTGATACGGCTGCAGAACATAACTGCGAATCTGATTGCCCCAGGCAATCTGACCTTTGCTGCTGTAGAGTTTGGCCAGTTCCGCATCTCGTTTCTGCTGTTCAATCATGTATAATTTGCCTTTGAGCATTTTCATGGCCTCAGCACGATTTTTATGCTGACTGCGGTCGTTTTGACACTGCACGACGATACCGGTCGGCAGGTGCGTCAGCCGAATCGCCGAGCTGGTCTTGTTGACGTGCTGGCCGCCGGCGCCGCTGGCCCGATAGGTATCCACCCGAAGGTCTTCATCTTTGATTTCAATTTCGATGTCATCCTCGTACTCCGGGATTACATCGACCGCCGCAAAGCTTGTGTGCCGCCGGGCGTTGGCATCAAACGGACTGATTCGCACCAGCCGATGAACGCCGGTCTCACACGACATCTTCCCGAAGGCAAACGGACCGGCCACGCGCAGCGTAATCGAGCGAATCCCTGCTTCTTCCCCCTCGGTGATATCCATTTCCTCGCAGGTATAACCATTTCGTTCAAAATATCGAGCGTACATCCGCAACAGCATACTCGCCCAGTCACAGCTTTCGGTCCCGCCAGCACCGGCATGAATACTGAAAAAACAGCTTCGCATATCGTCCGGCCCATTCAGCATCCCCGAAATTTCTATCTTTTCACACTGCTGGTCAAGCGTTTTCAGGTCTTTTTCAACGGTGGCAAGCGTTTCGGCGTCGTCTTCTTCAGATGCTAAATCAAACAGATCCGAAATGTCCCGAATATTGCGTTCAGCCTCTAACACTGGCTCTATAATAGACTTAAGTGCACTGATTTGGGTTACAACAGATTTGGCTGATTCCGGATTATCCCAGAAGCCCGGCTGGGCCATTTTCTGGTCACACTCCTGGCGTTGTGCAATTTTCGTGGGTATGTCAAAGCCAGTCCCGAATATGTTTTATCCGGGCCGACAGGGTTTCGATCCATTGACGAAGTTCTGATTTTTCCATAGTACCAAATTATAAATTATACTGAATCTACTTGAAATTTAGGTTTCATCGCAGCTAAGTACAGCAACGTCAACCACTTGCGTGTTTTGCTCGCAGAATAATCATACCCATTGGGTATAAGTCTTTTTTCTACAATAAACTATGTGTTTTATACCCCGTCATTGCCGGATTTGCAAGAATTTTGCAAAATCGGACCAGGATTGATTAAACAATTGTATCTGCCTATACACCTATATAAGTAGTATTTCTGTATTTTATTAGATGTATTCGGCAATTAATTTGCGATAGCTGCTATTTCTTCTGCAGTTAATGCACGGTTATAAATCCGGATATCATCCAGCAAACCCTTGAAGTGGTTTTGAAGTGTTCCCGTATCCAAAACACCCAGATAAACCTGTTCGCCATCTGACGTATTGATTTGCTGGGTACTGTTTGCAACTGCAGTCTGGAATTGTCCATCCACATAAAACTGAATCTCATCCACCGTCGGCATGCCATCGCCATCCAGCACCGCTGCAATATGATGCCATTGATTATCCGCAACAGGCAGAGTGCCCTGGGCATAGCCCCCCCAGACAGCCACTGCCGGCTCTCCTGTAGATTTGATACGGAACATCCACTTTTGTCCGGCCTGAGCAGTCCCCCAGGATGCAATCGTCTGATCCAAACCGGCTGTCGACGTTTTCACCCAGGCCGTGCAGGTCCGTGATGCGGAGCCGGATACGCCTCGATAATCAGGAATCACGACATAATCATCCGTGCCATCCAGGCTCAAGGCTCCGCCGGTTACTCCGGAAGTCCAGACTGGACCGTTGACCAGCAGACCCGAACGCTGATAGAGCGAGTCATCCCCGGCGATTTCGCCGCTGGTATCATCCAATTTCAGATGCAGTTGAAGGGCTTCCTCACACAGCCAGTGATTGGCCAGCTCCGAAACATCCGACATATCGACATTCCTGTCGCCATTCAAATCGGCACCCTGGCAGGCCGGAAAATCCACACAATCCAGCATCAGCCACCGGGCAGCAAGCCCGTATAAATCTTCCAGTCCTCGCACGCCGGAATAGACATTGACCGCATGGATGGTCATTTCGGCGGTATCGTGAAATCCCTGCGTATCGACTGTACGCACCACAAAGACATTGGCACCGACATTCGAATCCTGCGGGATGCCTGACAGTGTTCCGTCCGGTGACACCTTCAGCCAGTCGGGACCTGCATCTTTGCTGAATGTCAGTACGCCGCCTTCCGGGTCACCGGCATCCGCGGCAAGCGTACCGCTGTAAGGCCTGCCTTCGATTGCATCAGCTTTATAAAAGGCACTGGAATGGAACGCCGGCGGCTCATTGCGAGGACTCCATATCTGCGTCTCGAGAATGCTGAACCAGCCGCTGCCGGCACTGTTGTTTCCGGTCATGGTAATCGTCACATAACGGCCGCGCACGGGAACAAACGAGGTTTGCCAGTAGCCGGTGGTCGTCGTCGTATTGCCGCTGAAGACTCCAATGCCATCAATATCGATCCGAATGGGGTGCGTACGGGATGCGCCGTTGTTGAACCGTATTTTGATTTGATTAATGTCAGATACTGTCCCCAGATCATATTTAATCCAGGCAGTGCCCACCGTACCATCGTTGGCCCAGCGAGTTCCCCGGTTTCGGTCGTATGAATTAACCGCCGGATTGCCTGACTGTTCCGCCCCGGCAGTGCTGCTGACAATATTCAGAGGCGCCGTGATAAACTGCCCCGGCTGGGTCGTGGTCATCAGTTCGGCAATCTGGCCGGCATTCAGCGCATAATCCGCAATCCTCACATCATCGATCATTCCATTGAACAGCGGATCGGGCCACTGGCTCTTGCCAATGTAATTTTTCGATGGCTGAAAATCGGATGGATTGAGCGTCATCGAGGTATTCGTCGCTCGCAGTGCACCATTGACATAAATCGTTCCGACATTGCCATTGAGGGTGACGGCCACATGTGTCCATTGTCCCACGGGCAGTCCGGAGGTATTGACCTGCTGCTCTCCGGAGCCGCTGCCCGAGGTGGTAATCCCAAAACGCAGGGTATTGCTGACGGAGGAAGGCGTCAGGAACATATATTGTGTGGTATTGTTCCCGAAATCAAAGATACGCTGCCATGCATTGCCTCCGTTCCAATAGACCCAGGCGGCAAACGTGAAATCCGTACATTCGCCGATATGTGTCGGCAGCACCAGGTAATCGTCTGTGCCATCCAGAACAAGAACTTTTCCTTCCCGCTCTGCTGTCAGCTTTGGCGCCCCATAAATCAAGGGATTATTGCCATTACCCGAACTGTCCCGGAAATTCTCATCAAAGTGATAGATGGCATTGGTGCTTCGTCCGGAACCGGGAACTTCCTGCAGGTAGCCGATCGGAGATACCTGGTCACGATAGACAGCACCGGCATCGGTCGGCCAGCCATCATCCCATTCCACACGCCGGACGTCCTCAACCCAGTTATAAATCGCATATCGCTCCACCCAGGGTGTACTGTCGAGCATATCAATCATCGCACCAATGGCTGCAGCCTGCTGAGCATACGTCGGATCGCCGCATCCGGTCCAGTTGGCGCCGTTATTCCATTCCGTCACCCAGATAGGCCGGCCGGTGTTGTCATGGACTTCTTTAAGGAAATTGTACATCTGTGTTGCCGCGCCGCTGGGATTGGAAGGATTGTAGCACCAGTAGTAATGCACCGCCACAAAATCGACCCGCAAATCAGCGGCGTCCGCCTGCTGAACAAACGGATACAGCCAACTGCTCCGCCCGCCGTCTGTCGGGGCCGGCGAACCCACACGCAGACCTGTACCAAGCAGATCCGGCCATGACCAGATAGCGTCGCTGACGGCAATATTTGCCTCTACCGAATTGTCCGGTTCGTTATAACCCAGCAGATGGCTGGCGCCTCGCGTCTGCCAATTCTGATTCAGGCCCGGCCACCAGCGCGTCTGGCGTATGGGGACATATTCCTTGTCCAGCGTGGAGTTCTGGTCCAGATTCCAGTTATACCACCACTTGATATTCAGGTTGGAGCCAATGTTGCCTGCGATGCCCTTCTTGCTCACCCAACGCCAGGGGAACACCCGGACAAAATTAATCTTATCATTGAGCTTGCCAGGCAGGACACCGATTTCCAGGTCACAGTCCTGCGCCACATAGTTCTTGCTGTAGCCGGTGCCGTTTTCATTCTGGGCGAATGTCGCAGTGTATCCTCGCTTTAAAATGAAGGAACTAATCGACGAGGCCATCGTCCCGAGAGAACTGGTATTATAGGCCGTGTATTGATTTAAATAGGCGGAGCTGCCCTGAAAATTCTCTTCCGTAAAGACCTGCAGCGGCTGAAAGGTCGAGGACTGCGGTATAATGACCGCCCCGGCGGCATATTCCACCACCCGGACATTGGTCCCCAGAACCGCGGCTGCCCCGGTGACCTTAATCTGACTCAGGTAGGTCGAGTTTGCCGTCGATGGCTTGACATTTTCCAAAAATAAAAACGAATCCACCGAGTCCAGATTAATCGTACACCCGGCCAGCGGAGCCGTTGCACTGGTCAGATGGAGCTCCGAAACGCCGGTCATGTTCACTATCGTATTGGACAAGCTGCTGTAGGTCACAACGCCATCTGCAATCGTCAGCGTATCCGCTTTCAGGTCAGCCGCAATAAACACAAGGCCAGCCAAAGCCATCCAGAGGCACCACCTTATCGGAATCGACGGATTATTTGCTCTTTTACGCATATTATTCTCTTTTTTGGACACTACCGCCATTTTAATCCTTGGCCGGTTCCGGCCGACAACACCACCCGCATATCTGACTACAGGCTATAACAATTACGACATTTATATACAAGTTCTTTCGCATTCAACCGTTTCAATACATCTTCCCCGCGTCCCCCATCTATCTCTACTATCTATACTAACTTTGAATCGGCTTTTTTGACTGAATTCTTACCAGATTACGCAAATATATGACTTTTGTAACATCCCATATTCACGATGATCACAAAAGCACCGCCCCACAAATGAAAGCTGTGTGAAAAATGAGGTTATCAAGAACTTATGAGTCCGATAATTCAACAGAGATACTCCATGAAGCACCATGGATTGCTGCTGCCGCGTTCATCCAGGGTAAAACCCAAACATTATGAGAGAATGACGAATATCTAAATATCGAGTTATCGAAACAATCCCCATGAAAACAAAAAAGCCGCGGACATCCATTCCGCGGCTTTGAACACGTGTTAATCGTTTACAAAGTAACAGCTTACAGAGCCTGACGCCGTCTCAGCCAGCCCACCAGCCCCATACCCATCGAAGCCAGCAGAATCGCTCCAGGAGCGGGAACCATAATCAGTTGAGATTGAATATCTGTTGTTCCATCCTGAACAGTACTGTTATATGTCCATAAATTCAAGACTCTAACATTTCCATAACCATTCGTTTTGGTGGGATCTGCAATTTGTCCAGCTATGTATGCAGTAGTGGAATAGCCGGCAAAACCTTCAGCGGCATAGATTGCATTCTGAATTTGCGTAAGCGTCGCACTGCCCAGATTATTATTTAAATAAGCAGCATATATCTTTTTGGCATCTAGAGAAAGCAGCTTTGCATTTTGTGGACCTTCGTTATTGTTCATATTCAGATTTACATAATCTGGATACATCACATAATCATCTACTGTAGCCCTGTAAGGGCCGGGTTCACTAAATCCATCAAAGGCCTCAACACAAAATGTCGCATATCCTATACCAATAGATTTGCCGTATACTGCCCACTCCGCTGCCGTTCCAATAGGAGTGTAAACATATGGCAATCCGCCTCCTGTTGTATTTATATACAACGTCAATGCCGCCATGGCTGGGCAGGCGAGGATGGCCGCGAGGCCTAATACAATAAATAGTTTCTTCTCCATTTCGAATCTCCTTTCAAAATAGGCATTCTCTACTTTGGAGAAACCCTCCCACTCAGGCAGGATTTCTCCCCTCACAAAAGTCGATATCGTTACACACGCTACGACCTATATACATCATTATGGAGATTTAAAATAGAAATGCAATCCGTAGAACTACTTATTATTGGACCGTAAAACTTCAAGTCATTTTACAATAACGACTTACGGATCCAATATTGGTAAAAATTATACAAAAATTAACAAAAAAGCCGCGGAATTTTCGATTCCGCGGCTTGCAATAATACGATTTTCTAAATTATTTGAGCGTCTTAGATCGATTGGCGACGTCTCAGGTAGCCAACAAACGCCATACCCATCGAGGCCAGAACAACCGCTCCCGGGGCCGGGACATACACGATCTGGTCCTGGGCAAACTTGGTATGAGCAGCATCAGCCCACAGATTCAGAACGCGAACTCCACCGTAGGTGTTATAGCCACCAGCAACTGCAGCATCAGCGGCAGCAACATATTTCTTCCACGTAGTCGAAGACGTTGCCCAACTGCTATTGAAAACCTGGTCTGTATAGTTTTCAGCTTCGATATAGTGAATCGCATTCTGAAGAGCAGCCTGGTTCTGATAGCTGGCATTCTTCTCGGCAAACTGGGTGAACAGCCAGGCTGTCCGGTAATCCAGGGTATCGGCTCCACCAGAAGCAACAACGGCACCGCTGCCAAAACCACCGTCCCACACATTGCCGCCCTCAATCGCCTGGAATGCTGTATTCATCACACCGTAGTATGATGTGAAGCTAAACGTCTCATTCTTCTCGATGCAAATCGAGGCATACACACCCGGCTTGACATCGCCGATCTGTTCCAGAACCTGCATCGTGTACGCCGGTGTGCTGTCATTAAGCATCTTCAGATTTGCCGCCGCCATCGCCGGCAGAGCCGTCAATGACAAAAGAACCGCTACCATCATCAATTTTGTCTTCATCTTCATTCCCCTCAATTAAATAGTATTCGATTACCCTCACCAGGGTAAATTTCACAACAACAATCCGACCGCCGGATCATTCTGATAACAGATGAAACAATCATCTGATCATGTCATAAAAAGTGTTTGTGCTGTCCTGAAAACCAAAACCCCCATCCTGGGTGAGTCACAAAGCAAAACTTCATTATGTACATCTCATTGTACGAAAAAACAGGTAAAAAATCAAGTTAGCTGCACGAACAATTGCTGTTTTCTCAATTTAAAAAGAGCCTTTTATAGCGACTGTATAACCTGTATGGCTGATTACAGCGTCCGTCCGCGTCGGAGATATCCAACCAGCGTCATACCCATCGTGGCCAGTATCAACGCACCCGGCGCCGGTACGGTCGGAGGCTGAACATTGACTCGGACCGCCCATTCCTCAAAACCTGAATCCGCTGCAATATTCTCCCCGAACATCGAGTAAAAATAGACATACGGCCCATACTCGGCTTTGAACAGCGAATCCGGGATGTAGGCAAACATATCCCCACTGCCGCTGCCGGTATTCAAACTATAATCCAGTTTAATCCAGTTATCAGCTAATTCATCAAGGTCGTAAATTAATGTCGCAACTTCGCCTGTTTCCGGATTGGATGGCGGAAGCTTGCCAAACAGATCCCCTGAATGTGCCAGATAGATTTTAATATTGTCAAGTGAGAGTTCGCTTTCAGTTCCGGAGTTAGATTCATTAATATCCAGGAGAAATTCCCTGTATAGTATTCCATCGACATTGATGGTCGGAACCATCGACAATAACAAAGATCGAGTGAATGTCGGCGAATAATTCTCATCATATTGTACACCTTTATTCAGGGGACGATGGTCTGTATTATATCCCTGCTCAATCGCATCTTGATCATTGTTATCTTCCATTCGAACAAAGGCATGAATACTGCCTGTTCCCGTGGATTGTGCGGCCGTCTGTCTAAAGTAAGCACCATCAATACTTCCGGATGCGCCGGCCGTGGACAAATCCAGCGTCGGTCCGGCCAACACCGCAGCCTGCAAAGCAGCCAGCACCAACAATGTATATAACGTTTTCATTTTAAATCCCCTCAGATTCAAAACCGTTCATTGATCCTTGCCTGTTCAGGCAAATTAGAAATCCTAATCCAACTCCATGATTAGTCAGGCCGGATGAAACCATCAACTGACCCTGAAAAAAAGTATTTTTGTGCCGTCCAGAAAAACTGAAACCCCCATCCTGGGTGACTCACAAAAGGACTTCATACGTAAGTACCACTTTATAAAATAATGATTTTAAAATCAAGGTCAACTCACCGTTGCCGCCTGATAATTTAGTTAAAACAACCCCGTCTGTATCGATTGTATCGCCTGTATGGGGCATTTCTCTGTACACAAAAAAACCGCAGCAATCAACTGCGGTTTTTGCTGAAGCATGTTTTGATTTACATCGTCCGACCGCGCCGGAGGTATCCGACCAGTACCATGCCCATCGATGAAAGCAGAAGTGCTCCCGGGGCCGGCACCGGGACGGTGACCGCATAATCCTGATACCGGTCATTGAGCAGCGCCCCCACCGAGGCCAGCTCGGCATTGGCCAACTGCCCCATCCAGGCATTGGCATACGTGATAAACGCACCGCTGGAGGTCGTGTAAAAACTTCCGGCTCCATTGCTGATAGAAAGGTCGTTATCGAAAATGAGATTCCATACCGACAATTGAAATGCGGCGGCAATATCTTTATTCGCCGCGGCCGGGGCCTTTTCCAGTTCCGGCAGCACAGCGTCATAATACGCAACATCATATAATCTGCGTATATTATCGGCCTTGGCCGCAGTCATCGGGCCGTTCGGATTATTGATGCTTCGCGGGGCGTTTTCGAGGGTGGAGACCTCAAACACACCCGGATTGGAATGGTCATACAAATCAATGCAGAAACCGAACAGATTGCCCTGCTCGGTGGTCAGCTTTAAGGCGCCAACATAGGCCTGACCGGAATATTGTGAACTTTTGATCCCGATGATTTTTGCATAGTCTGAATAATTGACGCTGGAAATAGTTAATGTCTCGGCAGCCAGACACGGGACAGACACAGCAACCAACAGCAGCAAACATGCAATCACATTCTTGTTCATAGTAAATCCCCCAAAAATGTTTAGAGTTTAGACTGATAACGCCATCCGGCGTTACCCTTCAAATCCAAAAGAAACAATTGAGTCGAATTCAACCCCCCAGGTCGAATGGCTCTGATGCGGCAGCAAAACTTGTCCTGGGCCGCATCCAAATTCAGTGAGCTTACTATAAAAAAAAACGAGTTTCGATACAAGGTCCGGAACTCAGTTATTTATCCACAATTAAGGGAATCCGGGAAAGATATACTGTCTGTAGCGATTGTATTGACTAAATTCTAAAGCCAACAAAAAAGGCCGGGAACTTATGAAGTTCTCGGCCTTGATTAAACGATATTCTATTGTTACACAGATTGACGGCGTCTCAGGTAGCCAACCACTGCCATCCCGATGGAGGCCAGCAGCAAGGCTCCCGGGGCGGGAACCAGAACCAGTTGATCCTGGGCAAAACCGCTGTAGGTCTTCGTCTGCGGATCATAGCTGGTCCACAGATTCACCACTCGGACATTGCCGATATCCGTCCAGTTGCTGGCATTAGCCGCCGCATACAGGGTCGCTGCCTGCGCCGACCAGGGATTGCTCACCGAAAGCGACGCACGTTCGCCTTCGATGTAATGAATTGCTTCCTGCAGGGCATTTTCTGTATTAAAATCGTAGCCATAGGCTCCGGCCACATAGTTTGTGTACAGATAAGCCGTACGCGGATCCAGCGGATCCGAAGTGCCGGTGCCGCCTTTAACCGCTTCAGTGTTGATGACTGCATAGTAGGTCACACCATTGGCAAACGTCTCGCCGGCTTCCATGCAGAATGTTCTGAAGTTCTGTCCGACGGTGTAAATGCCAAGCGAACCGCTGGTTACTTTGAATTCATACGCCGGGCTCAGAGGAGCGCCATCGGCGATGGCTTTGACTGTCGTTGGGGCCGCATAAACCGCACCGGCCATGATGCTTAATGTCAGAAAAGTTACCAAATGCTTCGTACTCATAGTTGTTTCTCCTGAATAGTTTTCTCCGTGTTTCTCCGTAAACTTCTACTTTTCTACCTTACAGGTCCTATATTGTCAACAGTTTTTCAGAAAAAATCTGAACCTGATTGATGTCCATTTGAATTTACATAAAGTCAACTACTTTTGCGGTGTTTAGAAAGTTCTGATAGAATTTGCTATTTTCCGTAAATTAACAACTCTTAATAATTTCTAAACATAACCTCTTTATTTAAGCAAATACTTCAAACTTGCGATGGAAAGGCTGCAGTTGAATTTTCTGCGAAAATTAATCCAATGCTAACAAATACCCCCGAACAGATATGTTGTGCGCATAAAAAAAACCGCGGGCTCACTCCGTCCCGCGGCTTCAAAAGAGACTCGATAATTCGTTAAATCTTTTCCCTGCGTCTCAAATAACCCACCAGACCCGTTCCCATAGCAGCCAGCAGAATTGCACCAGGGGCGGGAACGATCGTTGTGGAATCCGGCACCAGGATTTTTGCCCCTACAGCATCATCAAAACCACTGTTATAAGCAGTGTTCCAAGTTCCCCCAGCTTTTCCATCTTTGGCATAGAAATCACCCCAGACGGGATCTCTATCTGACAAAAAACTAAACGCCAGAGATGTAGAGGACCCCCCAATTTTCAATCCATAAATGGCTGAAGGCAGATTAGGATTTGAATTACCAGGGTCTTGAGGAGTAAAAGTCCCAAGCACATAATCTGTTACACCCGTACCATCAAAATCCCATATATTGTTTGACTTAAAAGACGAGGACACTTCCAGGATCAAGTGACTGACAGCGCCTTGATTTCCGACATTTAGGCTATATGAATATAACCACGCGTTACCCTGCTGTGTAACTTCATAGGTAAAAGTGGTCCCATTAGTCAACCACTCACCCGTTGCAACAATATCTCCGTTTCCTGATGTCAAAATAGTCGGAGCGGCACTCGCAAAACCTGCCAATGTTACTATTACCCCCACAATGAACCATTTTTTCAGTCTCATGTTTTCTCCCTTCCAAACTACTGTTTAACCATTTCTATAAGAGTTCATACTGATATTTTACCTTCGAGTTTTCGGCAAAGTCCAATAAAAATTTTGAAGACGCTTCTGTTTGCCTGTTTTTCAAGAAAACAGACGGAAATATTCACCATAATAACTTATAGTACCTAGGGTTATGAGGCCCGTACGGATATCCCACTAATTTGCAATCCGTAGTATTCCGGATGTCCTTTTTTAGCTTCCCGCAGACCCAAAAAATCACTTTTCAACACTTTTCACGGTTGGGCCGATCGCCGGCGCATAAAAAAAGCCGCAGCACTTTCACTCTGCGGCCCAAAGAAGACTTGGCTTGTCTAAATTACAGCCCGACGCCTGAGATGCCCGACCACCCCCATCCCAATCGTCGCCAGGATCAATGCCCCCGGAGCAGGCACGACAGGCGTATTGACAAATGATTCACTACCTGCACTGGTTCCTATCGACTGGACATGAATCCCAACGCGAAGCGATGCGGTATTCAGGGCATTGATAATATCGTTGTAGGTTTTTCCGGCCGACAGGTCGAATACCAGACCAACTGTCTCGCCGGGATTGACACCATTGGCAGGCGCAGGATTGTTGGCTTCGGCGGACATGACCGATGTAAACGCTGGGCTGATGCTGTTGCCGCCGGGCAGATTTGGCGGCGTGGCGCCCCAGCTATACGATACGCCCGGCCCATTGTTAATCATCGACGGTGCATAGTTCTGATCCAGAAATCCTGTGGTGCCGTCAAAGTAAATCTGCGCAATCGAACTGGGGTAAGGCCCCGAATTGAAGAAGTCAAACACCACCTGGGTTGTTCCAATGGCATCGACCGTTACCGAAAGCTGGTTCTGGCCAATGACAACGTTGGACGGATCGTTATTCGTGATGCCGTAGAAACCATACGTAACCGCAGCAGCCGAATAACCTGACGCGGCAATCACACATACCGCAATAATCCATTTTCTTATTTTTTCCATGTTTCTTCCCTTTCCGTATAAACCACTTGGCTGTAAAAACAAGTGTAGTTGAATCTCTATACAATATGAGCAGGACTAAAGTGCTGTGATTTTTTCACAATAAATACAAAATAGGTATTTTTCATCCTCAGACAGCTTTCTGTTTGGTGACTGTAACCTCTTGTTTTAGAAGAACATAAAATCAAATAGAAAATAAAAAAAAGATGGAACCCGCATCACAGCAGATTCCATCTTTAAGTCCTCAAGTTTAGTCTGAACGGCGGGTTCGGGTGCCATTCTGACTATCAATATCTTTTATTTACTCAACAATCTCAACCTCGCAAATACCCATATCGATATATTGCCCGCCGCCGGTCTGATGGCAATGGATTGCAACCGCATTTTTGCCCGGTTTTAACAGGGCCAATGCTGCGGCTGGAATCTCAATATAATCATACGACGAGGTATATCCGCCCAGCTTGAAAGCCAGTTGACCATTGATATACACCTGGGCATCTTCATCGTGATGAATCTTCAGATGCGGATTTTTCATCGCCGTCTGCGGCAGTTCAATCTCCCGCCATATCCAGATATCGGGAGTTCTCCATTCGGTACGCACGACCGCACTCGGAGTACCCCTGGTGCCGAAGCCGGCCGGGCCGGTCTTCCAGTTATCCGGGCGGAAATCTTTGGCCGTCCAGTTGTCGGCGGGCTTATCAAACGTATAGAACCATTCAAAAGCCTGCTTTTCCGAAGTCGGAACAATCTCCGTCACTTTCGGAGGCTTGGGAAGAACCGCCCAGGGATCCGTCAGAGTTTGAGCCTTTTTCACCCACTTCTCCCACAATGCCGCATCATCCATCATCTTGATGAAAACGCCGCCTACCACCGGCCGGGCCGTAAAGCCGACCTTTTTGGCATTGTGCGTCCAATACCAGTCGGTCATCGGCGACCGGTCGGGCGTATCATTCAAAAACAGATAGACCGGATCCGTCAGGGCAATAAAATCTTCACGATTGCCCGCCATTGTCGCCGTCCAGTAAATCCAGTCCAGTTTGGTATAATTGCTGCGGTTGTCCAGCGGCAGGCCATACTTTTTCTGAACGGTCTTGTAATACTCTATTTCCTTTTTGACCACCGACGGCGGGAAAATCTTCATATCCAGCAGGCGGTCCCAGACGATATTATATTTCTGACTCCAGGTGCCGGTCTTGTCGAATGCAAGTCGATAATGATTGCCGTCATCGGCCATTTCCATCCACTGCTTGGCAAATTGACGGGCCATCGTCATATATTTATTCGCTTCATCCTTATGTCCAAGCATGTCGGCCATCTTGCCGTAAGCAGCCAGTCCCAGAATCGCTTTAGCCGACAGGTTGACGTTGTGTGCCAAATGTCCGGCAAAGTCATCTGTGCAGAGCTGATTTTCCGGATCCAGCCCCTTGCTTTCAAGATACTGGGCCCACTTGGTCAGCACCGGCCAGTATTTGGCAGCAAAATCCGCATTGCCTTCGGCCTGACAAGTCGCAGCCACCAGCAACAGCATATTGCCGCATTCTTCCACGGGCATCTGGTTTTCTTCTGCGGTTTCGCCGCCGCCATACACCTGCCCCGTCGCAAACGGATAGGTGCCCAAATCATGCGGGGCAAACGGGAATTTCCAGCGATCCGACATCGCATAATCCAGAATCGGGATAAACGAGCCTTTGGCCAGCGTCGGATTCAGCAGCAGAAACTGCGGCGCCATCGGATAGAACACATCGACGGTGGCAATGCAGCCATTACTGTGATTTTCCTTGGGGAATACCAGCGGCATTCCATTTTTATCGGCGGCAATTTTATTGGCACCAATACACTGACGATACGCCAGCGATGCGACCAGGGCGTACTTCTGGCCGCCGACGGCCGTCAGATCACTCATCAACTCCTTATCAAACGCCTCACAGCGGCGAATCAGAGAAGTCAATTCCTTATGCGTTGTCTGCAGCAGATCGGCAATCGTAGCCCCGTTTCGCTTCCAGAACGGACGCAGCTTCTGTCCAAAGTACACAATGCTGTAAATATCATCATACGCCACATAGGCCGTAAACTCCGCGGCATTAGTCACTTTCATCGGCGCCGACACCATCGCCATCACCGGTGCCTTGTCCACGCTGACGGCAGAAGTCGCCGCAGCGGACAAGTCCGTACCCTGACTGAAGGCCTGCCGACCCTGTTTGGCATCGGTAATCACGGCCTGTTTAATGCTGTTCTTGTCGCCGGCGATATAGAAATAACCCCAGTCGATCCGCAGGTCATCGCCCTTGCGGCCCAGAACACGCTGTTCGGTCGTGCCGGTACGCAACACCGAAAGCGGCCCCATCTGCTCAGCAAAAAACTCCGCCTGCTGCGAAGGCTCGTTGACCGCCAGTTCCGCAGTCCCTTCAAAATACACCTGAACATCATGCGAAGCACCGTTCAACGACTTGAACGCCCAAACCATCGCCACGACAGGACTGCTCATCCAGGTAATATCATCCGGCAGAGCAGGCTGAATGAACATCAACTCGACAGACACATTGTCCTGATTAAAGTAATAAATTGTCCGTGTCGGCAAGACCTGAACATCAATCTGCCGCATCGCGGGAATATCAGCCGGCTCATCTCCCATCAAGCGATAGGTTTTGCCGTCAATCCGAGCCAGACTGGTTAGCGCCTGACGCTTGCCCGTCCAGTGGCAGGTCGATGCATCCGTCAGTTTATCCGCCGGTGACCAGACGCTGAAATACGGGTCACACGAAATCAGAGGATATGCCGGATAACGCGACACAGACGTTTGCGTTTGGGCAATGCACACGCCTGCTGCAAGCAGCAGCATTACCAAACCTGAAATCCGCAGGTTTCCTGTCATATTTTATTCCTTTCTCATTATAGCCTGCCGCCTATTACATTTTCTATCCGCAAGGCCTGATCCCGGCGACATGTCCTCAACCTTGCGACAAAATCCCATCACCATAGTAACAATAAAAAAGGCAAGCTCTTAACCTGCCTTTTTATAATTTTAGTTTTTTCCGGTTTTTTCTTAATGATCTACCGGCTCGCCCAGCATCCCCTTCAATTCGTCGAACTTGTCCTTGAGCAGGTCGGCATTCTTGGCTTCCACATTCAGCCGCAGCAGCGGTTCGGTGTTGCTGGGACGGACATTAAACCACCAGTCCTTAAACTGCACCGTCACACCATCCAGATCATCCACCTGTCCCTGGCTGTATTTACGGACCAGTTCCTTCATCATGGCATCTTTATTTTCCACATGGAAATTCACTTCACCACTGCTGAAGTATCGTTTGAGCGGTGCAATCATCTCGCTGAGAGGCTTGCCGCTCTGGCTGATGATATTAAGCATGTGCACCAGCGTAATCATGCCCGAATCAGCGAAGTAATTATCGCGATAATAAAAATGGCCGCTCAGCTCGCCGCCAAAGCAGGCATGGCTGTCACGCAGTGTCTTTTTCATGAACGCATGACCCACCCGTTCACGGCGCGGTGTGCCGCCATTTTTGAGAATTTCTTCCTGCACCACCAGGCTGCTGCGCAAATCATACACCACCGCCGAACCCGGATTCTTCTTGAGGAAGTACGGCACCATCAGCGCCGTCATAATATCACAGGGAATCGTGCTGCCTTTCTCATCAATCAGCATCAGGCGGTCCGCATCCCCGTCAAAACAGGCACCGAAATCCGCGCCTTTGGATTTGACCAGGGCCTTGGCCTCGGCCTGATTGGCCTCCACCAGCGGATTGGGATCATGTTTGAAAATGCCATTGTGCTCGAAATTAATCGGAATAATCTCAATCGGCAAATCATTGAAAATCGCCGGCACCATCTTGCCTGCCATGCCGTTGCTGGCATCGACCACCATCTTGAGCTTCTTAAGGCCCGGCTCGATAAATTTCAGTACGTGTTTCTTGTATTCCGGCGTCAAGTCGCAATGCTCCACCGAGCCGGTCGGCTTGCCCAGCGTATGCAGCAGCGCCGTGGCAATATGCTTGATATCCTTCAGGCCGGTATCGGCGCCAACAGGTTTGGCCTGCTGGCCGGCAATCTTGAAACCATTATAGCGGGCGGCGTTATGGCTGGCGGTAATCTGCACCCCGCCGCAAGTCCCCAGATGATTGATCGCAAAATACATCTGCGGTGTATCAATGACTCCAATATCTATCACATTCGCACCGGCCGCATTCATCCCTTCAATCAGGGCATTACGCAGCGACAGGCTGTGCGAACGCACATCGCGTCCAACACACAGACTCTGGGCATTGGCCATCCCGCGGTCATAACCCCGCAGCAGCGACCGTAGAAACTGAGCCGTCGCATGGCCGATTTTCCATGCCGCCTGCTCATCAAGCTGGTCAGGATACGTTCCTCGAATGTCGTACGCTTTAAAGATTGAAGGGTCCATAGTCCCGCTCCATAACTTAGGTTTCTATATTCTTTTAATCCTGAATATGCTGTTTTTGTCTTGTAAACTGGAGTATCCTCAGCGAGCTTCCCTGCAACCCTCTTTATTCTGCAACTGAACGCTCGTTTGAGGACCTGTTTTCAGATGCGCATCATAAACCCATATAGCCCGGTTGTCAACAAAACAACCTTTGGGTTTTTGTTCACAATTGCACAACACTTATAAGAAAAAGAACATCATTGATGCTCACCCCCAACAAGTTCACGACACCGAAAGTCCGGTATAATTCTGTCACTTAAAAATTACCGCGGCTGGCATATTAGGTAGATTACATAGACCGCCAGCAGAACCAGCCCCTGCCACCGCTGCAGAATATGCCGCCGACCAATCAGCAAAAACACCAGCAGCAGCACCACCGCCAGAACGCCGACATACAGGCTCAATCTCAAATCGTCCGGCACGGGAATCTGCCTTATCACCGAACTGGTACCCAGAATCAGGAAAATATTGAAGATATTCGATCCAACCACGTTGCCGATGGCGATGTCGGCCTTTTTCTTATATGCCGCTACCACCGAGGTTGCCAGCTCCGGCAGACTTGTCCCTACCGCCACCAGCGTCACAGCGACAAAACTTTCGGTCAATCCGAACGCTGTCGCCACCTGCACGGCTCCCAGCACCACCAGCTTGCCGCCGGCAATCAAAAAAACAAGGCCTGCCGCAAGCAGTAGCAGCGACTTTCCCGCCGGATAAATTGTGTGTTCACCCTGTTGAGCAACCTCGGGCAATTCTCTGGCCATCCCGGCGATATAAGCCAGAAAAATCACAAACAATGCCAGCAGACCAAATCCATCCGTCCGGGTAAGGATATTCTGCGATGCCCCATCCAGCCATCGGTCACTGGCCATCACCAGCAGCAGCACCCCCGCCAGAAGGCTGAATGGAATTTCTTTCCACGTTGTGTTCTTCTGCACCCCCAGAGGACAAAACAGCGAAGCCGCGCCGAGAATCAGAAGGATATTGCAGATGTTGCTTCCGGTAATATTGCCGATAGCCATTTCCGGCTTGTTTTGCAGCACAGCCGCGATATTCACCACCATTTCCGGCAGGCTCGTTCCAAATGCCACCACCGTCAATCCGATCGCCAGGTCCGACACACCCAGCCGACGGGCCAGGCTGCACGCCCCATCCACCAGCCAGTCGGCTCCTTTGACCACCAGAACCAGCCCCGCAATCAACCAAATAAATCCCAGCATGAATATTCCTTTACCTGGGCTGCACAATCAAATAGACAACATACAGCCCCAGCATGGCCGCCCCCTCCCAGCGATCAATTCGATGGCGTTTCCCTGTAAACAACATGACAAACAAAAGCAGCGTTGCAAGAATTCCCACATAAAAACTAAGCACTAAATCCGCCGGCACGGTAATAGGATGTACCGTGGAACTAATGCCCAGAATCAGAAAGATATTGAATATGTTCGAGCCGACCACATTACCCACGGCAATGTCGGTCTTCTTTCGATAGGCAGCCACCGCCGAGGTTGCCAGTTCCGGCAGGCTGGTTCCCACCGCAACCAGGGTCACCGCGACAAAGCTTTCACTGATCTTGAGCCATCGGGCCACATCCAGCGCACCCTTGACCACCAGTTTGCCGCCAATAATCAGCAGAATCAATCCCACGATAATCAGCACCGCAGACCTGCCGGTTGAATGGATGCGGGCCTGGTGCTCATCCTGTGCCTGCGGCAAATCCCTGGCCATCCCGGCAATATACGCCAGAAAAACCACAAACAGAGCCAGCAGACTCAGCCCATCCGTTCGACTCAGCACATTGATGTCCATCCCATCCAGCACCCGGTCGGCAGCCATCGCCAGCAGCAGCACCTGGGCCAGCAGGCTGAACGGAATTTCCTTCCAGACCGTACTGACCTGGACCTGCAGCGGGCACAGCAGCGACGAGATTCCCAGAATCAGCAGAATATTACAGATATTGCTGCCGGTGACATTTCCTACCGCCACGGCAGGCTGCCCCTGAACCGCCGCAAACAGGCTGACCGTCAGTTCCGGCAGGCTGGTCCCAAACGCTACCACCGTCAGCCCGATTGCCAGGTCCGACACACCCAGTCGGCATGCCAGACTGCTGGCACCATCCACCAGAAAGTCGGCGCCTTTAATTACAAAGACCAATCCAACCGCAAATATCACGATACCCAGCATAGGTTTTTATCTCTTTTTTCAAAACATCCTTTTATTTAATTCAGGATGATGCATTTTATCCCAACCCGGGAAAAAAGCAATGAAAACCAAAAAGGATTGAATCCATCCAGCCCATCAGGTATAATTCGAATGATGGGAAACCTTATCCGAAAGGATGGAGCGATGGATAATTCAACCGTACATTTTGAAATTCGGCGGGATGCCGTACAAAAGTATTTCTACTGGTCGGCCTGTGTCGCCGCTTTGTTTCTTGGATTATGCCTGTTCGGCTTTGGGATTATTCTGGGAATTCTCTACTGTTTCACCGTCGGCCCCTGGCTGGCACGCAAACAGGCCCAGGCCCTGCAGTATCGTCTCGAAGGCCGCACCCTGCATATCGAACAGGGCGTCATTTTCCTGAAGCGAAAGGCCATCCCCCTCGAACGCATTACGGATCTGGTATTGACTCAGGGGCCCCTGCTGCGGATGCTGGGCCTGTGGAGGCTCGATATCCAGACCGCCGGCACCGGCCAGCAGATGGCCGAAGGTTATCTCTACGGCCTGATCAATCCCGACCAGACCAGGGCACTGCTGCTGGAACGCCGGAATCTGAGCAGCCAATAAAAAAGGCTCCGATACAGATGTCGGAGCCTTGTAAATCGTTCGAAACGTCAGGATTATCGGTTGGCATGTTCCCACAAAATCATGCCGGATTCATACGGTTCGGCAAGATCCGGATGGTTGGGTACAATCCGCAGACTGAAACCCTGCTGGCCTGACACGCGGCACGGCAGTTCACCGGCAAACGTCGCCACACCGTCGGGATTCAGCGAATTCTCAACATACTGCATATCCGTGATATGTCCGCCTTCAATCTTGCCGGACGAATCGACCTGGCCGTGATAAATCTGCACGGAAATATCCGTCGGTTTGAGCCGGCCCAGGCGAACCTGCGACAAGACCTTCAGTTCGCCGCCAACCATCAGTTCCGGCTTATGACCGTTCCAGCTTGCAAACGGCTCTTCTTTGCTGGTCTGAACCTGCACATCGACAAACTGCAAATCACTCCAGGCATTGCGAGTCGCGGATTTCCACAGCGACAGCGCCTTGACCCGTTCCATCGTATTTTCCGTCAGTTCATCCCACTTGACCGCAGAAGGATTATAGAACTTGCGGGTATATTCCGCCACCATGCGGCTGGTATTAAACCGCGGTGCGCACCATTTGATGGTGTTTTTCATCCGGCGAATCCAGCGCCGCGGCAGTCGGTCTTTGGACCGCGAGTAAAACAGCGGAACCACTTCCTGCTCCATCATATTATAGATCGCCTGCGATTCCACCTGATCCTGATAGCTCAGGTCGTCGTATTCTTCGCCGGCGCCGATGATCCAGCCGCCGTCGGGGATATACCCTTCGCACCACCAGCCGTCCAGCGTACTCATATTCAGCACGCCGTTGAGCGCCGCCTTCATGCCGCTGGTGCCGCTGGCTTCCATCGGACGACGCGGGTTGTTTAGCCAGATATCCACGCCCTGTACCATGTACCGGGCAATGTCCATATCATAGTCTTCCAGGAAGACCAGCTTGCGGCGAATCTGCGGATTCTCGCTGGCAAAGTGCACAATCTGCCGGATGAGGTCCTTGCCGGCGGTATCGCGCGGATGCGCCTTGCCGGCAAAGATAAACTGCACCGGCTGCTCGGTGTTGCTCAGCAGCTTGAGCAGCCGATGCGGCTCGCGGAGCAGCAGGTTGCCGCGTTTATACGTGGCGAACCGGCGGGCAAAGCCAATCGTCAGGGCTTCCGGATCCAGCACTTCTTCCGCCCAGCCCAGTTCTGTATGGAACGCGCCGCGCCGCTGGAGCTGGCGTTTGAGCCGAGCCCGGGCAAAACCCACCAGGCGTTCTTTGCAGCGCTGGTGTATGCGCCATAATTCTTCATCTGGAATCTGGTCCACGTTGTGCCAGATGGATTTATCGACAATCTCATCCGACCAGCGAGCGCCCAGATACCGTTCATATAACGAATTGACTTCACCGCTGAGCCACGTACGGGCATGCACGCCGTTGGTGATCGACGTAATCGGCACCTGGTCCACCGGCAGCTCCTGCCACAGACCCGCCCAAATCTTGCGGGACACTTCACCGTGCAGTTGGCTGACACCATTGCGGAAGGTACTCATACGGATGGCCAGTACCGGCATCTTGAAGCTTTCGTGGTGATCCTGGGCTTTGATACGACCCAGGGCCAGGAACTGATCGCGATGAATTCCCAGCTTGCTGAAATAATGACCGAAATATTTATCCATGAGTTCCACCGGGAATTCGTCATTGCCTGCGGCTACCGGTGTATGAACCGTGAAGATATTGCTGGCCCGGGTGACTTCCACCGCTTCATCAAAACTCATATTATGCAGGCTGCGCATCTTCCGCACGCGTTCCAGCGACATAAACGCCGCATGGCCTTCATTCATGTGGCACACCGTCGGCTCCAGCCCCATCGCATACAACGCCTTCAGGCCGCCGATACCCAGGATGATTTCCTGGCAGATACGCATTTCATTGTCGCCGCCGTAAAGTGTCTGCGTGATCGTCCGGTCAGCAGGACTGTTGGCCGGCACATTGCTGTCCAGCAGATACAATCCAACACGCCCGATCGAGGCTTTCCAGATATTGCAGACCACCGTCCGGGCCGGAAACTGCACACTGATTGTCAGCGGATGACCGCTGGGTTTGGTGACCTGCTCCAGCGGCATATTATAAAAATCATTATCCAGGTAATGTTCCTGCTGCCAGCCGTCGGTATTCAGATATTGACGGAAATACCCCTTCTGATACAGCAGGCCAACACCCACCAGCGGAATGCCCAAATCTGAAGCACTCTTGAGATGATCGCCGGCCAGCATCCCCAGACCGCCCGAATAAATCGGCAGCGACTCATGAGTTCCGAACTCAGCGCTGAAATACGCAATCAGCGGTTTCTGGGTCTTTCCTGAATAAATCTTGTCATACCAGGACGGCGCGTTGAGAGTCTCATCAAGCTGCTTTTTAGCCTGCTGAAGCTGATACAGGAAACCCTCATTGCGGGCTAAATCCTCCAGCCGTGCCTGCGATACCATCCCCAGCATCTTGACCGGGTTATGGGCGCATTGTTTCCACAAATCATAATCGATACGACGAAATATATCTGTAATCTCATAATGCCAGGACCAATACAGATTCGAGGCAATGACTTTTAAATCTTTCAGCGGCTCCGGCAGTGAAGGCTTTACAGTAAAAGTACGAACCGTTTGCATTACGAAAATCCTTTGCGCATAATGCCATATATACAGGGACCGCCTACACCGGCAATCCCTCTACGCCAGTTCATCGGTAGTATTCCGATGAATCTTAAGACTAAATTTGCATTCTATTTACAAATCATAAATAATCAATGAATTATAGGACGCAAATGCGGTCTTTGTTCTTGTAATAGAGCCCCAATTTTACGATATGACCTATTTCGGAGTGTGATATCGCCTATGATTCAGGAATACATTGTAATGTTTATCTATAATACGCAAATTCTTGCTTTATCTTCCAGACCCCATCGTCTCAAATCCGCCCAGTGTGCCCCCTCCATAGGGTCCACTGCTTCCACTATTGCCATATTCCAGTTCCACAGTTTGAGGATTAGTTAAATCTCTAATTGGATACACTTTATTGAGGTGCCTTTTTTCCAGAATTTCCGCACTGCCTAACGTTAAAACGCCCCCTTCAACCACAAGAACAGGTTTTGGCCCATTACCGGCCGCGGAACGCAAAATCAGCTCCAGGGCATACCCAAAAGGAATCACAGTCATTCCCCCAATCCCCACCGGAGTATCCTGCTGAATATCGGTATTGATTTCCAAATCCTTCCACAATATCACCAGCGGCAGGCGGGGTTCGATACTGCGGCATAAAATGTCCAGTGCTTCCGAAAATGTCGTCTGGTCGGTAATAGCTCGCAAATCCACAGGCCTTTTGAACAATTCGCCCACTTTTATGGTGTGTTTTTGCCCTGTCGGAGGGGCTGGTTTGGGACTCGAAGAAGGGATTACCTGAGTCCGACGAAATTGCAGATTTTGAAAATCCGGAGTGTCCGCCGATTGAACAGCCGCTTTTAGCCCTAATCCGCGATCCGTCATCAATTTCGACAATAACACATCTTCAATCCGAATATCGGCCGTCAAGCGAAAACCATAGCCGTAATGAATGCCCTCCAGGCGGACGGATTTTGCCGAATCAAGGGTATTTTTCAGAAAGAGCACCATGACTTCCTGCATATTGGGATCGGATGGTCTTTCGATTCCGCGAATCTCAACACGCAGGCGGACATTCCCCAGAACAGGATCATCAACAGTCTTGCAGAGAATGGAATCGGGACCAAGAACCTCGATCCCGGATTTGACCGTCAGGGTCTCAGGCAGTTTTGCCCCAAGAACAACAACCCCGCCACTGACAACTAAATAGAGTAAAATAAATATTTTACGCATAAACTATCTCATTTATAATTATCTATTTATTATCTTCTACCCCGCAGCGTAAGTCAAGGTTGATTCAAAACCAGATGTATTGCTTGAAAATGCACTTTTAATATTACTGCACTTATCGCATCCACTATATCTTGTTAAAACGTCATTAGAATGCCGTTTTTTTCTTCTTGCCTGAATGCTGTTCTTTATGTAGAATCCGGCATTTTCCAGAATTCTGTCAAAACGAAATTATTCTTTTAGGGAGGTTTTGAACAGTGACAAATGTAAGCGATATCCGCAATATCGTACTTTTGGGACATGGCGGCTCGGGAAAGACCAGTCTGGCCGAGTCGATGCTTCATAAGTGCGGAGTCATCAACCGTTTAGGTAACGTTACCGACAAGAACACCGTCAGCGATTTTGACGACGAAGAAAAAACCAGAGGTCATTCCATTCATTCCGCATTGATGTATCTGACGCACGCCGGCAAAATAGTTAATATCATCGACACCCCCGGCTATCCCGATTTCATCGGCGGAGCACTCCAGTCCATCCCGGCCGCGGAAATCGCCGCCATCGTCATCAGCGGCTCATCGGGCATCGAAATCAACACCCGCAAGCTGTTCGCCGCAGCCACCGCCGCCAATCGGGCACGCATGATTATCATCAATAAGATGGATGCCGAAAATGCCGACCTGGGCGAATTGGTCGGACAGATTCAGGAAAGCTTCGGCCCCCAGTGCCGCTGTGTCAACCTGCCCGGCGCTGACAAGCAGAGCATCATTGACTGCCTGAACAACACCCAGGGCGAAAGCCCCATCATGGATGCCGCCTCGGCCAATATGGAATTGATCGAACGCGTGGTCGAAGCCGACGACGCCCTGATGGAAGCCTATCTCGGCGGCGAAACCATCGCCCCCGAAAAAATCAAGGAATGCTTTGTCAAGGCGATGATTGCCGGTACCGTTGTTCCGATTCTATTCACCGACGCCCGCAAGGAAATTGGTGTCGTGGAAGTCCTGAACTTCATCACCAGCTACGCTCCTTCGCCGGCCGAGGGCCCCTTCGCGTCGCTGAAGAAGCCCGACGGCACAACCGAAATCATTAAACCCGATGCCGCTGCCCCGCTGGCCGGTATCGTTGTCCGTCTTGGTTTCGATTCACGCTCCGGCATGAAATACTCCTCGATCCGCATCTTCAGCGGTTCGCTCAGCGCCGCAACGCACCTGATGGTCAATGACGCCAAGAAGCCCATCCGCGTCGGCCATCCGCTTCGCATGCAGGGCAATGAAGGCAAGGAAATCGAAGCCGCTACCGCAGGTGAACTGGTCACGCTGGCCAAACTGGAAGAACTCCGACTCGGCGACTTCGTCCACGACGGCAAATTTGAAGGCAAAATCGAAATGCCGCCGATTCCCAAGCCCATGTTCTCACTGGCTCTGGAACCGGCCAGCCGCAACGACGAAAGCAAACTCGGAAGTGCCCTCGAAAAGCTCGCCGAAGAAGACGCCTGCTTCAAAGTCACCCGCGACACCCAGACCAAAGAACTGGTCATCAACGGCCTGGGCGACCTGCACCTGCGGGTCATGCTGGCCAAAATGGAACATCGCTACAAAGTCAGCGTCAACACCAAGGCACCCAAAATTCCCTATCGTGAAACCATCACCGGCAAAGGTGACGGTCATTATCGCCACAAAAAGCAATCCGGCGGCGCCGGCCAGTTTGGTGAAGTCTATCTTCGCGTTGAACCGGCCGAACGCAATTCGGACCCGTCGCTGGTCTTCAGTTGGGATATCTTCGGCGGCTCCGTTCCCGGACAATATGAACCGGCCATTCTCAAGGGCATCCACGACGTCATGGAATGCGGCGTTGTGGCGGGTTTCCCGATGCAGGATGTCAAGGTATCTGTTTATGACGGCAAATATCACCCCGTCGATTCCAAGGAAGTCGCCTTCCGCATCGCCGGAAAGAACGCCTTCATCGACGCCCTCCAGAAGGCCAAACCCTCTCTGCTGGAACCGGTGGTCAATATGGAAATCACCGTCCCGGCTGAAAACATGGGCGATATCACCGGCGACATGGCCTCCCGTCGCGGACGCGTCACCGGCCAGGATATGCTGCCGGGCAACATGGTCGTCATCAAGGCCCAGGCCCCGCTGTCGGAAGTCTCCCAGTACAACAGCCAGCTCAAAAGCGTCACCGGCGGCCAGGGCAGCTACTCCATGGAACTGAGTCATTACGAAACAACCCCGCCGAATATTCAGCAGCAGGTCGTCGCTCAGTACGCCAAGAACCGCCAGCAGGTCTCCGAAGAATAAACCTGTCGCTGTTCAAAGAATTTCCAAAAGCCCGGAACATCGTGTTCCGGGCTTTTTTATTTTGTTCGGGTATCCGTGATAAAATTTCAACTTCCTGCTGGAAGCATCCGCAGCAGATGCTTATACTGTCGGCAGTCGTATCCAACAGGTAATCAAACAGCAACAGGATAAAAAAGGGAGACACAATGAGTACGATCAAACATATAATGATGATCCTGTCCATGACGCTGGCGGGTACCAGTTGGGCAGCAGCCAAAGACCAGATCAATCCGACCCTGCTCAAGCAGCGATGGTCAGCACAGTGGATTGCCCACCCCTCCTCCTCCGTGCATGAGTTTGGAGTATATCATTTTCGTAAATCATTTCAACTGGACAAAAAGCCCGACTCCTTTATCGTGCATGTCTCCGCAGATAATCGATATCGTTTGTTCATTAATGGCAGTTCCGTCTGCGAAGGACCGGCCCGCGGCGACTTATCGCACTGGCGATACGAAACCATCGATCTCGCTACCCATCTGAAAACCGGCACCAACATATTAGCCGCCGTTGTCTGGAATTATGCCGATGATAAACCGTGGGCACAGATTTCCTATCATACCGGCTTCCTGCTTCAGGGTAATGACACAGCTTCCAAACAGGTCAATACCAACACCGAATGGAAAGTCTATCATAATCCGGCCTATTCCACAATTCCGGTACATGACACGTCCTTGCGGGCGTTTGTGGCCGTCGGCCCCGGCGAGCAGGTCGATGGAGCGAAATATCCCTGGGGCTGGCAGGAAATCGACTTCACCGACTCGGATTGGCCGCAGGCACGTGTCGTCGAACGCGCGGCCCCGCGCGGCCTGCACGATGCCAGCACACACTGGCTGCTGATCCCGCGTACTATCCCCGCCATGGAATCGACGCTGCATCCCCTCGGACGCATTGCCCGCAGTCAGGATATTCAGGTTGGTGATGATTTTATCAAACACGGCCAGTCCCTGACCATTCCAGCGAATAAAACCGTTTCCATCCTTCTGGACCAGACACACCTGACGATGGGCTATCCGGAACTGACCGTCTCCGGCGGCAAAGAAGCAGCGATAAAACTGACCTACGCGGAAGCACTGGTGGATGACAAATTCCAGAAAGGCAACCGGGATTCCATCGAAGACCGAAAGATTATCGGCTATTTTGATATCTTCACCGCCGACGGCGGGACCCATCGCCTGTTTCGCCCTTTGTGGCTCCGTACATGGCGTTATCTCCAATTGGACATCACCACTCAAAATGACCCGCTGACCATCGAAAAATTCCAGGGTGTTTTTTGTGCCTATCCCTTCCAGGAAAAAGCCTCTTTTGCATGTAGCGATTCCTCGCTCGATGCAATCTGGCAGGTCGGCTGGCGTACGGCCCGGCTCTGTGCCGGTGAAACGTATTTCGATTGTCCGTATTACGAACAGCTTCAGTATGTCGGCGACACCCGCATCCAGGCTCTCATCTCGCTTTATGTCGCCGGCGATGATCGCCTCGTGCGTAATGCCATCCAGCTTTTCAATGACTCCAGAACCCCCGACGGCCTGACCTCCAGCCGTTATCCAACCTCCATGCCCCAGGTCATTCCCACCTTTTCTTTGTTCTGGATTTCCATGATTCATGATTACTGGATGCACGTGGATGACCCGGCCTTTGTGCAGTCGTTCGATATCGGAGTACGAGGCGTCCTGGACTGGTATAAACGCCGCATCGACGCCAACGGTATGCTCGGGCCGATGGAATGGTGGAATTTTGTGGACTGGCCCGATAGCTGGCAGTGGTCCACAAAAGCCGGCATTGGCGGAGTCCCCGACGGCGCCGAAAACGGCAACAGCTCGATTATCACATTGCAATTGGCCTACACCCTTGCACAGGCTGCCGACCTGATGGATGCTTTTCAGGACAGCAATGCCGCTCAGAAATACCGCGCCATGGCCGAATCACTCAAACAGGCCACACAGCGTCTGTGCTGGGACGAGAATCGAAAGCTGTTTGCCGATACGCCGGAGAAAAAGGCTTTCAGCCAGCACGCCAATGTTATGGCGGTTTTGACTGGCCTGGTCCCACCTGAAAAACAGGCGGAGTTTATTCAGCGGGTCGCCGACGACAAGAGCCTGATTCAATGTACTTTCTATTACCGATATTACCTGATTCGAGCAATGAAGAAAGCAGGCCTTGCTGAACAGTATGTCACCCAGCTTCAGCCCTGGCGGGATATGCTGGCCATGGGCCTGACCACCTTTGCCGAACGGCCCGAACCAACCCGTTCCGACTGCCACGCCTGGAGTGCCAGCCCCAATTATGATTTTCTGGCAACTATCTGCGGCATCGAGCCGGCCAGTCCGGGCTTTCGCTCCGTCAAAATCGCCCCGGCCCTCGGGCCGCTGACCTGGGCCAAAAGTACCATGCCGCATCCGCAGGGTCTTATTCAGGTCCATATCCAGAGAAAAGACGCCTCGGGAATCGAAGCCGAAATTATACTGCCCGAAAACCTCACCGGCACATTCCTCTGGAATAAACAATCCGTTGCACTGCATCCGGGCCAACAGAAAATTGTGCTGCCCGCAGATAAAAAGTAAACAACACCGCCAATAACCAATACCCCGTGGCTTATCATAGCGGCCATGGGGTATTATTTTTTATACTGGATAAACCAACCTGAATATCTCCAATAAAATCAAAATAGTTTCTCTACCTTAACACTTACGATTTCAATATAATTATGGTAAGATTTTCTTGTTTCCTGTGTATTAAATGTAACATCTATATATATCCAAGGGCTGATGGTAAAATAGGAACTTTAGATGTAACCCAGTAATAGAAATTGGAGTATTATTATACTGGTCTTATTTGAAATTTTCCGTTTCGGCGCGGCTAAGTACAGTGGCATCAACCACTTGTTTCTTTTGCTCGCGGAATAATCATACCCGTTGGGTATAGAAAACCTTTTTTTCAGGAGAGTACTATGGTAAATCTAAAAAGCAGCACCGTCTGGTCGTGCCTGACGCTGGCAGTCATCTGCTGTCTGTCAACCTCGTGCAAGGCCGCCCAGACCGCATGGAAGCCCGTCGAAGGTAAAATCATGTCCCCTTGGGCAAAAAAAGTAAATCCGGATAAAGTCCTGCCCGAATATCCGCGGCCTCAAATGGTTCGCAAGGACTGGACAAACCTCAACGGTTTGTGGGACTATGCCATTGTCGGTAAAGACGCCCAGAAACCTCAGCAATATGATGGACAGATTCTGGTGCCCTTCGCCATCGAATCCGCCCTGTCCGGCGTCGGTAAGACCGTCGGTGCCGACAGCAAGCTCTGGTACCACAGAACCTTCACCGCCCCGGCCGCATGGAAAGACAAAAATGTGCTGCTGCATTTCGGCGCTGTCGACTGGCAATGTGATGTCTTTGTCAACGGCACGCTCGTCGGTAGCCACAAAGGCGGATACGATCCGTTTTCCTTTGATATTACATCCGCACTGAAATCCACAGGCACTCAGGAACTCGTCGTAGGCGTCTGGGATCCCACCGACAAAGGCCCGCAGCCCCGCGGCAAACAGATCAACAATCCGCACGGCATCTGGTACACCCCGGTCACCGGTATCTGGCAGACTGTCTGGGCCGAACCTGTGGCTAAGACCTACATCAGCAGCATCAAGCTGACACCGGATGTGGACACCCAGAAATTAACCGTCCAGGTCAATGCCGCCGGCGACACACAGGGCCTCTCGTATGCCATCGAATCCAAAGCCAAAGGCTTTGCTGCCTCGGCTGCTTCCACCAACAGCACCCTGACGCTGGATGTTAAAAATCCCAAACTCTGGTCTCCGGACAATCCGTTCCTGTATGACCTGACCGTCCGAATCGAGAAAAACGGCAAGGTCGTCGATTCCGTGGATTCCTATTTCGGGATGCGTAAAATCAGTCTCGGCAAAGACGAAAAGGGCATCACGCGCATCATGCTCAATGACAAGTTCCTCTTCCAGTACGGCCCGCTCGATCAGGGCTGGTGGCCGGATGGTCTTTATACCGCTCCCACCGATGAAGCGCTGAAGTTTGACGTGGAAATCCTCAAGGAACTGGGCATGAACATGCTCCGCAAGCACGTCAAGACAGAGCCGGCACGTCTGTATTACTGGTGCGACAAACTTGGCATTATCGTCTGGCAGGATATGCCCAGCGGCGACCGCTATATTGGCCCCAATGATCCGGATATTACACGCACACCGGAATCCGTCGCCATCTACGAGGCCGAATGGAAGAATATCATCACCGCCCTGTATAACTATCCGTCTATCGTCATGTGGGTTCCGTTCAACGAAGGCTGGGGCCAGTTCGACACCGCCCGCATCGTCAAATGGACCGAAGAACTCGATCCCACCCGCCTGGTCAACAATGCCAGCGGCTGGTCCGATCGCGGCGTAGGCCATGTCAACGACATGCATCATTATCCCGCACCCAATATGCCCAAAGTCGAAGAAGCCCGCGCTGTGGTGCTCGGTGAATTCGGCGGACTGGGTCTGCCGGTGGTCGGCCATACCTGGCAGGATGAGAAAAACTGGGGTTATCGCAGCTACAAAAATGAAGCGGAACTGACGACCGCCTATCTGAACCTGATGTCCATGCTGCGGCCTCTGATTGCCCAGGGCCTCAGCGCCGCCGTTTATACCCAGACCACCGACGTGGAAGTCGAAGTTAACGGCCTGCTGACCTATGACCGGGCAGTCTTCAAGATGGACAAGCCCAGCCTGATTAAGGCCCACAAGAAACTCTATCTGCCCATGCCCAAAGTCCAGACCCTCGTACCGTCTTCTCAAACGCAGGCTCAGTCGTGGAAGTACACCGCCGCCGCCCCTGCCGAAAACTGGTTCCAGCCGCAATTTAATGACGCGGCATGGACCACAGGCAAAGGCGGCTTCGGCACTCAGGGCACGCCGGGCGCTGTCGTCGGCACCGAGTGGAAGACCAGCGAAATCTGGCTCCGCAGGACCTTTGAGCTGGGCGACACCCCCAAAGGCGATATCGCCCTGACCATCCATCATGATGAAGATGCCAAAGTGTATATCAACGGGACCCTGGTTGCCGAGCTGTCGGGCTTCACCAGCGAATATGGAATCGTGATGCTGCCGGAAACCGCGGCAAAGGCCCTCAAAAAAGGCGCCAACACCCTGGCCATCTACTGCAAGCAGACCAATGGCGGCCAGTACATTGACGCCGGCATCCTGGAACTGGTGGAACAGAAATAACATCCCGCCCGTTCGGATAAAACAAAACCCCCGATTCGATTTCGAACCGGGGGTTTTTTATTGAATCATATTCGCAGCCGAATGCTGCAATCTTTTATTTTGTTTCAACCGGAATCGCACCCGGCGTCGTGCTCAGCCGCGTCTTCAACTGGCCGGTCTGCATGTTATAATCCACAATGGGCACCCTGACGCCATCCACAAAACACGGCTGGGCGTCAGTGCCTTCGATATGCACCCAGCCATCCGCGCCGGTATATCGCAGCTTTTGCCCCGCCAGTACATGCTGGCCAACCTGCTCCAGATAAATCCCGCCTTCAGCCAGCAGTTCGCTCAAGACCGTTCGATTTGTGGCATCTTTGGCAAGCTGCAGTGTCGTCTGCATCGACTGGGCCCTGGTCACCTTGTCCGGATTGCCGTCTTTCATCGTGATATAGCCCAGCGACAGCGATTTATCCCCGCCGACAGCAGCAATCTGCTGGGTCGGGATGTTCCAGGTCAGCGTCTTAAATCCTTCGACCAAAGCATAGCATGGCTGCCGCAAATCCAGTGAACCCGCCGTGGTATTTGGATCAGTCACCACCTCCTGATTATTCAGTTCGATTTTGCCCGGGCCGGCCGCGGCAATCATCCGTGTTGCATGGTCATAATCAAACCGTTCACAGCTCAATTTTACATGGCTGACCAGGGCCTGCTCCAGAAATCGCCTCGCCTCCAGACGCACATTGCCGTCGGTCACTGCCACATGACTGATCGTCGTGCGGCCATTGGGATCGGTCCCCAGATCCACCGTCAGCTTATCTCCATAAAAGCGTCGAATCGTCTTTTCCTGCGGCTTTTCCTCGGTGGCATCCCCTATCACGTTGTCGTTAAACACCACCTGCCGAATACTTCTGCCCGACCCCGTGATAAATTCCGCATTCTTTTGAGCCGTAATCGTCACCGGCAAACTCGAACCCGGGTCATTGGCATCGGCGGGCGTAAAGAACGTGAACACCACCGGCCCCTGGGCGATCGCCGACCCCTTGGACAATTCATAATCAATTCGCTGGGCCTCGAATCGCGCCGGTTTCTGGTCGGCCTTGTCGGACTTGCTGACCATCACCGCCTCGGTCGTACTGGTCAGCGCCACCGGCTCAAGCTGGCCCGATTCATTTTTGGCAAATTGAATCTTTGCATCGCCGGAGGTAAACGTCCCCTGCTCCGAATCAAATGCCACATGCCCTTTGAAGTCCGCTATCGTCAGGGTATTTTCCGCCGCAAAACTCAGCACCGCCTTATCCGCCTGGGCCTGAGCCTTGTTTTTTTCCGCCTCAGAAGCAAACTGCACATCACCATCCAGCTCCACGCGGGCAAGCTGATTGCCCGGGTTGAACTCCAGCCGGGCCGACTCGGCCTGCGTGCGAAGCGTGGAACTGTTTTTCATCACCGCCTTCATTCCCCCGGCCAGGTTGACCGCAGCAAGGGCCATCTCACCCTGCGCCGACTGCGGCGCCTCGGCAAAAAACACATCCATCTTCTGCCCGAATGTCACCTGCGCCGGCCCCGACAGCGACGCCATCTCAGGTTTGTCCGCAGTGTCGGTCTTGCCGCTTGAAGGCTCAAACACCATCCTGCCCGGCCCATCCACAAGGGCATAACTGCTCTTGCGATCCCACAGCACATTGCCCGTCGTCTCCAGGTACCCGCCATCGGCATTCATATTCAGCCGCACCGTTTTTTCAAATTCACCCACAAACAGCTTGAGCACTTCCTGCGAGGGATTGTATTGCAGGCTCTGGCACTGCACCATCGTATAAGGCGCCTGGCCGGCCGCGGTATCCAGCCGCTGAATCAGCAGCGGCTTGCCGGTCACCTGAACATCCAGCGAAATCGCCGTCTTTCCATCATATAAACTGTCCATCGGTTTGACCACAATCCCGCCGTCGCAGGTCACAATCACATCGGTCGTATCATCATCGGCGGGGACGTCCGGCAGTTTGGTTCGCTGTTCCCACGGCAGCTCGCCTTCCAGCAGCGTTTCCGGAGATTGAGCTGTCGCTGCCGCAGGTTGAACCGCCGTCGCGGCAGACTGCTGTGCCGCTGGTTCGTCCGGTGCCCCACTGCCGGGCTGAGGCCCGAACAGCATATTCAGAATCGTAATTTCCTGGGCCCCTTTGATAATAGCCTGCCGGGCATAGTGAATCTCCACATTATCCCGCAATGCACATTGATACAGCAGCGGAGCCGTCAGCATATCCGTACTGTTCGGCTCTGTTTGTGCTATCCCGGATGCCGCCTTCGCATCAGAATCAACGGGTTTGGCAGGTGCAGGCTTGTTCGCAGCTTCGGGCCTGGCCGTCGCGACACCGGCTTTCCCGACCTCTGTACCGGATTCACTGCCGAACAATTTCGACGACACCGCATTTTTCAGCCGCAAATACTCTAGATCCCTGATCTGAAAATACTCAATCCGCCCGTTGGCCGGATTATGCATCATCAGCATCCCCTTGCCCACCAGCCGGGCCTGGGCCGAAATCAGCTCCACCGGCCCATTGGTAAAGAACTCCGACCGCTCACTGCTGTAATTCAAATCATCCAGCAGAATCACCGTCTCGGTAAATTTCTGCCCTTCGGCCGGAAGCAGCCGAATGACCACCTTGCCGGTCAACTGGGCATCCTGGGGGACCGGCGTACTGCCGCTGTCTTCCACCTGAATATCCCCCTTATCCGCATCCATCCGGCATCGAAACCGGTCTTCAAACACATACATATACGGCTTGAGCACCTGCCAGTTGTTGGATTGTGACCCGGGATTGACAAGACGTTCAAAACCAAAAATCCGCCGAACCTGCCGTGTCTGAGGGTCCAGAATGGTATAGCGTGCCTGGTTAACCCCAATAATTTTCGTCTGGTCAATCTGCCGGGCCTGCGGGTCATCCGGCAGATCCGGGATATCCCGTATCGATGATGTCTGGCCAGTCGGCAATCCCTTGCTGCCCGTCAGGCGCAGATATCCCCAGAACAATAACGCCACAATGGCCGCGGCCACGATGCCGATAATCAGCTTTCGCACCATAATGAATTTCCTTATTTATATCAGATACCGCTCAATCGACCGTTCCCATCGGCCCGTCTGACGCAAAATATACTCAATCACCTCCGCCACCGCCCCGTCCCCGCCGGCAGCCCGCGTCACATAATGAGCATACGGCTTGATTTCCTCAACGCCCTGTGCCGGCACTACCGCAAATCCGACCCGTCGCAGCAGCGGCAAATCCAGCCAGTCGTCGCCAATATAGGCCACCTGTTCGGGTGAATATCCCGTATCTTTCAGCAATTGTTCAAAGGCCGGCAGTTTCTGCTTGCAGCCCTGCAGCACGTATTTGATACCGAGCTGCTCGGCTCGTACCGTCGTCGCCGCCGTCTCGCGTCCGCTGAGGATGGCACTGTCCAGCCCCGCCCGATGCCACAGCGTCACCCGCTGGCCGTCCAGCACATTGAACCGCTTGCTTTCCGAGCCATCCGAATGAATAATAATACCGCCATCGGTCAAGACGCCGTCCACATCCATGATCAGCAGTTGAATCCGGCCCAAATCCGCCTGTTTTGCACACATATACTGACCCTACTTGAAATTTCCCGTTTCGTCGCGGCTAAGTACAACAGCTTCAACCACGTGCTTGTTTTGCTTGCGGAATAATCATACCCGTTGGGTATAACACACCCGCCGGGGCTTTACCCCACAATCTTAATCGCCACAATATCCTGAACGTCAATCAGACCAATCGGCCGATCATCACTATCCACCACCGGCAATTCATCAATCCGGTACCGGTGGAAAATCGCCATCGCCTCCGCCGCCAGTGTATCCTCCCGCACCCGCTTGCAGCCGGCGGTCATGATCTCCTCGGCACGTTTGCCGAACACCTCTTTGGTAAACCGCGTCATTGCTCGCCGCAGATCACCGTCGGTAATAATTCCGGCCAGTTTTCCCTCGCCGTCCACCACCATCACCGCACCATGCCGTTTCTGCTGACTGGTCAAATCCAGCATCTGCTGAACCGTCTGGCCTCCCTTAACCACCGGCAGCGCCTCGCCGGACTTGAACCACATCGTCTGGCCCACTGTAATCAGTTTGGCTCCCAGCGCTCCGGCCGGATGAAACCGGGCATATTCTTCCGTGCTGAACTGCCGCGCCTTCATCACTGTCAGCGCCAGCGAATCCCCCAGCGCCAGCATACAGGTCGTCGAAACGCTCGGCGCCAGACCCAGCGGACACGCCTCCGCCATCCTGCCCATGCACAATGCCGCATCGCTGTGCCTGGCCAGCCGGCTCTGACTGTCACCCACAATCGATATCAGGCGTATTTCCCGCTGCTTGAGCGGCTCAATCAGCCGCAGGATCTCGTCACTGCTGCCGCTGTGACTCAATGCCAGCACAACATCATTCCGCCGCACCCGCCCCAGGTCCCCGTGAACCGCTTCGGTCGGATGCAGAAAGTGGCTCGGTGTTCCCGTCGAAGCCAGTGTTCCGCTGATTTTATTGCCGACAATGCCCGCCTTGCCAACCCCGGTTACAATCACCGAGCCGCTGCAATTGAATATCATCTCGCAGGCTTTTGCATAGGCAGGCTGCCCGACAATCTGCTCCAGCGAAGCAACACCCGCCGCCTCCGCCTGCAATACCATCCGTGCATAATCCAAATCAAACATACGATCCTTTTTCATAGTCTTCAGGCAACGCCGTTAAACCTTCACGACACTGCCGCGTTCATCATAACAGACCATCTGCAGACTCTGCGAGCCTGCCAGAAAATCAGACTTAATAACAATCTGCACACCCGATTCCTGCTCCAGTTCAGCCAGGTTGCTGCGCCGCTGATTGAGCAGATACTCAGCCACCGGGGCGGCTACCGTCGCCTCCACCCGCTTGATTTCCTCACGGCTGAGCGCCATACGCACCGACCGCAGAATTTCAGTTGCCTGCGCCGCCGGACTTTTGACCGATCCGGTCCCGCGGCAATGCGGGCAGCGATAGGTCGTACTGGACTGCAGTGACGGCCGCAGCCGCTGACGCGTCAGTTCAATCAGACCAAAGGCACTCATCTTCAGCGCCCGCGTCCGCGCCCGGTCGGTCCTGAGTTCTTCCCGGAACGCCTTCTCCACCGCCTGCTTGTTTTTATTCTCCCGCATGTCGATAAAATCGCAGACGATCAGCCCCCCCATATCCCGAAGCTTCAGTTGCCGGACAATTTCTTTGGCTGCCTCCTGGTTGATCTTCAGCGCCGTCTGCTCGGCATTGTCGGGCTTGCGGTATTTGCCGCTGTTGACATCGATGGTCACCATCGCCTCGGTCTGTTCAATCACCAGCGATCCGCCGCATTTGAGCTCCACTCGGCTGGATTGAATATTTTCAATCTCTTTTTCAATGTTGTACTTGTGAAACAGCGGCGTCTTCAGGTCATAAAACGACACCCGGTTTTTCAGCTTCGGCTGAACAATCGAGACAAAGTCCCGAATCTGTTTGGCAATCGTCTCGTTGTCGCAGACAATTTTGGATATCCGCGTATCAAAGATATCACGCACCGTCCGCAGCACCAGGTCGGATTCGCGGTACATCTCCGCCGGGGCCTTTTCCTGATCCATCCGCTTGGTAATCGCACCCCACAGCCGGCTCAGGTACGACAAATCATTCTGCAGGTCCCGCTTGGTCGCCGTCAGCGCCGCGGTGCGGATAATAATCCCCGCATTGTCCGGCAGCTTCAATCCGTTGGCCGCCTCGCGCAGCCGCTTACGTTCGGATTCGTCTTCAATCTTCTGCGAAACGCCGATATTATTCATCCACGGCATCAGCACCATATACTTGCCCGGCAGCGACAGGTAGGTCGTCAGGGTCGGGCCCTTGGTATTGATGCCTTCCTTGATCACCTGCACAATCAGGTCCTGCCCCCGCTTCAGGCACCGCTGAATCAGCGGGCGCTGCGTCACGCTCTTGCGGCGGCCAATATTTTCTTCGGTTTCCTTGTGCCCCGTATAATACCGCGGGTGCAGATCGCTGATGTGAAGAAAGCCGTTCTTGACCACCCCGAAATCGATAAACGCCGCCTGAATCGCAGGCTCGATATTGACCACCTTGGCCTTGTAGATATTGCCCACAAGGCTGGTCGTTCCGGCCCGTTCAATATGCAATTCCTCCAGCACATTGTCACAGACCACCGCCACACGGGACTCTTCACCCTCGCTGACATTAATAATCATTTCAATATTCATTGTTGTCCCTGTTTTTATGGTTTCTGATTCTGATCCTGTCCGTCCATCGAATCCTCCGATGGCTCCGCCTCATCCCCTTCCGCTTCTTCCTTTGCCGACGCTGTCTGCCATCCCGTCGTCAGCCATTCAATGCCCGTCCGCAGCACCGGCCTGCACAAATCCTCCCGTCGCAATCCCACCCATCCCAGCAATTCCTCCACCCGCGCCGTCCCCTGTCCGCTGAACCGGCACCGCACCTCAACAACCCGCTCATCCCAGCCGACCGCCTGCAGATACACCCCGATATCCACCGTCCTGCCCACACGCTCATCGGGCCGCTGACGTACCATCTCCACCCGGTCTCCCGCCTCAATGTGCCGCCGGCACGCATCGAGCCCCTGCTTGAATGCCTCCGTCCAGCAGGAGAACTTCGGCTCAAACCGGTACAGAATGCTGCCCGGATATCGGCGGGCCTTGCCCTCCAGAATCTGAACATTGAATACCGTACAGTCTTCCGGGAGCTGGGTATTAATACCGGATTGAAGGTCTTCGGCAGACCTGTCACAAGTTTCCGTCTGCACCGCCAGCAGTTCCTGGTCGCCTTCCACCCCGACCGAACGCGGCAGCGGCAGAGAAATCTTTGGATGCGGATTAAATCCCTGGGAATAGGCCGGCTCAATCCCGGCGCGCAGCAGCGCCCGGCTCCACATCGTCAGCGTTTCCTGCTGCGACAGATAGCTCGGCCCCCCCGTGATTGAAAAATAAAACAACAGTGTTTTAGTCGGCTGCATGTGTCCTTTTCCGGGCCACCCGCTTTTCCGGCCTCCCGGCAGCGATGCCCCAGCATTCCGAATTTTGTTATGCACTTCCGTCCTGTCCGGCCGGAAGGCTCCTGGTTCCCATGTTCGTCGTCGATGAACCGGACGCTTACAATTGTCCAGGCAATATCTGGCTGGCCGCATCCCGAAGCAGATTCTTGATCTGCCGCTGCGAATCCAGCGTCGCCACGCGACGCGCCAGCATATTGCAGTCCTCGATGGTCACCGAACGAATAATTTTCTTGATCTCCGGAATCATCGGTGCCGCCAGAGACAGTGTCCGAACACCCATCCCCAGCAGCAGCATGATATATTCCGGATCCGACGCCACCTCGCCGCAGATACTCAGACCGATGCCCGCCTTGCCCGCATCGTGAATCACGCTGCGTAAAATACGGACAATCGCCGGTTCCGCCGCTGAAAACAGCGTCGAGACATGTTCATTGCCGCGGTCCACCGCCAGCGTATATTGAATCAGGTCGTTGGTTCCGACACTGAAAAAATCACTCTCCGCTGCAAGATAATTCGAGGTCAGCGCCGAGCTGGGCGTCTCAATCATAATCCCCACCGGCAGCTTCGCGTTATACGGCGCAGCATACTCGTCCAGGTCTTCCATCACATCCCGCAGAATCATCTTCGCCTGGCGAAGTTCCTGAAGATTGGTAATCAGCGGAAACATCACTCGCACATCACCCAGCACCGACGCCCGCAGAATCGCCCGAAGCTGCGTCTTGAACAGCCCCAGGTTCTGCAGACAGTACCGGATCGACCTCAGCCCCAGCACCGGATTGGCTTCCGGCGTCTGACGAATCGTCTGCGGCAGCTTGTCGGCCCCCAGGTCCATCGTGCGGATGACCACCGGCTCATGCGGAAACACCTTGACCGCCTGGGCATACGCCTGGTAGTGGTCCTCTTCCGTCGGTTCCGTCCCGCCGTACAAATACAAAAATTCCGTCCGATACAGCCCGATACCCTCGCCCCCCTTGTCGCGAACCATCGCCGACTCTTCCGGAAATTCGATATTGCCCAGCAGTTGAATCTTGACCTCATCCCGGGTCACCGCGGGCTTGTCCCGCAGTTCGTCAAGCTGATGCACAAACAGGCTGACCTGCTGGGCGTAATTACGGTACTGCCTGAGCGTCTCTTCATCCGGGTCAACCACTACCACGCCCCGGTTGCCGTCGATAATCACGACGCTTTCCGAATTAATCCCCGAGGTCATGTCCCCCAGCGCCACCACCGCCGGAATACCCATCGTCTTGGAAATAATCGCCGTATGACTGGTCCGGCCGCCCGCTTCCGTGGCAAATCCCTTGACAAACGTGCGGTTGAAGCTGGCCGTCTGCGTCGGTGTCAGGTCGTGGGCCACGATCACCACTTCTTCCCGCAGATGCTCCACCTCTTCCTTGACCTTGCCCAGCAGGTGTATCAGCAGACGCCGCTCGATGTCGTAAATATCCGCCGCACGCTCGCTGATATAAGGATCGTCAATTCCCTCGAAATGCGATGCAATCTCACGCAGAATGGTCGAAACCGCATACTCGGCGGTCACCCGTTCCTTATCGATAAAATCCGTGATGCGTTTGCGAAAGGTCTTGTCCCGTAAAAACCGCATGTGAACCGCGAAAATGTCTTTAATCTTGCCTTCTTCAAAATGCTTGCGCTCGCTCAGCTCGGTCAGGTCTTTGATGGCAAATGCAAAAGCCCGGCGGACTCGCAGAATTTCCTTCGCCCACTGGGAATCCAGGATGCTGCGGCGGGGAATCCGGTAGTCTTTCGAGTCGATGACCATACATCGCGCAATCGCGATGCCGGGTGATACGCCGATTCCCTTCCTGATTTCCATATCCCGTGTTTACCTTTTTTGTACGCTGGCTGCTTTCTCGCCCGGAGGCTCTCCAAACAATTTCTCTTCGACCAGTTCGCGGATGGCCTCCAGCGCGTCCTTGGCGTCACGCCCCTTGGCGCGAACACGCAGCCTGGAACCGCAGGTGGCCGCCAGCATGGTCATCTGCATGATGCTCTTGGCGTCGGCCGTCGTCACCTCGTTGCTGACCGAGATGTCGGACTTGAAGCTGCCCGCCAAATCCACAAACTGCATCGCAGGCCGCATGTGCATACCTTCGGCATTCCTGATTTCCACCTCTATCTCGTGAACCGCTTCGCTCACCGCCAATTACGCCTTTATCTGGGACCGAACACGCCGACGTCCGGCCCGGGTTAATGATACTGATCTTCTTTGAAATTTTCCATTTCGTCGCGGCTAAAGAGTTTTATCTGCCGGCTTCCGGCAGCCGCTTTGTCACCGCGACGCTGCAGGGTTGATTATCCAGTAAATACACACGGCACAAAACAGCCTGTAGCCGCCGCGGAAAATTCATCCCTGATGGATGGTGTTATTCCATCCCGTCGCCGTCGGCATCCGCAATGATTTCCACAATCTCTTTGGACGTCTGGGCCTGACGCAGAAAACGCCGGAAATCATCCTTCTGCACGTTGCGGAACACCGTCTCCATCGCCTGCAGGTGACGATCCGGATTGTTCGTCGGGCTGACCAGCAGAATCACACTGTACACCGGCTGTTTATCCAGCGACGCAAAATCAATCCCGTCCGCCGAACACCCCACCGCCGCAACAGGCTCGCTGATATCCGCACTCTTGACGTGAGGCACCGCCACGCCCTTGCCAATCCCTGTACTGGCCTCATTTTCACGCTTAATCACCAGTTTGCTCACCGCATCCACGGAATCTTTCGGAATCTTGCCGGACTTACCAAGTATACCCACCAGTTCTCGAATCGCCTCATCGCGCTGCTTGGCTTTAAGACGAGCCACAATTGCATCTGAACATACAATATCCGAAAGCTTCATATTATCCTCTCAAACAAAACGACCAGCTCGCTATCCAGGGACCAACCATCTCCCTGCAACTGGAAATATTAGGTGCCGCCTCAAGTCGTATCGTGGTTGTTCGTAACGCAGAATACCCGCTTACTCAGCTTTGGGCAATTCAACTTGAGGCACAAATTTATTATCACGCTGTTTTTCTTTGATCTTTTTCAGTTGCCGCTCCAGCTTATGCACCGCCATATCAATGCAGGTATAAGCATCCGGACCGGTATCTTTTGCAATAATATCCCCAAAATGCTCCGCCCGGGCAATGATTTCCACCACAGGCATGCTGCCCTGACTGGCGTCCAGCAGGACCTCAATGTGAGATATCTGATTAAAAAATCGAGGCAGCTTTTCCACTTTTTCTTTGGCGTGGGCGCGAATTGCATCCGTTATTTCAATGTGTTTGCCGCTGATTGTAAATAACATAACTACCTCCTGATCAAAAGAGTTTACCGGTTGCGACCACTACTGTTTTCATACGTTATACATCCTGAATTTCCATCCGCCTTCTCGGGCGGCAACTTCCATGCTTTTCCAACTCCATCAACTCAATTTCTCTACGGCTTCCGTCAGGTATTCTAAGTTCTCCAGCCTGCCGCGGTTCGACTGGGCCGGCACAAAAACAAAAAATCCTGCTACGCCTCGGTCATCCCGGCGTTCCAGGTCTTATTCTATATCGGCTATCCTGTTCAATCCCACGGATATTGAACTTCATTTGATAGTGAGACTGGAAAAAAACAACCCGTCCAGCCAACTCAGCAGACTGACTATTGCCGGCCAATTTGGCCTTGTTGCCCCCCGGCAGATGCCTCATGAAGTATCTCAATGCTTGCATTTGGCGGTCTTTACGACACGTTCAAAATATTGTTATAAAAATCGCAATACGCTTCAAACGATCCTGCATGTTCCAAATTGCTTTTGGCCCACAGGAAAGACCATATAATTGTCACTAAGTCTTATCAAAAACGGGTATTTATACCATATACACTTTAGTTTATTTCCTGATTGTCGTCAATAGAAAATCGCTCCCCAATCTCACTGGGCAGGTGTTTTCCAGACAAATGAACCCCCAGCCCCGGCAAGGACGCTATGATCCATACCGCCCTTTGGCTAAGAGCTAGAGCCGTCGCCGCTTCCAGCGACGCACCGCCAAACTGGGTAAACAATACAATCAATCCTCCCTCCATAATCCCAATCCCGGCAATACTAATGGGTACCGATCCAACCACCCACATCACCGGTAAAAAGACAAAATACCCCTCCATCGGAGTTGGAATCCCCATTTCCATCCCCAAAAACCACATCGAAAGAATCACCATCCCCTGCAGTAAAAACGTCAGCATCAGCGCCCCCGGCCCAAGCAGCGGCTTTTTCACAAACAATACCCCTGCTTCCAACAGGTGAACAAAAGCACTTTTAATATACTGTAAAGCCTTTTCATATAATGCCTTAAGACGCCTTCGAACGGCCGGAACAGCCACCAATCCCACTGCCAGCACCACTACAACCGCAAGGACTGTAAAAACAAGGTTTCTATTCTCATTTATCAGACCTAAATAGTCTTTTTTCTTGTCACTGGCAACAAACAATCCCTCCTGTCCCGCAAGCATCACCCCCGTCACCGCCATCAAAATCGTCCCTAAAAGGGCCAATAATCGGTCCACAAAGACGCTGATGACCGCCGCCATGCGCCGGTGCGTATGCTTGGCCACATACCATGCCCGCACAAGGTCGCCCCCGATGGATCCAGGCAGAAAATTATTAAAATAAAGACCCAGAAAGGTTAGTTTTATGGCCGACCATAACGGAATCTGGATATTTGAACTCCGCATAAACAGCCACCACCGAAACGCAAGAATGGTCTGGCTGACCAAAAATGCCGCAACAACAACGCCTAAAACCCACACGGAAATGTTGGAAAAGACCTTCGCCACTTCCCTGAAATCTAGCTTCAGGGCAATCAGACAACAGGCAATCAGAGCAACCCCACCCCGCAAAATAATACTGATATGGCTGTTTTTCTTATTTTTATCGTCCTGCGTCACACAGCTATCCCAAAAAATCCTTGTTTTTCCCGAGCATACCGTGTACAAAGTCCCCCTGCAAGAATTTCCAGCGGGAAATTACACTACCTTGTATATCGTCAATTGAGGCTGGAAAAGATAACCAGGGTTTTAAAAATAGAAGTTTGATTTTCATGGAGTATGAACATGGCAGCCAATAAACAGATTGAAGAAGGTCTGGATTTTACACCGAAATTCGATGCCAACGGCCTGATCACCGCTATCGCCCAGGACGCCAAAACCAACGAAGTCCTCATGGTGGCCTATATGAACAAGGAAGCCCTCGACCTGACCCTCAGCACCGGCAACGCGGTTTATTTCAGCCGGTCACGTCAGAAACTCTGGCGCAAAGGCGAACAGAGCGGCCACGTCCAGAAAGTCCAGCAGGTTCTGGTGGATTGCGATCAGGATTGTCTAATTCTCAAGGTCCTTGTCGATGAAGGCCAGTGCCACGTCGGCTACCAGTCCTGCTTCTACCGGGCCGTCAAAAAAGGCTCCCTGACCGCGATGGAAACCATCGCCCAAAAAGTCTATGACCCCGAACAGGCCTACGGGAAAAAATAATCCTAGCCATCCCTTACCCCATCAATCAAAGCCCCGTCCGGCACACTACCCGACGGGGCTTTTTTGTACAATCCCCTTGCCCCATCGTCGTTCAAACACTCATTTATACTATGGAAATCCCTTGACAAGCATTATTTTGGTACTAAAACTTATTTAGGCTGCTTTTTAAACGGGAAATTGAGGAATAGCTGCGATAGAGGAAGCAGCCGAACCTGTAACAGAATTTCAAAATACGGAGCGCCAATGAAAATGAACACATTCATCAAGCCGGCGATTTTGATCTCGTTATGTCTTTTAATAACCTCTCCCGTGTTTG
>CAZKAI010000015.1:0-1919 GCA_964550565.1 uncultured Pirellulales bacterium
TAATCTGTGCAATCTGTGGTTCCTTATGTTACTCAATCCTGAACCAGTCGAAGTCGGCATAGCCGCCGTTTCGGGCGGATGGCTCGCTGATGCAGAACAGGCCGACTTTGGCGCCGATCCACTTGCCGGGTTTGGCCTGAAACAGAGTGCCAATGTCGTTATACTGCTGGCCGTCGAGGCTGTAGCTGAACTGACATCCGGCCTTCGGGGCTGTCACCTTGACCCGCAGATAGACGGTATCGCCGGGCAGCGGCTGTTCGGCGACGATGGTTTCGATGTTCTCGTCGCCGGGTTTATAGGTATGCAGGACCAGCGAAAAGCTGTTCTTGACTTTGGTTATCGACAAGCTCGCGTATTCTTCGCCCATAATTGTCAGACCCGCCCGCTTGCCGTCCCACTGGGGTGTAAATTTAACCTGGGTAGTTGCGGTAAAGGTCGGGGCGGGGAACTTCTGCAGGAGCAGATTGCCGGCCTCGGTCAAGGGGGCCCTTTCCGCGGGAAGTTTTTCGGCGAACAGCCGCAGGTGCGTTTTGCCCGGCAGCAGACAATACCAGGTCAATTTCGGATTGGCCTGCCACTGCCATTGCAGACCCAGCGTATCGGAATCGAATTCGTCGCTTTCCTGCGGGGTGGTGATGGGATTAATGCCGCGAATCAGCGGCTTATGTTCGGTCAGCGCCGGCTCACCTTTGCCGTCACAGTCTTTGTCGATGCCGATGACCGGCCAGTCATCAATCCAGTTGAGCTGCTGGAGATGCACAACACGGCCGTAGGCGTCGCAATCCTGAAAATGGATAAACCAGTTTTCGCGCAGGGGTGTATCGACCCAGGCACCCTGATGCGGGCCGTTGATGGGAGTACTACCCTGGGCAAGGACGATTTTTTCTTCGTAAGGACCGGTGATTTGTTTAGACCGCAGGACCGTCTGCCAGCCGGTGGCAACCCCGCCGGCGGGGGCAAAGATATAATAATAGCCGTTGCGCTTATAGAACTTTGGGCCTTCGATGGTCGGCTGGGTTTCGTGGCCGTCGAAGACATGCTTGCCCTGCCCGATGGCCGCACTGGCATCGGGGGTCATCTGGCGGAGAGTCAGGACGCAGTTAAAGCCGCCGGTGCGGCTGCCCGCCCAGCCATGCACGATGTACGCCCTGCCGTCGTCATCCCAGAACGGGCAGGGATCGATGAGTCCCTGGCCGGGCACGACCAGCAGCGGCTCATCCCACGGCCCGGCAGGATTTTTGGCCCGGACGCGATAAATGCCCGTGTCCGGATCACCCCAGAAGATATAGAAGAGGTTGTTATGATAACGGATAGCCGGGGCCCAGATGCCTTTGCCGTGCTGGGGCCGGTCGAACAAGTCATTCGGGTAGCGCTGGACGGCATGGCCGATGAGGGTCCAGTTGACCAGATCCCGGGAGTGCAGGATGGGCAGGCCGGGGATGCAGGTGAAGCTGGAGGCGGTCATGTAGTAATCGTCGCCAACGCGAACCGCATCCGGATCGGAATAGTCGGCATACAGGATGGGATTTTTATACGTGCCGTCTCCGTTGTCGGCAACCCAGACTTTGGAGATGGCATTGGCTGATGCGTTTGATGAGATGAGTTCTCTGGCCATAACGCTTGCTCCTGTGGTGTGGTTTAATGCGGTCTTGTGTCTGCTGCCTGCCGGATCGCCCGAACAACTCAGACACACCAGCGGAACGCTGCAAAAGACAACATAAAGCATTGCATAACAACGACTTACAAGCATATCAATCCCCTTAAAGCCGTTTTGGCATAGTTCGAACCTGCACCTTGTCTATCTATATTAACCCAGTCCCGGGCCGCTGTCAAACACTCAGCCCGGGGGGTATCATTCGGTGCATGCGGGCCTATCCTCCATTACCGAATCATAGACGCAAACTGATACTGGCCGGAGG
>CAZKAI010000015.1:2019-7316 GCA_964550565.1 uncultured Pirellulales bacterium
CCGGCCAGATTCTTATAGAACCAGGCTCCGATGTCGCCAAACATGATGTGATTGCGGGAACACGTGCCATCCCACTGTTCCCAGAGGGTGGTCGCCCCCTGCTCAATCCAGTAACCGTAACTGGGCCGGGTGGTCTGCATCAGCATCTGCCATGCGGTTTCATGCTGACCGTTATCGGAAAGCACATTGTAGATCGCCTTGGCACCCAGAATCCCGGTGTCAATATGAAAGGCCTGCGACTCGATGTTTTTGACCAGGTTTGCAACCACCATTGGTCGTTCGCTCTGGGGTACCAGATCATAAAACAGCGGAAAGCACAAGGCCGTCTGGCTGCCCGGCTCATAGATACCATTGCCTTTATAGAAAGTCTTGTTAAAGGCATCCTTAATCTGACCGGCAAGGGCATTATACTTTTCAGCATCCGCCGTCTGGCCGAGAATTTGGGCTGCGCGAGCCGTAATCAAGGCATCGACATAATAATAGGCAGTTGAGGTCAGAGCTTCGGGAGTTGTGGTCTTGACGGGGGCCCAGTCGCCCAGACCTATTTTAACGATATGACCTTCGGCCCGGCGGGTCAGGTAATCCACATAACGTTTGAATCGGTCGAAGTGCGTTTCCAGTATCCGCACGTCGCCATAGTACTGATACATCGTCCAGGGAATGATCAGATAGGCACTGTCCCAGGCGGGACCATTGCCCCAGGCGTAACCCCAGCCGCCGGTGGGAATGATACCGGGAAGTTCACCGGTATCTTTCTGCTCATCCTTGCAGTCCATCATCCACTTGGTGTAAGCGGCCCCGTTGAACCAGTTAAACATGGCCTGATCCACGGCGATTTGGGCATCGCCTGTCCAGCCGTTTTTCTCACGGTGCGGGCAATCGGTCGGGATGCCGACATAGTTGCCCCGATATGCCCACAGGGTACCGTGGTGGATTTTGTTAATCAGGTCATTGGAACATTTGAACTGGCCGATCTGGTCAAATGCGGTATGGACGACCCGACCGGAAATCGTGTCGAGCGTCGGGATTCCGGGGAAGCCGGTGAGTTCGACATACTGATACCCATAATAGGTAAACCGCGGCTCCCATGTTTCGGTTCCCTTGCCACTGAGAACATACGTATCCGTATGAAACACATCTTCATAGACATGTTCCTTGATTTCCTTCTGGTCGAGGGTGCCATCTTCGTGGAGTCGTTCGCCATAGCGCATCTGGACTTTGGTGCCGGCGGGGCCGGAGACCTTGAGTTGTGCCCAGCCAGAGATGTTCTGGCCGAGGTCGAAGATATACGTACCGGGTTTGGGTGAGCTCATACGAACCGGTCGAATAGTCTGGACGACTTTGACGGCTGGCATCATCTGTGCTCGGAGAATGCCTTTGGGGGCGGAAACGATTTGGGGCTTATCCCAGCCTGAATCATCAAAATCAGCGGTACACCAGCCGGGCATTTCCCGGCGGGCATCATAGGATTCGCCCTGGCGGATACCATCGAGAATCACCGGGCCGGTTGTCGCTTTCCATGAGGCGTCGCTGACAACTATTTCCGAAGTGCCGTCGGTGTATTCGATACGAAGCTGGAGCAGCATCCTGGGCTGGTCGCGCCAGGGAGCCTCATTGAACTTCCATGCGGCACTGGTAAAGACATTGTACCAGCCGTTGCCCAGCATCACCCCCACAGCATTGCTGCCCTTCTGGAGCATCCGGGTCACGTCATGGGTCACATAGAGACTGGCCCGGTCGTAGCGGGTGAAGGCCGGGTCGAGTACATGATCGCCGACCTTGCTGCCGTTTAGATAAGCTTCATGAAAACCGAGACCGCAAACATGCAGCGTGGCGTTTTTGATTGATTTGCTGATTGCAAAGGTCTTGCGGAACATCGGCGAGGGAGACTGCTGCTTCCATTTGCCCTTGAGGCTTAACTCATCGGGGGTGCTGTATGCTTTGGTGTATCCGAGCCACTGGCCTTTCCATTCATCGGCAGACAGAATCCCCATGGTCCAGGATGCAGGCTCGCTCCATGCGGACGGACGGCCATCTTTGCCCCAGAGTCTGACTTTCCAATAGCATTGCTGATAGGAAGCCAGCGGTTTGCCCTGATAGGCGATATGCAGTGTCTGGGCGGAGTTCACTTTGCCGGTGTCCCACAAATCGCCTTCGTTGTTCTTCAAATTGTCCGGGCTCGAGGCAGCGATAATCTGATATGCCGTCTGATTTTGGCCGCGCTGGGCGGATTCCATGCGCCAGCTCAGCCGCGGCGAAAGTGTATCGAGGCCGATTGGGTTGGGCATATACTCACACAGCAATCCCACCGCCTGAACCTGCTTATTTGTCCCGGATTGTTTCGAGCCTTGCCCCGCCTGACATCCTGAAATCCCAAACAGCATCCCAAGCACTCCAATAATCGCAATTCCTTTGGCCGTCATTATACGTCTCCCTTAAAATGGTTGTTGACCGTCATACGCCGCAGATTGGCAGTATAATCGATAAACAGGGGAGGATATAGAAAAATATTGATTTTTTGAGGGCATCGACAATACGGACAAAAAGTCATCGACTCGATTCATCGGGATGCGACGGATGAACGAACAATACGGCTGCTGGGGATGTGTCCACGCCGGAGGACATAACAGTGGACTGTTATTTACGGCCGCCTGTCACCTTGCCAAGCTGAGGACATGCTGTGCTAAACTGCACCTTTTCATTTTCTGTTCCGTAGTAACCGCCCCAGCCAATCCGGATACAGGCCACTCGTTTGGGGTCCAGAACGCCGTCATCATCCTTTGACCAGCCTGCCAGTTGAAAACGGTTCAGGGCAACAAAGGTGCGTTCCCGACCCAACGTTGACAGAGAGCGGCCGGTTTCGGCGATAAAATCTCCGCCGCCTTCTTCGTGCAGGATGACCAGAATACGGCTGGGTGTGGACTGGCCTTCGGGAATCCATGTTTCGATGGCCAGACAATCCGCATCGCTGAGGTCTAACAGGGGTGTATAGCGGAACTCGAGAAACAGATGCGTATCCACCTGCCCCTTCGTCAGAACCGCGGAAGCCTGCCATACTGTTGAGTCGGGGGTGGAATGGTCCGCATCTTGTATGAGCTGTGCACGAACAAATTCGCCATGTCCCATAGTCGGCTTGACTTGCGGGGTATCCTGCCAGGTAAGATTTGGCAGCATGTCGCGGGTCATCTCTCGTCGTCGGGGCGGTTTTGCAGAGGTAAATCGAAAAATGGCCGCGTCATAGGCTCCAAGGCTGAATTTGGCTGTGCTTGCAGCCAATGCTTCTTCCATACGTCCGTCGGCAGGATTCCAGCGCTGGCCGTTTCCAGTCGCAGCGAAATCCACCTGCCCCGTCCACGGTTTGGCACTATCATTGATTACGAAATAGACATCGTGGTCTTCAAGACGGCGGTGCGTAACATGCAGCGGCGAGCCTGCCTTATCTACTTTTACATCCGGTTCCACAAGCCTGTCGAGTATCTGGGCAGTCAGGCTTTCCAGTCCAAAAGGAAGGAAAATGCCGACGCCTTTGCCGGGATTGATACTGCATTGAGGTTCATGAACTGGGGAGGCATTGTCCTTAATTTGGCCGAATATTTCCTGAGCCAGCACCTGCACGCGACCGCAGGGAAATTCACTTTCGCTGTTTTGCGGCAAAGCGCCAAGCGCGATCACTGCGCCGCCCTGTCGGACAAATGCGGCAAGATTTTCCCAGGCTGCCAGCGGCAAGGTATCGACTCCGGGCAGGATAATCACCTGCCATTTGAATTGGCCCGAGACCAGGGCTGAGGAATCCACGGTCGCCTTCGTCAGTTCCCCGCTGTCAATGAAGGTGAAATCACGCTTAGAAGCAAACAGGCTTTCGATTGCGGTACGATAAACCGTTTCAATCCGGGAGGCGTCCGCGGCCTCGGCTGTCCAGTTGCGGGAAGGCGTAAAGCTGGCCCAGAGGCTTTCTGCGGGATAGAGCACAGCGATATCAGCAACCTGATGCCCGCCGCGAAGCGCCGTGCAGCAGCGGCCTACCCACTCGTTAACACGACACAATTGTTCGTCGGACAGGTCTGAAAAACTGTAGTAGCTGGTGATGCAGTTAATACCCGCCACAATTTGACGATTGCAGGTTCCGCGGATTTCGGCTTCTGTGACTACCCGTCTGGGCCGCTGGTCTCCTGCGGGCCGGTAGTGCTGGCTGTGGTCTGAGGTTTCGCTCATCACCAGCGTCCGGCCTTCCAGCTCGGCAGCACTGCTGAGCAGCCGGGCAATATACCACGGTACCTCGGAAGGGATGCTGGTCAGACAGTCAATACTCGGGGCGTCGAGCCGGCGGATACAGCGAAAAAAATCACCATACAGAGGGACATGTCCGACGATGCCTTCTTCGGCCAGCAGATGCCCGCCGGAGGGAATATGATACTGACGGCAGCGGGTTTGAATCTGGCCAAAATAATTTTCGGAAACCAATTGGCCCACCGTCAGCCAGAAATCGTACCGGATTTTTTGGCCGGCAGGACCTGCATCGACTGCCAGAGCCGGAAGGAGTGATGCATCCAGGGCATAGCCGCGGCGTTTCTGGAATTCCGTCGGCAGGTTGGGCGACCAGGGCAGCGGCCGGTATGGCATCGGCTTGAGGAAAAGACTCATCAAGGACGGCTCATCCGTGAACGTCGCCATGAAATATTGACTCAGGTCGTCACCCAGATGTTTTGCATAACCGCCATAGGTTACATCAATAAACCGTTCCGTCGGCTCGGGCATAAGGAGGTTGATGTAGGGAATCTTGGCATGAAGATTCCCGTCGGCATGAGTCCCTTCAAAAAGTCGATCCCCGGTTATTGCCATCACGCGCCAGCGACCGGGCGGTGCCTGCCAGCTCAGTTTGCCGTCGGCAACCTGCGAGGTGAGATCAGTTTTTTTTGTTATGTCGATGCTGCCGTCGGCAATTGGATATGCACCCGCCAGGATCAGTTTGCCGGGAGGAAGCGTCAGGGATACAGGGCCGCCCTGCGACTCGGTATCGGCAACGAACAGGCCGCGGGCTTCCCATTCCGGGTGGTCTCGCAGGGTAATGCCCCCTGCATTGCCGGATGGATAGCCGCGCTCGTCATAGAGCCACATGGCGAAACCCGCCTTTTTGGCCTTATTGACGGCATTGACAAACGCGGTCCATTTATCTTCACTTTCAAGGTATTGATCGAAGGAGACGTTGCATACCACGCCTCCAAAACCCTGTGTTCGAAACCTGTCGATGTATCGATCCTGGGCATCCGGCTGGTCGGGCCAGTTGTGGATGATTTTCA
>CAZKAI010000015.1:7416-23808 GCA_964550565.1 uncultured Pirellulales bacterium
TCGATGTATCGATCCTGGGCATCCGGCTGGTCGGGCCAGTTGTGGATGATTTTCAGAATGCGGGCATCAGCCGGGGGCTGGGCAAACCGCTGTTCCCATCCGGCAAAAGCAACACTTGAAAGAACAATACAAGCACAAACTCCATAAATCAAGGACTCCAAGGGTGCCAGATTCATACGTTTTGTGCATGATGCAATGAAAGCCGGTCGTCTTTTTATGAGTTCATAGTATATCATAACCGACAGGATACCATAGATTTTCACGATCAGCAATATTCTATACCATCAACACAGGATTTTTCAACTGCACCCGGTCATTTATCCTTTGCACCGATGGGGACCCAGGAAGCATTTAATGTCTGCATTTGACCGTCTGCTCACTGCTGAAAATGGAAGTCGAGTCTCCTCGCTCTGCGAGGGTTTTGGCCAAAATTGCGATCGTTCGGTTCAGGCGGCCTTTGAAGAGTTCCCTGTCGCCGGCGGTGATGCGAATCTCTTTATCGAGATCCAGCATGGCATCATTGAATCGAATGGATAGCGTGTCAAGCTCTTGGGTTTGCAGGCTGACTTCCTGACCATTCAGGCAGGCGCGGACGACAGCAGCCGGCTCAAGCTTATCGACAGCCAGCCAATAAAAACGCGTATGTTTGTCCTGTCGCCAGATAATCTTTTTGGGCAAAGGATTACGTGAGAACTTAGCCATCCATGGTATGGCTTCGGCGGCTCCATTATCGATCCAGTGTCCCTTGCCCTTGTGAATCTCGGTCCAGTGGACATAGCCATCGGGTTCATTTTTCTGCAGTTCATCGAGTTTTTCGCCCCACTCCGCTGCAACTTTATTGCGATTGTATGGGGTGTCATTCTGGCCTACATGGATAGTGAAGGGCGTATTATACAGATTGACCGCAGATGCTTCCCCGGGATGGCCGGCCATCATCGATGCTGCGGCCCAACGGTCCGCCATCCGGGGGGCCAGCCGATATACTCCATCGCCGCCGGCTGAATACCCCAGCAGATACACTCGATTGGGATTGACATCCTCAAAAACAATCAGATTTTCGATCAGCCGGTCAAACATTCCATCAATGTGCCCCTGATGCCACATGTCCCAGGCATCATTGGGTGCACGAGGGGCCAGATAAACGCCTTCGGGGACCTTATACAGTCTTTTCTGGTTATTCCACTGGCTGTCATTAATCTGCTTGGGAGCACCTCCTCCTCCGTGCAGCGAAATGTAGAGGCTTCGCCCATCCTCGGGTTTATCGCCTGCAACAGAATAGAAGAACGGCATGGTCAATCCATCCATCGTCAACTGGCGGGATTCCATTTGGGCGGCGCGCGTTTCTTTTATATAGCGGACATGGTCGGCCCAAAGCAAGTCCTGAGCCTGCCGGGCGTCTTTTTTGGTCAAGGGGACCTGTGCAAACACCTGTTCGGGCAGCGGGGCACGGTCCGGCCGGCGTGTCTGCAGATAGGTTTTGAGCTGATCCACTGCATGCAGCGAGGCTTCCACATCAAAATGTAATCCTTTTTCAGGAGGATTGTCTTGTTCCTGAACATCTTTCCGGGGATCAGCATAGTGGTCGGTCACATTGACTGCATACACATAATCCACATCACGATCCCAGACCAGCGGAAACTTCTGATCGGTATGCTGATAGCTGACTGCATAGATGGCGTGCAGTTTGTGGTCACGCTGAGCCGTTGAGGCTTTGGCTGAGAACCAGGCCTGATCGAGGGCTTCCGACGGTTCACCGGCTCCGGTGTAATGCCATTGGCTGTCCCAGATTTCCACCCACGTATGATTGCCGCTCTTATCAGGCCATAATGGAGTTCCAGCCAGGCGAGCAGGCACCCCCACAGCACGGCAGGCATCGATTAACAGCACCGACAACCCTGTGCACGAGGCAGTACCCGCCTGGATCGTCTCGTAGGGGCTCTGGTCGGCTTTGGGCCGCTGGCGGGAGAACTGAACTTTCAGCAGTTTGAAGATTTCCCGATTGAGGATGATTGCCGCTTGGGAGGGAGTCCGGGCTTCGCTTATCAGCGGCTTAAATCGCTGGTAAAAATCCACCCGCCAATCATCGCGACGCTCGTTGATATTGGCATACGGCAGGATGTCGTTGAGAAAGATGTCTTTGGGGATACGTTCTTTCCACGGGGCTTCATCCCAGGCACGATAAGCACTTTGTACATGACTGAGCAAAAATTTCGCCGACAGGTTCTGCAGGTCATGTTCAGGCATATACGCGATAAGAAATTGCATGCCCTGGCGCTGATCGGCGGGAATTTCGTCGAGGGCTTTGCGGAGCTGGGCGACATTATTGCCGGCTCGTGCAAGCGCCGGTTCAACTTTGGCGGACCACGCATCAGCGGCCTGTATTGGGCTGACAAAAATCAGCGACATCAGTATATATGCAACGTATTGAAATTTCATGACTTTCTCCAGCAATTCCTGATATTAAATCGTTTCAATAGCGAGTTTAAGTCTAACCGACCGGGGCTCTGTTTGCAAGTGTTTGGGCTTAGATGGCGTTTCGCTCGGCCGGAGTCCCAGACGCCCCCCTCGGCAAAATCAGAAACCGCTTTTTTACCAGATTCCTTAAACCGATACATCTCAGGTTATTTGCTGGAGCCCGAACGAACAGGGTGAAAGAAAGAGCCGGTCGGAGCCAGTCCCTGAATGAAGCAATGCATACAATATCATACCTAATCATGGATTTGCAGTTGGGGATTTTTGATACTCCATGATTTGATTGTTCTCAACACGTATCCAGGAACGAAATTCTTTTTGATCCTCGGATAAGACGATAACGCGTCCGCCCCGGGGGAATCCCTCTTTGCCATAAGTGCTGAAGCCGGTGGCTCTGCCATAACAGAGCCGGATGCCGTACAGGACGCCTTCATAGTCATTGATGTGGTCATGCCCCACGAATGTTCCCATGATATCACGAGTCTCAAGCATGGCGGCGAAGAAGCCTGAATTGATTTTTGGACAGCATACATCTTCCTGCTTACAGCCGAGGCTGTTGTCGCCAAAGACCTGATTGTATTCCGGGATGGGGATATGGAAGAATGCGAGGGCAGGCAATTTTTTTCGATGTTCCTTTTCTATTTTTTCTGCGGTCCGGATAAACCAGTTGATCTGCTTGCGGGTAATCCATGCATAGCTTTCCATCTCCTTGGGAGCATAAGCGAGGCTGTCAATAAAATACAGTGTGTTTTTAGCTTCTTTGCCGTCGGCATCATGAATCGACAGATAATAATTACTGACGCCGTCGATGTCTTTGGGGCCGGGGCAGGCAAGGCAATAAGGAATATTCTGCATCAGCTTCATCTGATCCTGTCGATTTACGGGACCTTCCTCATCATGATTACCAAAGACTGCGGCCCAGGGAATTTTTCGTTCCACGATGGGCAAGGTACATGCGGAATAGGCCCGGGTATAGTCTTCGCGGGCGGTCATTGTGGACCCTTCGATGGTATCGCCGGTCAGAACGACGAGGTCGGGCTTTTCGGCATCGAGCAGATCAGCCATCAGTTGTGCGGTCTTTTTGTCCTGGGCTCCGTCCTTTTGCCAGTGGATATCGGTAAATTGGACGATTTTAAAGGTGCCGTCTTGTCTATACCTGAGAACAGCTCTGGGGGAGACTCCAGCCTGCGTCTGTGAAGTCCATGGAACGGAGCAGGAACTGGAAACGGCACCAAGCCCGATACTCAAGCTGATAAGACCGCCTTGTTTGATAAGCTCTCTGCGAGATTTCATCATTGTGTTGTCTTCCGGACTAAGATATATTTCGATTTCCCAGTGATTACGATTGTGCTTAACCAGTTCGAAAAGTGTAAGAGAAATTGCATACGTGGTCAAGAGGAAACTGGGACGTCGGGGGTGCCCCAGTCTCGCTGAAAATCATGCATGGTTTATTATGCAGGGTTGTCATGGCTGTTTTTTAAGCAGAGTAATCATGCTGCACGGCCATTTTCTTCCGGCAGTAAATCGACAGCAGACATAATCGGAGTCATAACCTCGCCTCTATCAGGCAATGCCGAAACCTGAAAATGATTGTCATTTGCCTGTATCATTAAAGCGGGGATGTTTTTTAAAACCAGCCAAGAGATGGTTAAATGCATAATTTATGCTGCCCTGGGGTGAGACATCACGGACAAAATTTTAAATGTAATCCCTTGCCATGACTTATCATACGACAGGACGATATAAAATTTGTTGAATTAATGGACTGAATAGGTATATAATAAGACAATAGTGGTAAAGTAGGATATTTCAACATCCGATTATAAAATAGAGGCTGTAAGGAGACAGCCGGAATCCAAATGGATTGAATTACGCAGGATATCTTTGAGGAGAATGGTTATGTCAACCTGGAAAGTCTTTGGCCTGGCCCTGTCGTTACTGTTGCCCTGCACGTGTGCATTCGGGGCTGATTATGCGTTGTTGTTCAATGGCTCTGATCAATATGTCAACTGCGGCCTGCTCCAGACGGCTCTGCAGCCGCAAAATGAAATTACACTGGAAGCCTGGATTCAGTGTCCGGAGTTTTCCAACGAACTGGGCGGTATCATTACCTGTCAAAGCGACAGCGACGGAACCGGGACCGGAATACAATTTGATAATCGCCTCAATCCGGACGGCCAAACCGCCCTTCGCAGGCATATTCATTTTCAGATTGGCTATAACGGCTGGCATTCCGCCAATTCCAATGCTTATATCCCCGTCAGCCAATGGACTCACATTGCCGTGACCCGCAAGGCCGGCGAGGCCCCTAAATTCTATTACAATGGATTGCTTGTCGCAGGTACCGGCAATAGCTGGTCCGGCGGCATCAATTATGCGGATCCCTGGTGCATCGGCAGGCAATACGATTTGAATCGCTTCTTTAAGGGACTGATTGACGAGGTACGCATCTGGAATCGCGCCCTGACACAGGCTGAGATTCAGGAAACCATGGTTACGCCCTTGAATAGCACCGAAATCGGGCTTTCTGCGGCATGGAATCTGGACGAGGGCAACGGGACCACCACGACCGACAACAGTGGGAATGCGCATCAGGGAACACTGGTCAATAATCCGCAATGGGTTCAGATCGATAAATTTGCCGGCGCCCGCCCGGATGCCCAAGTCAAAGCAGATACGATGTTTACCTACAAAGGAGACAATATTTACTCGACCCTGACCGGCCAGACCGTTACAGTCAAGACTCCCAAAGAATCGACGCAAATCTTCGATGTCCGCATTGAAAATGATAATACACTGCCCGATAAATTAATCCTGACAGGTCCGGCAGGCTCAGGCTATTGGACGATTCAATACCAGACGCCGGGCGGTATGGATATTACCTCGGAGGTAACTGCTGGCGGGTATACAACTCCGGTTCTTTACAGCGGAGGCTACTATGATCTGCGCGTTATCGTCTCCTCGCTTGCGGGTATCCCTGCCGGGCAAAGTCTATCTGTCGATCTGACCGCGGTGTCGTTTACCAAACCGGACATTTCAGATGACGTGCGAATGGTTACACAGGTTGCAGCGAATATGCAGATTCCAACCCCGGGCTTTTATACCGAGGATGCGGATTTTGACCAGGGTGACTTAATCGGCCTGACGTATGCCCCCCAGTCCGGACAGCTTGTGATTGCCGAACAGGGAAGCATACTGCCTTATATCTGGGTCCCCAACAGCAATGAAGCAACCGTTTCCAAAGTAGATACCATTACCGGCCGGGAGCTGGGACGCTATCATACCGGCCCCGACAGCAGCGGCAACTGTTCCCGAACGACCGTGGACCTGCAGGGCAACTGCTGGGTTGCCAATCGCCAGACCAGCAGTGCCGTCAAAATTGGTCTGCTGGAACGGGGGCATTACATCGACCGCAACGGCAACGGTGTTGCGGATACCAGCCGCGACCTGAACAATGACGGCGATATTACCGGTGCCGAAATGCTGCCCTGGGGACAGGATGAATGTGTCCTCTATGAGGTTATTCTTGTCGCAGGCAAGGAAGGAACCTATGTGCCGGGAACCTATGCCGGGGCTTATGCCAATGATTACTGGACACCCGGGCTTCGCGGCGTTGCCGTGGATGAAAACAACAATGTCTGGCTGGGCACTTACAATACCAAAAAATTCTATTATGTCCTGTCCAACGGAACCATCTCCAGGAGCATCGATGTATCCGGCGTCAATCACACCTCCTATGGAGCCGTGCTGGATTCGCAGGGGATTTTATGGTCTTCCGGCAACGACAAAAACCATGTTCTGTGGCTTGACTCGGCCGATGACAGCTTCGGGACCATTCCCCTGGGACATCATTGTTACGGCCTGGCCCTGAATCAGGAGGGGAAACTGTATATTTCAGGCTGGCAGTCCAACAAGATTACGCTGATCGATACACAGACCAAAACCCTGTTGTGGACCCTGGATACGACCTACTCCATGAAAGGCGGAGCAGTCTCTGCAGATGGCGATGTCTGGTTTGCCAGTGAACCGTCCAATCTGGTGGTTCGATTTGATCCAAATGGAATTCAAAAGACAATCGTTCCCGTTGGGGCCAGCCCGACAGGCGTTGCCATCGACCAGCAGGGGAAAATCTGGGCGGTTGATAACGGAGATGAGTATATCCACCGGATTAATCCTGTATCCAATTCCATTGAGATATCCAAACGTCTCATCGGAACAAAACACTACGGATACAGCGACATGACCGGTATCATCTCGCAAACGGTAACCACCCGCGTCGGTACGTGGCGACTGATTCATAACTCCCATTCGCCGCAGACTGACTGGGGCCGGATACTCTGGACGGCGGATATTCCCCAGGGCAGCGGCATGACCGTCGAGGTCCGAAGCTCCCAGAACCGGATCACCTGGTCACCCACTGAACTTGTCGAGAACGGCCTGCCCCTCGAAAATACTCCCGATGGCCAATATCTGGAAGTGACGGTTACCATGCAAATGCCAGCCAACGGCCTGACACCCACACTGTATGATATGACGATTGGCTATTTCCCCATCGGCGATTTTACACGGAATTCAAGGGTGGACCTGCAGGACTTTGCTATTTTCGCTCAGCATTGGCTTGAATGCGGGATGCCGGACTGCTTAGATTAAAACAGTTTTGGAGACGTGATCAGGCCTTGAGGTAAAACTACGGAACCATGCGAGTTTGTATACCCAACGGGTATGATTATTCCGCGAGCAAACGAAGCACGTGATTGAAGCTGCTGTACTTAGCCGCGACGAACCGGATAATTTTAAGTACAATCAGTATAAGATGGCATCCATTGGTCTGCATTAACGACAGCACTGTGCCTGAAAAAAATTGCCCTCGCAAAACGAAGCCAAGGTCTGTTTCGATGTTTTCTGAGACGCTCCGCACGACACAATGATACGTGTTGAGTGAATCACTATTTTTCATTGGATCGTATTGGCCGAAATCGGAATCTGGCTTTTTGGAACCCTGCTGCGTCAGCAATCTGTTCATAAAAGGACTGCTGGCTTCGCAGGGAGTCTTCCTTGGATACAATTTGTTTATAAACACCGTCGGAACAAAGCCGCCAGGCATTGGTTGTATCGGAAAAATAAGTCTCCAGTATCGAACTCAGCCGCTGCCTTAAATCCGGCTGGGTCATTGGGAAAAACAGCTCCAGTCGCCGATCCAGATTGCGACCCATCATATCGGCGCTGCTCAAATACACTTCCGGATGTCCGCCGTTATCAAAGTAATAAATACGGGCATGTTCCAGATACCGGTCCAGAATAGAGACTACTTCAATATGCTCTGATAGTCCCTTGATTGCAGGGCGTAAACAGCAGATGCCGCGAATATTCAGTTTGATTCTCACTCCAGCCGCTGAAGCACGGTATAAGGCCTGACACACATGAATGTCTTCCAGCGAGTTGGCTTTAATCATGATCTGACCCGGATGATCCGGTGTGCTGGCTTTGATTTCCCGCTCGATTAAATCCAGCATCCGCTGCCGCAGCGAAGTTGGAGCAATCGTCAGTTTTGACCAGCCGACCGACTCCGAAAAACCGGTTAGAAGATTAAAAAAAGCGCCCACATCGGATGTCAACTGAGGATCACAGGTGATCAGGCCGATGTCCGAATAAAGCCGGGCTGTTTTTTCGTTATAATTGCCTGTTGCCAGATGCACATAGCGCTTGATTCGTCCTGCTTGCCGCCGGATAATCAACAAGGCCTTGGCATGGGTTTTAAGGCCTGCAACGCCATAGACCACATAGCAGCCCGCGTCTTCCAGCCGCCTGGCCCATCGAACATTGCGGACTTCCTCAAACCTTGCTTTTAATTCAACCAATACCGTCACTTCTTTCCCGCAGCGTGCTGCCTGTTCAAGCGCCGAAATCACAGGCGACTCCGGGCTGGTTCGATACAGCGTCTGCTTGATGGCAAGCACGCTGGGATCTTCTGCTGCCGCCCGTATCCATTCCACCACCGGCTCAAATGACTCATATGGATGAAACAGCATCACATCATGATCGCCGGCGGCATCCCAGATCGATTCATAACCCGCCAGATCGGCGGGATGCTGCGCAGGCCAGTCCGGCCATCGCAAAGATTCAAATCCCCCCCGTCCGACGAGTTCCCACAAACATCGCAAGTCCGGTATTCCCTCGATGGGATAGACCTGCTGCGGGCCAACCTGAAACTGAGCAAGAATCCAGTTTTGCAGCGTCGAGGAACAATCCGCAGACAGTTCCACACGGACGGCCTGCCGATGACGTCGTTCCAAAACCGCCGCTTCAATGGTTTCCAGCAGATCTCCGGCTTCTTCTTCCTGGATTTTGATATCGGCATCACGGGTAATACGGAACAAATCCACCGCCTCGATGTTTTTGCCCTGGATAACCAGGCCGGCACATTCTATCAGAATATCTTCGAGCGTTACCCAGAATTCCCCCTCTCTGCTGGGCAGTCCAATAAACCGCGACACGACGGTGGGGACAGGGATTACCATGAGCTGTTTTTCTTCCCCGGCCTGAGCAGACAGGGTAATTCCGATATGCAATTGCAAATTGGGCAGCAAAGGAAAAGATTGCGGATCCGTTACCGCGATAGGGGTCAGCAGCGGCAGCAACTGAGATTGAAAATAGTCCCGTATAAATCGACGCTGGTCACTGTTCCAGGTCTTCTGATTCAGGATATGCAGCCCATGCTTCTGCAGCAGCCTTAAAAGCGTTTTCGCTGCCTCGCCGTGACGAGCCGTCAGGGTCAGCGTTTTTTGACGAACCGCGTCAAGCTGCTCGTTCGCAGTCAATCCGCTCGGGTCTTTGGTCTGAATACCCGCTTGCATACGCTGCATCAGACCCGCAACACGAATCATGAAGAATTCATCGAGATTCGCGCTGAATATCGCCAAGAACTTCATCCGTTCCATGGGCGGCACATCCTGGCGCTGGGCCATTTCCAGCACACGCTCGTTAAAGGATAACCAGCTCAGCTCCCTGTTGATATACAATCGGGAATCATCCAGATTCAGTTGTGTCCTGAAAGTCGCAGTCATCAAGTCGATTCCGGTAATGTTTCCAATTCAAGATTCAATCCAAATACATCCTCAAACATGCTGCTGTGAATTTCCATGGACCGTTTGACTAGTGACTCGTCTGACAGATTCGGCGCCTGAATCCGCACGGAATCCTGATCCAATACACACCGCAACCGTTCAATCTGACGGATATTCATGACATCCAGCGCCTTGGCGAGCCGCAAAATTGCCGCCAGCTTATTTACCAGAATTCGGGATTCCTGGGCAAGCGCCGTATATTCCAGATGTGATATTTTGGGTATGCTGCGACGATGATATCTCGCAACATGGGCCACGACAGCCACCTCTTTGGGCAGCAGGCCGTAAATCTCCGAATTGGCTACCAGGTAATACGTATGCTTGTGGTAAGCACGGGTTGAAACAAAGGTTCCGCACTCATGGAGCAGCGCCGCCACTTCAAGAAGCAGCCTTGCCCTTGCGTCCAATCCGTGGATGGATTTCATTTCATCATAAAGACGCAGGGCACAATCCGCCACACGGCGGGCATGATGCAGATTAACACGATATTTCTCCGCCAGCGCCATAGCCGACTGGATGGCTTCCTGGGCAATGGATTCATCTTCCTGCCCCCGACAGCGGCGGGACAGTTCCAGCAGCAGGCCGTCACGCATCGATACCGCCGGAACGATCACTTCTTTGACACGAGTCAGTCGCAGCAGGGATTGGAAAATCAGCAGTGCCGGCAGCAGCGTTTCCGCCTCCGAATACGACATATCCGACTGAAGCGCCAATTGCTCAACCGTCTGATTGCGATGGGATTGAACACACTCTTCAAAAGCCTGACGGCGAATTCGATGAAATTGAGGATTATCCATCTGTTGTCCGGCCCGGGATGCCACAAACCGGGCATCACCGCCCACCGCAATAAAGGTTTTTACACGGCCCAGCGGCACCAGGGTTTTCACCGTCGCCAGTACCGAATCAATTTCATTTTCGATTAATTCAACAATCTGTGTACTGGAACGCCCTTCAGATCCAAACATCTCCTGAATCCGGATTGAGCCGAGAACCAGGCTATGCGAACTAATCACTTTACCGCGGTGCATAATCGTCATGGTGGTGCTGCCGCCCCCAACTTCGCAAATCATCATCTGGCCGGCGGCAAAATTCATCTGGCTGCCGTTCATGGCCGCACGTACCGCCAAGACGGTAATTCTCCGTTCCTGCGAGGCATCGATAATCTGGACCTGCAAACCACAGGCCATCAGTATCCGGTCTAAAAACACATCCGCATTACGAGCTTCACGCACCGCACTGGTTGCGGCCGTCCAGACATGCCGGACCTGATATTCATCGATACGACGTTTAAATTCCCGTAATATATTCACCACGGCCCGCATGGTCGCCGGCGTCAAACGAAAATAACGAAAACAATCCCTCCCCAGCCGCACCGGCCGATTGGCTCGTTCAAGAATATCCAAAGTTCCATCGGGATTAAGCTGTCCAATCGTCATGCGAATGGAGTTGCTTCCGATATCAATGGCCGCCAGTGTCTGCGATTCGAATCCATTTTGCTGTTGTTGCGTCATAAGACTTTATATTCTGAGGCAATTTGTCCTGTTTGTCAATTCCTGCAATTGTTAGAATTGTGTTAAGAATCGATTCGCACCTCACAAAAGCAACGATTTTCTAACTCGGAAAATTCGTTCATGAAACAGACAGATTGGATATAAGGGTTGATTGATACCGGTTAAATAGGTATAGTGTCCAGAATACAATGGTAACATATAATGAGGTCGATTATGGCAAAACTCGTGTCCAAAACTCGATGTATCGGGATATTAACCGCAGGCGGTGACTGTCCCGGCTTAAATGCAGCGATTCGCGCCGTCACCAAATCGGCAATTAATGAATACGGGATGACGGTTATCGGGATTCTTGATGCGTTTAGGGGACTTGTCGAAAATCGGGTGATTCATCTGGAACAAAAAGATGTCAGCGGCATCCTGACCCGCGGCGGAACCATCCTTGGAACCAGTCGTGATAAAATTCACAAAATGTTAATGGGTGGAAAATATCGCGATATGGTCCCGGTGGCCGTAGAAAATCTCAAACGTCATCATATTGACTGCCTGGTCTGTCTGGGCGGAGGCGGAACACTCAAAAACGCCCTGAGGCTCCATGATGAGGGGAAAATCAATGTCATTCATCTGCCCAAGACAATCGACAACGATATCGAGGGGACGGATGTCTCCTTCGGGTATGACACTGCCATGCAAATTGCCACCGATGCTGTCGACAGACTGCACACAACGGCTACAAGCCATCACCGCATCATCGTCTGTGAAATCATGGGACATAATACAGGCTGGCTGACCCTGAGTTCGGGTATTGCTGGCGGAGCCGATGTGATTTTGATTCCGGAAATTCCCTACAATCTGGATATTGTGGCCGAATATCTCCAGGAACGCCGGCGACGCGGAAGTCGCTTCTCCATTATTGCTGTGGCCGAAGGTGCCATTTCTATTGCCCAAGCCAGGGCCCGAGAAAAAGCACTTGCCAAATCAATCAAAAATAAAACAAGCAAGAAGATTCGCAAAAAGAAATCATCCGAATCCTCCATCCTGGCAGAATTGGAAGACAGCCTGAGTGACTCCATGGAAGAGAACAAACAGCCGTATAAGCTGGTTGAGGAACCCATGGCAAGTCGGCTGGCTCGCCAACTGCAGGAACTGACCGGGATAGAAGCAAGGGTTACGTCTCTCGGACATGTCCAGCGCGGAGGCACCCCCAGTTCCTTCGATCGTCTGCTGTGCACACGGCTGGGTACCAAAGCGGTGCAATTACTGGCCCGGGGAGAATACAATGTCATGGTTGCCTATGATTCCGGCATCTGCAAGCCTATTCCCATCGCAGAGGTCGCATATAAACGCAAAACCATCCCTTTGTCTCACCCCATGATTGTCTCGGCCCGCCTGGTAGGAACCTGCCTGGGTGATGAAATTCCGAAATTTTAATTGAGCTGATGGCTATTTGTGGGCTTATATTGTTGACAACAAGAGTCTGGTATCAGATTTTACACCGACCCGATCCAGGGAAGGTCCGATTGACTTTATCGGCAAAACCTATAACGGATATGTCCAGGCAGATGCCTGCAGTGGTTATGATGAGTTGTTCCGGGTCGCTATACAGGTCATAGATCGCATTAAGAATGGTCGATTTTTCTGATAATTTCGACGGTGTAATTATTTTTTTGGGGTATGCCCGGGGTGCTTCGTCCATTCCTGACATATCGTTCAAGGAGTTTTGTGAGTCTCCTGACGACATCGGGGTATTTTTGATACAGGTTTTGTTTTTCGCCGACGTCATCGCTCATATCATAAAGCTGAACAGCCGGCAACCCGCGAGCTTCTGCTGAGTTGGGTTTAGGCGGGCTCCAGCCGCCGGAATCCGGACAGAGAATCAGCTTCCATTTTCCCTGTCTGATTGCGAACGAGCCGTTAACGGAATGATGCACGACCGCCTCACGCAGCGGCGCTGCCGCTGTGCCGGTCATCGCTGCAAGGATACTTACACTGTCTTCGCCTGCGTTATCGGGCAGCTTGCAGCCTGTGATATCAGCAGCCGTTGCCATCAGGTCAGTGAGGCAGACAGCCTGCTCACAGACGGACGCCGGTTTGATTTTTCCGGGCCATCTGGCGATAAACGGGACGTGGTGGCCTCCGTCGAAAATGTCGGCTTTGTGGCCACGGAAAACATAGGTTGGGTGGTGCCCCACGGCGGAAAGTTCATCAAAGTCTGCATGGGGTGAAGGGCCGTTATCATTTGTAAATATGATTAGCGTATTGTCTTTAAGACCATTTTGTTCAATCGCTTTGAGTACCTGCCCTACCGTCCAGTCCACCTGCAGGACAAAATCGCCGTATTCATTCGTTCCGCTTTTACCCTGAAATTCCTTCGCCGGCAAAATCGGCGTATGCGGTGCATTCAGCGAGAAATAAAGAAAAAATGGCTTGTCTTCCCGGCTCCGCTGATCAATATAGGTCACCGCCTTTTCCGTCAGCTTCGACAGGACCTCAACATGCTCAAAGTCCGCCCCGGTCAGCCCTTCCCGCAGAAGCAGTTTTCCGGTTGTTCCTTTGACGACCCGATTCGGTACGGCGGTCACCGCATCGTTTTGGACATAAACATAGGGAGGCATATCCGTTGAGGCGGGAATACAGAAACTGTAGTCAAACCCGTTTGTATTTGGGCCGTGCAGAACCGGCTTGGTAAAATCGATCTCTTCGGGATTGTCATTTTTTTTCTGCCAGTCCATTCCAAGGTGCCACTTGCCGATACAGGCCGTATGGTACCCCTGCATTTTGAGCATGGAGGCGACGGTCATTCGCCCGTCTTCAATCAGGTGCGGTGAATCTCCTTCCACGGCTCCCTTTTTCAAACGCCGCCAGCAGTATCTGCCGGTGAGTATTCCGTACCGTGTCGGGGTGCAGACGGCAGATCCTGAGTGCGCATCGGTGAAAACCATGCCCTCTTTGGCGATGGAATCAATATGGCTGGTTTTGATCCTGCCATTTTGATTGAGACAGGAAACATCTCCGTAGCCCAGGTCGTCTGCGAGAATATAGACAATGTTTGGATATTTTGTGTTTGCAGATACGTGTACGCAGCCGTCCGTCGATGCACAGCCGTCCAGCATTAAGCCTGCTGCGCCCAGTCCTGCAAGCCGAATAAAGTCTCTTCTATTCATTTTATCGTCTCCCTGTAATTTTTGATTCATTATGTATTTTTGGAGAACCGATCAGATATTTCATTCATCAGGAATCTTGAATTCAACCAATATCGGTTTATGATCCGATGGATAGACACCCTTAACATTATAATCCACTTTCTCACAGGAGAGAACCTGAACGTTTCCTTTATACAATATCCAATCTATCTCACGACCTCCTTTTGCACTGTCTTTCAAAAAGAGGGGGTCGCCAGAACTTTCATTGCCAACGAATATCTCGTACACTTTCCCTCCCGGCTTTGAATTGAAATCTCCCATCAGAAATACAGGACGTTCTTTTGTCCATTCGCCAAAACGTTCAAGTTTACGAATCCTCTCCATAATTAATTTGGCACTGTTGAGCTTTGCCACGGGATAATCCGTGCCGTTAAAGAAATGCGTGTTAAAGACATAAAACTCCTGCGTGTTTTCCCAATGTCCTCTGTAATCCATTGGATAGGCGCTGGTTTTGCCCTGTGCCGGCCTGTTTATCACAGCGAGGCGGGCCCAAGTGACAATACGGGGATTGACCGCCGGACCACTGCCCAATATTTCCGGTGTTTCCGAGAGCTGAAAAGTCCCCATTTCCCGCAGGCGAAACCGGTCCCGCTTAAAGAAGATTGCCATATGTTCATCGTCGTCTCCGCCTTTGCGTCCCTCTCCGATGACCACATATTGCGGCAAATGATCCATCAGGAAATCAACCTGCTCTTTGAGGCCTTCCTGGGTTCCAATGATATCCGGATTGTATTTATGAATCAAATCCACCTGCCAATCCCGTCGCACAGACCATGCCGGTTTAAACCCCGGATCGGCAAATTTCAGATTATAGGTCATCATTTTAATCGTTTTGTTTTCGGGCTCCTGATTGGCCCCCTGTCTCTCAGATGCCTGTCCCTTGCCCTCCTGCTGTACAACTCCATGAGTACATGAAGTCAACAAGTAAATCATTGCCATCATCACATAAAACATGTTCATTTTTTTACAATGGGCCATCTTTAAGTTCTTTCTTTCGAATTATACCTTAGTTATCAGTTTCCTGAGAGCTCACTTTTCCCGACATTCACCGCAATGATCCGGATATCACTGATGACAATCGAATCTCAACTGGGTTTTTTTAACTGCCTGGCGTCAGGGCGGCTGCATTCCAATTGGAGCAATCCCGGCCATAGGCGTTTGCATTGATTCGATGCAGGGAATGTCCGCCGCCATCGGCGCTGGTCGGCCAGGGGGCGACATCATCGTAATCCACCTTCTCAATCGGAATCCAGTAGCGGCTCTGGCCGTACTCCTGGTCGCCCGGAATCCGTATCTCGATTTGTTCGCCGCCATTATCCAGTGCGCCGTCATAGGGACCATATACTGCACAAGGGGCCGAACTATACAAAGACGGCGTCTTGGCTACAAGTACACGTGTGTAAGCAGGAATCGTCGTGTTTGCCGGGAATTCGTATCCAGTCCCCTCCAGACGCCACGGAATATATTCATTCACAAATACTCCCGGCGATGTCTCAGTACTCACTTGCGACATTAACGTCACGGCTGAGCCCGAACGGTTATATAATTCAACAAATTCATACGCGCCTCCCCCAGGAGGATTATAGTAAATCTCCGTCATCACAATATCCGCAATCCGTGGTTCGCTGTTGGCCCCGTCCGGAGTCGGCGAAATCATTCGGGTAAAATCATATCCGTCGGACAATTCGGCTTTTTCATAACGGCCAAAAGTAACTCCCGTTTCAGAAGCATCGAAGTTCTCCTCGGTCTGGTAATAACCGGTAAGCAGGCCGGCTTCGCCGGATTGCAGATACACAGTTTCGCCGGCTTCACTGAGACCAAATGGGATATTGCAGCCCTGCGCCGACGGGTTGCCGAACGTCATATTCTCTACAAAGACCAGATAACTGCCGGCGTTAATTACAGTTCCTGCTGGAATCTCGTATTTCATAATATTCAGATAGTCATTGTTTCCATCCGACAAAAACCAGCCGCCGATGTTGATATTCTGGCTGGTTGTATTATACAGTTCGATCCAGTCGGAAGCGGTACTGTGGGAATGAGCCAGCAGTTCATTAATCACAATGCTGTCCGCTGTCAACACCG
>CAZKAI010000015.1:23908-48385 GCA_964550565.1 uncultured Pirellulales bacterium
CTGTGGGAATGAGCCAGCAGTTCATTAATCACAATGCTGTCCGCTGTCAACACCGTATCGACACCGCCGGGCGTGCCGCCTGCGGCCAGACTGGTTCGCCAGCCAGCCTTTTCATCCCACAGATTAAGGTCGGTACCGGCCGGATTGACCATCGTGAGTGAAAAACCTGCCCCATCCGTCAGGTCAACCCAGCTGTCCTTGTAGTCAAAGTCGTGAATCTCGGCACCGAGCGCATCGCGAAGGACAATCTCCTCGCCGTTGTTGTCGAAAGAACCCAGATAGCTGCCCGGAACGATATTGATTCCTGCCGTGCCATACCGGGCAGCAAAAGCCGCCTGATTTTTGACCAGTACCGCATAGTCGCCGGCTGCCAGCGAATAATCGCCAAAGGTAAAGTCAATACCATCGGTAAAGCGAACAAGGTTCAGATTAATCGCCGTACTGCCGACATTGGTCAGCTCGATAAACTCGAAATCTTCATCGGTCAGATTCGGATTGCCGGCTGCCGTCATTTCCGCAGGCGTCGGATCGGATGGATGGTACATCAGTTCGGAGATACGCAGGTTCTGCAAAACAGGACCAGCACCATAAACTTCTGTGTTCATCGCGCTCCAACTGCTGCCATCCTTAATACGCGCCTTGACACAGCTGCTCTTGTTTAATAGTAGTGCTCCACCCCCTGCGTCTCTGGTAATTTCAATTTTATCAATTGCCACGTCGCCCTTAGATCCTCCTGCGGCGACAGCTCGGAAACGAATCTTGATCGTCCCCGTATAGGCGTTCAGATTAACCGCTGCCTTTGTATAGGCAGCGCCATTGGATGTGTGCTGTTGACCGGTTCTACTCCAAATGCCATTTGTCCATGAACCGCTGCTATAAACATCCACATTCAATGTCCCCATGTTAGAGCCGTACATGTGGTAATAGAATGTCAGTTCCCGAGCCGTTCCATCCATACTGGGACCCTCAAGAACAGCAGTATTGCCGGAAACACTGGCATCGGACGCCTCTAAATACATATACCATGTGCTGCTCAATGCACCGGCAGCAGGACCCGTACTGCTGGAGGGTGTGCCGCCAGAATCACGGATCCAGTCATGTGTGTCTCCTGAAGAAAGATTAATCCAGTTACCCATGCCCGTTTCAAAGTCTTCGGATTCCAAAACAATCCTGCCCGTTCCGCCGATTATTGAAGCGTTTGCATTGACTGAGCCGCCCGGCAATCTGGGGTCTTCGCCGTTTGTGGTATAATAAATATCCCCTGTTGCCCCAGAGGGTTTACTGATATCAAGAGATGCACCCGGATTGACATAACCGCCGACCGGATTGAAGATCGGGGGTGTTTTGGCAAATGTACTGGCGATATACCCATCCAGGTAGTTCAGACGGTTGGCAATCCATGTTTTAAAGAGGTTAATTTCTACATCAAACGAGTTCGGATATGATTTTTTCGGGCGCTGCACTATCGATTCAGTGAGCAGCGCTTTCGTCTGGTCGATATAGGCCATCGTCAACGCTGTATCTAAGACCTTTTCTCTGTGTTCAAACCAGCGGTCGGCAAGGGTTATCCTGTACTCGGGATGCTCCTGCAATTTAGTGTGCCATTTCCCGAAAATTTCTCCTGCTGTTCTCCATGTGTTATAGGGTCGATCGTAGGTGTTCGCATTATTGTGAAAGCCTCGGTCGTAGTCCCAGGGAGGTCCCGAAAACACTTTCCCGTTACGGTCCTTATAGGTATAATAACTGCCCCAGAATGCATCTGAATCCAAACAGACCTGTTCAAGAAGTCCGTGATCAATCCAGGATAGAACATCCACGTAATCCGTGTACTTTGCCTGGGAGCCTGGATAATAGATGCTGGAGGTGTTTTGCCACAATACCGAATGAACCTCATTCAGATAGCCAATGACCCAATTGATCTGCGAACCGGTGATTACCGTGGAATCCGGATCTGCCAAAATTCCTGTTCCGGCACCGGAGCCTATATTATAGTAAGCTGGTTCCCATAGGGCCTGCTGATTAAGAATAATATCGCCGGTATCTGGTTTGTCACTTTTAATGATATATCCACCGGACACTTTCGGTTCGAGATTATGCGAGGCATCCAGACGTACGATATCCACACGGTCTTCACTGCGTTTGATTTTTTCGCGAAGCATGAAGAGCCCCTTATAATCGGCTGTCGATATTGCGCCGCCGTCGGTATTCAAATACAATTCCACATACCGCTGACGCGGTGCATAATGGCCCATCTCCTGGAACCATTTATAGGCCAGCCCTTTCTTCATTGAGGTATAGTCTAATTGGTCGCTTGAAAGTACCCAGTCTGATTCCGCAGGCATATCCAACAGCGATACTTTTTTGTCTAAGTCATATTCATCCAGCATTTCAATCCGAAAATGACGATTGCCGTAGGTGCTTTCCCCGCGATATCGAATCTGCCCCAATCCATTGAAATGCTGCGGACCTGTAATATCAGCCCGTCCCGTCACAGCATCGACATCAACAATGACAGAGATACACTTGGTCCATGGTTTATTTGCAACATCAGAAACAATAGGCGCTCCAAGCGTATCGACAACAACAATCGGCAGGTTGGTATTCGAAGGGGACACCGCCGGATCGACGAATATGTATGTCTCAATCCTTGCATCGGACGGCTGAAAGCCCGGCTTGAAAGCCCTGGCAATCATTCGTGTTGTACGGCTGACAGCAACAGGGGCGGTATAATCCAATCCGTTTATCAGAGTCGGCACAGACCCATCGGTTGTATAACGAATAAAGGCGCCGGGGGTCGTGCAGCTCATCGTCAGGCTGAACGCATTGATATGGCAGCCGCCTTTCATATTCACATCGGGCTTTGTGGTCACTTGTTCAAAAGACCCCTTGAGGTTATCGGCTCCGGGCGTTGGGTCGGAGAAATAACGAACCTCATCATAATAACAACCATACGAAACATCTGAATCCTGAGCCGGATAACCCTGTTTTCCGCCGCCCAAATCGATATGATTGTATTCGTGAACCGGCGTTATCCCATCCGAATCAATCAGCCCCAGGTATTCACCGTCTTTAGACAACTGAAAGTTCGTATGAAGATAGCCGGCCAAATCCACATACGGATAATTGCCCGGGTTTTCAGCCTGCGTCTTTCTGGAGGCAAAGACAATCAAATAGGATCCCGGCTGCAATACCAACTGACTCATCTCAACCGGAAACCGCCATTTGGTTTTCAGATTAGAGTCATCGGTCAGGTACCAACCATTAATATCCATAACCATCCCGGAATGATTGTGGATTTCAATCCAGTCGGACGATTCACCGTTGCCATCCAGAATATCGCCCTGTCCCAGCGGCGATTTGCTTTCGTTATCGGCAAGAAACTCGCTGATGACTACCGGGGGTGCATCCAGCATCCAGCTTTGTGCCATCCGTGCGACATCGGCTAAATTCACCATCATATCCATATTCATATCCGCACAGGAAGACTGGGTGGTCCCGGTTATCGCAAGATTCCAAACATCCTGCAGACCTAAGACGCGATTATAAACGCGGACATCATCAATCAGACCGTTGAACACTTTGAATGTTGAATAGTACTTGCCCAGCGTCATGGGCAGCGTGCTGGCTGTATTGATAGACTGGGAAACCACACCGCCAATGGTTTCAAGCTTGCCATCCACATAAAGGGCAATATTGTCAGTGCTTGTGCCATTCGACGTTACAGCGATATGATGCCAGAGGTCATCGGTCAAAAGTGTCGTCCCGATGATATAGCCCCCACCCACATCGACGCAAAGCATCCCTTTTTCATTAATCCAGATAAGCCACAATTGGGAGTTAAGTTCCGAACCCCAAGCCATGATGCCGCCGGACGGTTGATCGGTCTTAATCCATGCTGTGCACGACCGGGGATTTATTCCGGTAATGCCGCGAAATATTGTACTGGTGTCTCCTTCTACATACGCATAGACATAATTGTCCGCTTGATCAAACTGCAAGGCTCCGCCGATTGTTCCGCCTGTCGGATTCCAACTGGCGCCGTACACGGTGCCGGTTTTGCCCCGACCCGAAGCATCGGCCGCATACAGTCCGCTGGTCTCATCGAACTTCCAGTGCAGGACAAGCCCTGTTTCACTGCCGCAGGAGGATGGCTCCATCCATTGGGATGCCAGTAAAACCAGATCGCCGATTTCGACCTGGCAATCACCGTTGATATCGCCAACGACAAAACAACCCAGCAAAGCGCTGGAAAAAAACATCTGTAAACTCAACAGAAAACACAAAATCAATGCTGTATTCTTCATTCAGGCTGATTCCATTATTATTGATTGCTCACAATATTATTCTTCTAGAATATTCTTTTCCGTCAGACTGTCTTCATTGCTCACGATCAAGCGATTCGATTGTATCGGCATCTGAATTTACTAATAGGGACACCTTGTGGTCACAAACTTGCTGCTCGCCCTGGGCCAGGCCAGGACATAACTCGTTGTGAACCGCAGGCCGCCAACTGTAGAATACACGTCCGATTGTTGAAATTCGACGTGTCCATCGAGAAAAACAACGTCTCCCCGGCCATCGTTTCTTCTCTCCACTGCTGTCGGTATGCCGTGATAGGTGGCGATTGCATCTCCCAGCGAACCGAATGGATCCTTTGGATGTCTGGCCATAAAATTGGTATCGTTCAATACGGCACTGTTAAGGAAATTGCCGGACCCTATCGGTTTTTCAATCTGCCAGGTTGTTTCCTCAGTCCAGAAAAGTGTTTGGCTGGGATTTGAAACCTCCGTAATCCGAAGGACGCCATAGACTTTCGGTACACCATTGACCAGATTGGTTGTTATCGGAATCCCCAAAAAAGCATTTTGACTGAACGCAAACTGCGGTTCCATTGGAATTTTACACGTGGGCACTAATTGATAATGCCAGAGCTTTTGTATGGAAACAAAGGTGGGACACAGAAGAACTTTTGGATCATTAATGTATCCCCAAAGAGGTCCGGCATTTGCAGGCGTATTCCAGGGGCTGAGGCTCTTCGTATGCCATTGGCACGATCCAGTAGAGATAACTCCCTCTTTATAGATGTTCCACATAGAACCGGTGAACTTGCCGTCATTATCGCCAAGATACGCAAGCGATGCAGCGCCAAGAGATTTCAGATTCGACTTGCAGATTAAATTCTTGGCCGCCTCCTTCGCTCGAGCCAAAGACGGCACAACAATGGCCAGCAGCATCGCAATAATCGCAATCACAACAAGCAATTCAATAAGCGTAAACCCCTGGTACGCCTTTCCATTCCTCGATTTTCTCAGGACTGCATCTGGTTTCATAATCAATCTCCATTTTTCCTTTACAATCCATTCGTGTTAAATTTGATCCGCAATAAAACGAACAACCTCGCTTCTTATGCAATCACGATAAGCCTGGCTGATCACATCCTATTTTCTATTGAACCCTCAGGTTGCCGACACTAATCACATTGGCTGTATTGCTCGGCATTTGCGAAGCGGAACTGACATTGAGAACATTCCCGATAAAGGCAGCGGCTGCTGTTGGATCCATGGTCAAGAAAGGCCGCCCCGATGCCAACTGATCTCTCAAATCGCCGCCAAAACTTTTCAGGCTGGCCGTGTTTTTCACCATAAAAACGCCGGCCTCTCCGTCAGGCGCCAGATGGAACAACTGAAGTCTTACATCGCCGCCATGGATGACGGCACTGTACTGATGCGTTCCCCAACCGGCAGCCCCGAACATCCTGAATGTATCGGTTAAGGAATCGCCTGTTTCGAGGTAACGGCCCGCAGTGCCGTTGACCGTAACGATCTGGGAGTTAATCATATCCAGACCGCCCGCGCCAATATCATCGACCTGCAGAGCATTGGTGCATTGATCGACGCCGAATCCAAGGCAATAACCGGACGGGCCGAAGCCCCCTTCCTCAACCAGATGAACGCCTTTGTTGCCGCCGAAGACAAAATTCTCATGAAGCACTTGGCCGGTCATATTACCAAACAGATACGGGGTCGCATCCCGCCACAGTATCGCATGAATCCCGCTGGTGGTATCCGCAGGGATGCTGGCATAATATGAAGACTGATGCGTGTAAGTCGAGGGGTTGAACTGGCAATTATGGATCTGACCATCCGTCGAGCCATTACCGACATGAATCCCTGTCTTTAGGGCCGTTGACAGAATATAATCAATGTAATGCCGGTCACATCGATATGTCGCCAGGTCGAGCAGTTGATATGGAATCGTCACAGCTAAATTAATCGCATAAATATCAGCTCCAAGACCGCGTATCAAGTAGGGATATGGAACCATGCCGTACATGCCCGTTACCGGGTCATTATCGGACTCATTGTAAATCTGTTCGGGATAATGAAAACTCAAGCCCCGAATGCCGGCTCCGGATTTAATCTGGATAAATGGCGTACCGTTGGCGTTGTTTCGGCCGGCATACACATTAAGCAAACTGCCCTTATGACTTGTGCCGTGTGGACCATCAAAGACGCCCTTGAGTTCCACACCTGTCGGAATGGTCAGAGTGCCATTGAGGCGATAATCGCCGCCCGGCACAAATACAATCCCCCCGCCGTTGGCATCTGCATCCGCCAGAGCTGCCTGAAAAGCGGCTGTGTCATCGGTCACGCCGTCTGCCTTCGCATGATAGGGAGAATAGGTTACAACAAACAGGTCCGACTTGGCGGGTTTATACACCTTTGTCGGCTTCTTGTAATCGTATGCAGGCAGAGCATCCACCGAAAGAGGCGTATGGTCCATATTTACTGGATAAGTGGTATTTTCAATTATCCGGGCGCCGCCTGAAAAAGTATTACCCAGAATGGAAGCCCCACGGACACCGCTGGCAATTTCGATGTGATTGGCAGTTGTACTGGTAAAGGTGGAATTAATAACCGACAGATAACCACCGTCAATATCCACTGTACCCTGCTGGATATCGCACGACATCATCATCACCTTTGCGGTTCCTTCGCTGAAAATCGCATCCCCTGAGGCATTGATGGTACAGGTATGGAACATATCCGTCTCGGAAGCGCCGGTTCCCAGGTAAACACCGGTCTGGGCACCTTGAATATTAAAACGCGTAAACTGATAACCAGCGTAGGCACTTTTTTCTATATAAATCCCGGTTTTGCAATGGATCAGATCAAATCCATACGATTGACCGTTTGGTGCGACACCGCTGTCTTCTGACCAGCGTGACGGCCTTAAGGCAAGGCCGATACCATACCCTTCGACGGTAACATAGCAGGAATACGACCAGTCGATTCGCCGAACAATCATCCCGGTGCCGTTGTTATAGATCCATGCTTCGTGCTGTCCGGCCGTCGGCGCATTGACCAAACCGGAACCGGCCCAGTAATCCGGCGAAAAATGAACGGTCTCTATTCGCCCGATATCGGCAAGACGATCATACTCGATGCCTGTCTTGAGCGGCGTTCCAAAGACATTACGGACGAACGGACGAGCCGTTGTCCCTTCCCGGTAGGTCGTAAATCCAATATACGAATTCACAAGGGTCACGTTTTCAAGAGTATTGCCGCCCCCGTGAAATGTCGGCGGATAGGGCTGAATATCGGTTGGCAGTTGTTCTGGATACCATATCGTAATCCCGTTGACCCCGGAGCTGCCGCTAAGTTCAATAAACGGAGTTCCATTTTCATTGCCGCGGCCGGCGTAGGCCTGCAAAATCGTACCGGCAACAGGACTGCCCGGCACCGGCTTCTGCCAATCGCCGCGAAGCGTCACCCTGGACGGAATCGTCAGTGTACCGCTGACCATATAATTGCCGGCAGGCAAAAACAGCGCCCCGCCGCCCAGATTATCAATCGATATCAACGCTGTCTGAATTGCATCAGTAACATCGGTTGTGCCATCTGCAACAATCCCGAAATTCTCCGCATAATGAGGTGTCACAATAATATCATCGGTTGGATACACCGTATTGACAGCATGCCAGTCTGTCACGAATCCGCCACGCCAGTTGAAAGACAGGGCGTTAAAATCCCTAAAATCAACAAGACACCATGAGTCAAAATTGGCAGGGCTTTCGCAGTCGGATGCCAGCCAATCGGCGGCGAGCAGCTTGAGGTCTTTGATGTCCACCCCGCCGTCTTTATTGACGTCCCCACCAATGCCTGCGAGCGCCCGAATGGTCGTCTTGCCCGGATTGGTCGCGTTGTAATCATACAAAATCCGGCCAGTGCCGCCATAGGCTTTAATTTTTCCGGCCGCAACACAATCCTGTACCGCTCCGGTCTGGTCGCCATGGATGGTCACGCTGCCCGATTGAATATCAATAAATGAGCCCGACTGGATACCCACAGCGCCATACCAATGATCAAGGTTCAGAGTACCGCTATTGACATAAACCTTAGCGATACCTGAAGTCGGGGTGCCGTCGTGATAGCCAAGCCCAAAATTCTGTCTGCCGGTGATGGTCCCGCCGTTAATCTGAATGGTCGCATTGGCGCCATGGTTCATACCCCACCACAGGTGGCCGGCAAAATCACACTCACCGCCTGCCTCAACAATCAATGTGGCCGTATTATTATTGCCGATGGACATCCACGGCCCGGTGGTTGTCAGCTTTCCGCCGTTTTTGACACGGAGCACACCCCCGGGCCCGCCGCTGCCCTGCTGAAGGTCCCGAAAGATATAAGGGCTGGTTACCTGACACTCTGCGGCGTTTGTCTTATTAAATACGCATTTATAATTGCCATTGAGACTGCCGGGGCTCGGTGTCCAGTTTGATGCTGTGCCCCAGTCGCCCGGCGCAGTAAATCTAGTCCAGGTAATGGTTGTTGTTGCCGTTGCCCATGTCGTGGCGCTTGCACCTGCAGAAGCAGTACCTTCATTGCCGAAGGCGTCACGCATTTTAACCGTATAGGTGTAGGTTGTACTCGCGCTCAAGCCGGTATTCGTGTAGCTGCTGGAGGTAATCCAGCCGCTGTCTATCCCCCCTGGATTGCCCGAACTTTCATCAAAATAGTACTCCACAGGACCATTCTCATCCGTCCCCGGTGTTGCCGTCATCGTAATCGATGCTGCACCCGTAGCGGCGGGCGCGGAGGCAAACGCTGCAGGACTTGGCGTCGGCGGGTCGATTTCTTTGGGGATTGCCCTAATCGTCGTTTTACCCGGAATGACACCATATTCAGCAATAACTTGGCCGGTACCGCCAAAGCCTTTGATTTTTCCGGCATTAACATAAGCATTCACCTGACTTATCAGATTGCCGGGAATGGTAACCAAACCGTTAGCAATATTAATAATTGAGGCGCCCTTGATCGAACTTACGGCATCCCAGTACGCCAGGTTCAAAACACCGGCATTGATATTGACATATCCAGTACCGCTACTCCAGCCAAGGCCGATTTGTCCGCTGACATTAACCGTTCCGCCGTTGATATCCAGTGTCCCGACTGAAGGCGAATTAAGACCGATCCACAGGTTCTGACCAAAGTTCACGGTGCCGCCGGTCTCAACGATCATGTGTGCGGTATTGTTGTATCCGACAGCCGACCAATTGACACCCGTTGTAAGAGTTCCACCGGCAATCACGCGTATCACGCCGCCGGGCCCGTTATCACCCTGAACGAAATAGAGACACGTTTGGGCATCACTGACGACACACGCTGTGGCGCCGGAAGTATAAAACTGGGCTTTTCCATCTGCGACAACCGAAGGGAGGCCATGGGTCCAGTTGGCCGCAACATTCCAGTTGCCCACGGCCGGCGGAATGATTCCATTGGCTGCAGGATTCCACACTGTGGAGGCATAACCAGAAGTCTGGACCGTCAGTATAAACGCCAGCATGGATACCATTGAAAAGAGTCTGTTTATTCTCATCACAATAAACCTTGAATCATTTTAACCATCAAATCCGCCATACCGTCATTGATTAAAAAAATTGCATGTATGCTTAAAAATATCTGCAAGACAGTGATGTCGAACATTCAACTGCAAATTCACCCCAAAAACCTCGCTGAAAACCGTATTAACCGCATTTTTCGACACCTTGTTTATACATAAAAATACTCGCAAAAAGAAGCAAAAAGGGTTGCGGGCCAAAAGTCCGCAACCCGAGAAAAACTCAAATACCGGATGTATCTTCTATTTTCTCCTTTTTAACAGAGCCAGTGCACCCAGACCCAGCAGAGACATTGTCGCCGGTTCCGGAATAATGGTTGTCTTATCTGTCTGCGCATCATAAGTTGCCGTAATACCATTTTCCCAGGTCGTTTGAATCTTGCCTACAGCGGCATAATTCTCCACAGCAGTTAATCTGTTGCCGCCGACGATCACTTTGCCTGATCCCTCGATCCAAATAGCCGAGCCATCCATAATCGAATTGATGTCGTCCCAATGGTGCAGATTCAGAAGACCGCCGTCATTGACATTCAGTATCGCTATGCCGCCGCCGGCCGATGGGGTGCTGGCGTTAATCGTGCCAAGACCGAGATTTCCACCCACATTAATAACACCACCTGAGTTGATGGTAATGGTGGCACGGCTCGTGGGAGCGCCGCCGCTGCTGGCATTGGCGCCGCCCGTGGCTGCCCACAGATGACTGACAATATCCAGCACTCCGCCATTGATCTCAACAATACCGTATGTAGGACCCCACGTGGCAGTTGGATTTGAGGGATCATAGCCAGCCGCTTTCGTACCGCCATTACCCGTGGCAACCCCAAACCACGAGTTATTGGTCACAGTTCCGCCTGCGTTAATCACCAGTTTGCCGGTAACCCAGTTGTTGTTCCCAACTTTACTATCGGCCGTCGATGTAATGCTTCCGCCGTTATTGACAACCAGCGACCCGGACTCATCAACACCCAATTGAAATCGTGTAATATCGGGAGCTGCACCGCTCAAGGTAATGGTGTTGCCTGTCCAGCCCCCCCAGTTGGCCCGAGCCACATCCGCTGCACCCGGCACTGAACCGCCTTGCCAGCCATTTCCGTCCGACAAATCCACATCAAACCAGTCGCCGCTGTTCTGATAACGAACGGTAGCGGCATTTGCCATACAAACCAAACTGACAACCATGAACAACCCTATTAACTTTTTCATCTTACCATTCCTCCACAAAATTTTTATTTCATGTTCATTATACATCCGCAGCATACTTGCCAAATTCTTTATTACACGCACGAATCCTCACCACACACACTTAACAAGTCTTCGACACATACTCTTTATCGGGCACCCGGACTTAAAGCAAAGCCCGGGCGCCTGTTTTAAAATCAGGAAACCGTTTCCAGTCTTTACTGAGGAACCGGGGCTGTTAATTGATAATTATCAAGCCAGTTGCGAGCAAACACCGCAAAATCTGCCAGATTAAGCTGGCAGTCCAACACCGCGTCGCCTGGATGAAGGACATCTAAATTAATGACCGCCGTGGTTGCCTGGCAGGCATTTAAGGCACAATCCATCGCAACGCTGCCGGAAGAAACCGGCAGATTAAACCCATCGTCCACCGTTACCATTACGGTGAATGGACCGGAATGATAATTGACCGTTACGGTCGGATCCGCAACCATGGCGCTGGGACTGAATACGACATTAGGCTCAGTCAGAACAACACCGTCCTTGGAGGCAGTCCACAGATAGGTTACGGGTGAACTGCCGTCGTCGGTCAGGGTTGAATCCAACTGAACCGGTTCATTAATCCAGGTCGCTGTAGGTTTCGTTTCAATGACCACCGAAGGCGGCGTGTTGCCGGTAACCTCAAACGGCGTTATGAGGCCTTCGATAACAGGATTATTGGCATCGTACACCACAAGTGCCGGATCGCCCATAAGATATGAATCCACCTGCCAGTAGTAGGTCGTAGGCTCTGTAACCAGAGGTGCACTGACTGCTACTGATGTTGCATTTTTCCCCTTTGTCACAACTTTCGTGTAATTTGCACCCAGCTTGTTCGGGTCAGTCCCAAACCATACATCCACCCAGACATCGGTCGCAGGCGGTATCGGAGCCATATTCGTCCAGCTCAAAGTCTGGTTGCCTTGCAGAACCGTTTTGTATGCAGGATTTCGATTCATCGGGTCGGGAGCGGTAAGCGTCGTTTCGCCACTGGCATAAACCGCCGTTGGGACAGTCTGACCGCCAAAGCCCTTCACTTTGCCTTCGGCAATCCGGGTATCCAACAGCGTCTTTTGATTGCTGCTGAACACAATGCTCCCAAATTCAAGATTGATATTCGAACCGTCAGAATTGTTAAAATTCAGGCCGCCGTTGACTTCAATCAGGCCACCGTTCGTTACGTTAATATACCCTGGATGAAAAGCATTTTCAGCCCCGTCCGTACCGAGCTGCAGGTTGCCGGTATTAATTGCACCCACTTTCACATAACCGCCATCGACAAGCAGTTGTGACTGTCCCGTTGCAGCGGTAAACCAGCCAACACCGAGACGACCGCAAACAAGCAGCTCACCGCCTTTTTCAACAATCATCGTAGCGGGCATGCTGTAACCAATCGCGCTCCAATCGCTGCCCTCGGTGTATAGAGTACCTCCATCGACAATCCTTAACGTGGCATTTGGATTCGTCCCGCCGTCTCCCATTGAGAAGGTGCCGCAGCCCGTCATAGAAGTGACGCGGCACTCGGCAGCAAGACCGTTATTCAGTATAGCTTTTGGGTCACCGGGAGGGGTAATCACGGGAATGCCCGCAGACCAGTTCGTCTGTGTCCCATCGGTCCAATTCCAGTCGGAATAGCCGCTGACCACGGCGTTTGGATCCAGCGGGTTCCACACCGTATTGGCGAATGCAAGACCCGCCATCAACAGGACAGTTGCTATGATACATGCTCTATTTAAAATTCTCATTTTATGACCTCCACAAAAGATTGATTTTTTATTTATGTTATATCCCTGTCCCGGTTACGGGATAATCGTAGGCACTAAGATGGCATAATCTGTTATCCAGTCACTTGCCAACGAGTACAGATCATCCAAATCGGTGTCGCAGTCGCCATCCACGTCGGAAGCCGGTATCCCTGGAGCGCCGGTACGACGCGCGGCCGCACAGGCATCGGCATACACAACCACTTGCACGGTATCGGTATTGGTTACTGTCGGATTAAAACCATCCTTTACGCCGCAAGTCAGCACGTAGGTCGTGGGGAAGGTAGCGGGATTTACCGTCACAATCGGATCTTCCACATTGGCATTTGGACTAAACACCGCACCTGACGGATCGGAGGACCAGGAGATCGTCACTGGCGAGGTACCCGCGTCGGTAATGGTCGCATTCAACTGAACCGGCTGGTTGGCCCAGGTGACCATGTCCGGCGTGTCAATGACCACCGTCGGCGGGGTATCATCATTTGAACTGAATTCGAACACCTCACCCGCAATTGGGGTTCCTGTCGGACTGCCGTAGATATAGGAATCCACCTGCCAGTAGTACCGGGTGATTCCACCGACCGCTGGAGCATTCACCTGTACGGTTGTCTGATTTTGTGCGGAAACAACTTTTGTGTACGTCAGAGGATTCAGCTTGTTCGGGTCCGTTCCGAACCAGACATCCACATAAACCGGATCGCCGGGCTTATTGGGATCCATATTCTTCCAGCTTAAATCCACCGGAGCGGTTGAACCTATCGGAACCGCTACCAATGAGCCGTTTTCCGGAGCAGGCTGCATCGGGGAGATTGCCCATAAAGTTGTCTTGCCTGCATTGGTTATATTATAATCATAGACAAGAGTTCCCTTGCCGCCATAAGCAACCAGTTGAGCGGGAACGGAATTCTTCCATGTATCATAATTGGCAACTCGATTGCCGCTGGCAATAATTTTACCGTACCGCACATCGATAAGCATCTTATTACCGGAATTGGTGATGTTGCTGGCCTTGAGGTCCACAAGTCCACCTTTGTCAACGAAAAGTTGTCCCCAACCGGTACTTTCGCTCATTTGCAAAGACCCTGTGGTAATCTCAAAGATCCCGCCGTCAACAATCAGGCTGGAAGGCATTCCGGCCGCGACGCCAGCACGCCCTACCATAACCCGAGCCTGGCTGGTCACTTTGCCGCCTTTTTCAACCGTCACGGTAGCCGGTCTGTTATAACCGATTGCATTCCAGCCATTGGTGGGGCCTAACGTCAGATTGCCGCCGTTTTTAATCTTTAACCAGGTTCCATTGGTCGCCGAGCCGCCATCTCCCATGGCAAACTTGGTAGGCACTGTCTGGATGCCGGTCACCAGACACTCTGGCTGATTGGCTACATTAAACGTCGCAGTGCCTTGAACATCTGGAAGGGTTGCAGTGGTCCAGTTCTCCGCTACATGCCAGAATTGCCTGGTGTTCGGATCTGGATTAGCCGCTGGATTCCATACTACAGCGTTTGTCATACCTGCCATCAACAAGATGGCTGTTAAACACATTAAAAATTCTCTTCTCATTTTAATTACCTCCTAAAATGTTATAATAGTTTCGTACTTGCCGGATTAAACGTTATTCCCAATTTTTCGCTTGCGATTTTAATTTCATATCGTACACAATCCTGTCATTTAATCCGCTCGTTTACCGTTAATTGGTATTCCACGCAAATCGCAGCACTTTGGTCGTGTAGCCAAAATTGTCAAGCAATCGGGTAATCTCATAGAAGTCCTTATTCCGGCTGGCCGGGTAAGCTGACAGTGATGGATGATTGGCATAATAGATACTGGCTGTCGGATCATTCACGAAGATATCACTATACATTTTTGTACTTTGTTCTTTTATGACATAGTGCTCCACATGGCCGTCAAAACAGGCATACATAAATCCGCCCTGATGCCAATAGGCCAGCGGTTCTTCCCAATTGTTGACGCCCAGACTGGAAAAAACCAGCCCGCCCCAGTTGAAACCCCGTGTATCACCCTGCTCGATTACGGCCATGCGCCCCCCTGGATTTTTCACCTCACCGGTTTTTTTGGCTGAAGGTCCCCACTTATCACTCTCGTACCCACTGACCCCATGGAAAACTGTTTCATTGAAGGAATAACTCCGATACCCTCCTTCGGTTTTTTGAGTGCGTGTGTCCCGGGGGCAGTTATACACCTTGGTATCTCCCAGGTAAGGATACAAGGTGCCATGACGAATCCCGGCCAGCCGCTGGTCAAGGGTCGCTTTAATCGGAGCAACCGCCGGCACAAAGTCGCCCATAGTCGTCGGTGATACATTGGGATTGATAACCGGCAGACAAACCCAACTGGACTTATTGCCGAGTCCATCGCCTTCCTGGTTATAGCGGGTCGTTGACCGTGGCACTTGTTCTTTGTTATCGTTGGAGTAAATCGCACTGGCCAGCATGATCTGCCTGGCATTGCTGCCGCAAAGCTTCATTGCGGCAACATCCTTGACTTTTTTTAACGAGGGTACGACAATTGAAAGCAGTAATGCAATGATCGCAATCACCACAAGCAATTCTATCAATGTAAATGCGTGCTCTTTTGTCACAGGCATCTTTTTATTCCCAAAAGCCGCACGGCTATGAAACCTGTCTTTTTTACATTGCATAGACACTGTATTTCTCCATGTTTATGTCGTTTATATTTTATGCATTCTTTAGCACTTTGTCAAGACATTATTATATTATTTGAGAATATTGATTTTTATTTGTATTTACATTTCATTTCATAAAACACTTACTAAACTCTTTATTTTCTTTCTAAGTCATTATAATATTTACTTTTACATCTTTTCTAGACACACTCTGTCTGGATATAACTTTGCCCCTATAAATCAAAATTGGCCATTTACATTCCTGTTTCAGTGATCTTCCATTATGTACACCGTTAACGCTTTTTCTGCCCGCCTTGTACCGCGATATCTTGGTCCCGATTTCCATTCATCCCCCAAAAGAGAGATTAGTATTTCAATGAATGCAACGGGGACTGCTCCGGCGAGTTGGCAATACTTGAAATCGTTTCCACCCATTGGCTCTTGTCAATCTGACCAACCTGTGATTTAATCAATGGCCCCGCGTCATTCAATACTTCCTGATTGGCAAAAATCTCTTTGACCATAAATAATCCAAGTACCGCAAAAGCCATCATTGGCCATCAGTCACGGGCATCACCGACGGAGTATCAACAATGATCCGGTCGTACCGGCCTTTGAGATCCTGCATCAATGTATTAAACGCAGCATTGTTGAGCATTTCCGAGGGGTTGGGGACATCGGGGCCGCAGAGCAGGACGCTGAGATTGCCCACCTCCATTTTAAATATACAGCTTTGGAGGCCATCCCTTGCCTGGGCCGCATAGAAAAATCCCGACCGGCTGATCTGGGCCAACTGGCAGCTGCGACGCCCCGTGCCCCCCTGGTCACAAAGCTGCCTGTAAATTCCGTCAAAAAACCAAACGAAGCCAATCCAAAAGCTGGAAGCCGGCCGCTGGCAGCTAAATTGCACTTGCAGGAAACCGCATCACACGATATTCTGTTGACCTGTAACATTAACAGCCAGTAAACAAGGAAACAACAATGCCCATATTTGAATATAAATGCTTATCCTGCGGTAAGATAGAAGAGGTTCTTGTCAAATCCGGCCCCGGCACATCCCCCGCCTGCCCCGATTGCGGCAAGGCGATGGAAAAGCAGTTCTCCAGTTTCTCGGCCGTGGTCAAAGAACCACCTCGCCCTGTCGGCGGGTGCCAGAGCTGCCCCAACACCGGCTGTCCAAAATTTGGCGGATAGAAAAATCGCCGTTACCGTTTAGCCGGACAGGTCGTCAATCTAAAAAGACCAACCTGGTCTCAAAACGAACTATATAATTTTTAAGGAGTTAATGATGAAACGCATGGCTTTTAAAGTGACAGTCATCCTTGCCGCAATCGCGCTGGTTGCCGGCGCGGCCGAAAAGGTTTATAAATGGGAAGTACACGACATGTCCCGTCCGGTACCCCCTGTAATCACCCCCGGCGCGGAACCCACCCTGCCACCGTCCGATGCCATCGTCCTGTTTGACGGCAAAGACCTGTCCGCATGGCAAAGCTCCGGCGACGGCAGCCCCGCCAAATGGAAAGTCGAAAACGGCTACATGGAAGTCACCAACAAAGGCGGCGAAATCCGCACCAAACAGACCTTCGGTTCCTGCCAGCTTCACATCGAATTCTGCACCCCCGCCGAGGTCAAAGGCGACAGCCAGGGTCGCGGCAATAGCGGCGTCTTCCTGATGGGCAAGTACGAACTGCAGGTGCTGGATTCCTATGACAATCGCACCTACGCCGACGGCCAGTGCGGCGCCATCTACGGCCAGAAGCCCCCGATGGTCAATGTCTGCCGCAAGCCGGGCGAATGGCAGACCTATGACGTGGTTTTCCATGCCCCCGTATTCAAAGGGGATGTGGTTGAAAAACCCGCCACCATCACCGTCCTGCAGAACGGCGTCCTGATTCAGGATAACTGGCAGATCGAAGGCACCACCTTCCACAAAACCCGTTCCAGATACGAACCCCATGGCCCCACCGGCCCCCTGTGCCTTCAGGACCACGGCAATCCGATGCGGTTCCGCAACGTCTGGATGCGCGAGCTGAAAGAAAATACAGAAGAATGACGACACAGAAATACCACTAATATCTAAAAGCCTCCTCAGCCCTGAGGGGGCTTTTTTTATGTCCCCAGATTGGACTTGCATTGTAAGCGGAGTTGGTCTATCCTGATACTGAATATTGATATATTGCAGAAACATGATTGGAAGACCCTTATGCGTTTTGATGAACTTGGACTTAAGCCCGATATACTGAAATCCCTGTCAGACCTGGGCTGGACAGATCTGACCCCGATTCAGGAACAGACCTTCAAGCTTGTGATGAGCCAGCGCGACATGATTGCCACCGCCGAGACCGGCTCCGGTAAGACCGCCGCCTGCGCGATTCCGCTGATTCAGCGGGTAGACCCGAATAAGAAGGCGGTGCAGGCCCTGATACTGGTGCCGACCCGCGAGCTTGCATTGCAGTATGTCGCCGAGATTGCCGCGATTGCCAAGCATACCCAGGTGGCGCCGTTTGCCGTCTATGGCGGCTTTTCGATGGAAACCCAGACCAGCAAACTCACCCACGGGGTGCAGATTCTGGTCGCCACTCCCGGCCGGCTGATTGACCTGCTGTATAACACCCCTCTGCGGCTGTCGGAGGTGGAAACGTTTGTGCTGGATGAGGCCGACGAGATGCTCAAGCTGGGATTTCTGGCGGATGTGGAGTTTGTCTTTTCGTGCCTGGTGCATGAGCATCAGACGATGCTGTTTTCGGCTACTATGCCCAAGGAAATCAAGGCACTGGCTCAGCGCTATCTCAAAGACCCTGCGGTCGTGGAACTCAACCTCGACCAGGTCGCGCCGGACACGCTGGAACATTACTTTTCGCTGGTCAAGCCCGGCCATCGGCTGGAGTCATTACTTCAGTACCTGGAGCGGGAAGACCCCAAACAGGCGATTCTGTTCTGCAACAGCCGCAACAGCGCCGATAAACTCTACGACCGCCTGCGATCCAAGACGGATTCGGTTGAAATCATCCACGGTGGGCTGGAGCAGTCACGTCGAACCAGTCTGTTTCGGCGGTTCCGCCAGATGCAGATACGTTATATGGTGGCCACGGATATTGCAGGCCGCGGGCTGGATTTTTCCCATGTGACGCATGTGATAAACTACGACTTCCCGCGACAACTGGAGGCATACACCCACCGTACCGGGCGCACCGCCCGTATGGGCCGGGAAGGCAAGGCACTGACCTTTATCGTCCAGTCGGAGCTGGGCAAGCTGAAAATTCTATTTCGTAAAAACAAGATCGAACCCCGCTGGATTGGCCAGGAACCGCAAATACAGCATGGCGGCCGACAGCCCCAACACGCCGGGCGTGAAGGCGGTAAATCCTCTCAAAGCCAGGGAGGCAAGCGACGGCCGGGACGTTTTCGCAAACGCTCCAAGGGAGGCAATCGCGGCCCGCAGGCTAATCCCCAGACTCCAAAGAATACCGATACTCAGTAAACCATTCAGGATTGCATTATGAATTCTGTGATTCAGACATTTATCGATGGACACAAACAGGTTCTTGCCGATTTTGAAAAACAGGCCGATGTGATTATTCCCGCGGCGGCAAAGCTGCTGATTGGCTGCCTGGAGCAAGGCGGGTGTATCTATATCTGCGGCAACGGCGGGTCGGCAGCCGACAGCCAGCATATTGCGGCCGAGCTGGTGGGACGGTTCCGGCGGGAACGCCGGGGACTGCCTGCGGTGGCGCTGACGACGGATACATCGATTCTGACATCGGTCGGCAACGATTATGGATTCGAGCAGGTCTTTAGCCGACAGATGGAGGGTATGGCGGCACCGGAGGACGTGCTGTGGGCGTTTTCGACCAGCGGCACCTCGAAGAATGTCATCGCAGCCGTCAAGACCGCCAAAGCAAAAGGGGCCAAAATCCTCGCATTTACCGGCAAGAGCAATACCCCGCTGGAACAGATGGCCGATGTGTGCGTGGCGCTCAACGGCCCGACGTCCACGGTGCAGGAAATCCACCAACTGGCGTATCACATCCTGTGCGATCTGGTCGAAGAGCACTTTACTAAAAAGTAAGTTTAATAACAAGTTCCATTGTCTCGGAGGTTCGAATGGAGACTCAGAGATGATCAGGTATTGTTTCACAGGAAAAGTTCAATCCCATTCGGGGTTGGGGAATATGGACAAATAGAACCGTGGGTTTCACCCACGGCTATTCGGCTTGAACCCTGCGGGTTGAAAACTCAAAAACAATAAATGCAAAAAGTAGATATAAATACGTCAGGTTGCCTTTCCAAGATGTAGTTTATGATTCAACTGAAAAATGGTAAATATGACAATGATGAATTTAAAGTTCTGTAGTATCCGGAACGTAGTGAACATGCTGCTGGTCTGTCTGGCGGCGATATGTTTGGTCTCGTGTCGGGCACAGCCAGCAAAAACATTCACGTTTGTGCAGGTTTGCGATCCGCAACTGGGATTTTCCGAGTACGAACAGGACAAGGCGTCGTTCCGGCAGGCGGTTCGGCAGATCAATGCCCTGCGGCCGGACCTGGTCGTCATCTGCGGGGATATGGTCAACACCGCCGATGACCGCTCTTATACGGATTTCAAGGCGATCGCAAATGGCCTGTCTATGCCCTATTACTGTGTGCCGGGAAATCACGATGTCGGCAATGAACCGACGAACGCTTCGCTGCAGACCTATCGTCAGCGACTGGGGCGGGATTATTTTGTTGCCGAGCACAAAGGAGTTGCTTTTATCTTCGTCAATACTCAGCTTTGGAAAACTCCTGTCGAAGGCGAGACGGAGAAACAGGACGTCTGGCTCAAAGAAAGCCTCAAAAAAGCCTGGGCCAAAGGGCAGCAAATCTTTATCGTCGGGCACTATCCCCTGTTCTGTAAACAAGCTGATGAGCCGGACGAGTATATGAATCTGCCGAAGGAAAACCGGGCAGAACTGCTGACCCTTTTTGATCGCTACCAGGTCGCGGCGGTATTAGGGGGGCACACCCATAAATTAATCCTGAACTCATACAACACCATCCAGATGGTCAATGGGGAGGCGACCAGCAGAAATCTCGATTCGCGTCCTTTGGGTTTTCGAGTCTGGCATGTTCAGGAACAGGTCCTTCCACGACATGAATTTGTCGCATTAGACCAGCCTGCATCGCAGAATTAGCACACACACGTCAATACAGGGGCAGGTCCGATAAATTTCAGAATTGAAAACAGGGATTAGGCTGGGTACAATCTCGGGGACAGGGAGATTTTATCGATGAAAAGCGTATTAATCTTGTTTATTCTGTCCGGTATATGCGGATATGGGGCGGTATTGACCGTGGCCGGAGACGGCACCGCGGATTATACCTCGATTCAGGAAGCGATTTTCGCGGCGTGGCACGGGGACCGCGTGGAGGTCCGGCCGGGCGTGTACCGTGAGGATTTCTGGTACGGCGGGCGCGGTATCACTGTAGCCAGCGTCAATCCGGCCGATCCCAATGTTGCGGCGGTAACCGTCATCGAGGGGACGGTGACGTTTAACCTCAGCGAGGCAACTTCGTCAGTGCTGGAGGGCGTGACGGTACGGGGCAGATCGTACCCGCTGGCAGACGCCCAGTCGGAACAGGGCATGCCGAAGATTCACGGGGATATTGTCGTCTGGGCGGATAAACGCAATTATGACCAGACCGGCGTGGATATTTACGGATTGAACCTTGCGACGGGTGCGGAGTTTGCCATCTGCACCGCGGCTGGTATCCAGAACCGCCCGGCAGTATGGGGGGACGTGGTCGTCTGGCAGGATTATCGCAATGACCCGAACCTGGCGGATGTCTATGGGCTAAACCTGACAACCATGGAGGAGTTTGCCGTCAGCAGCGGTGCATGGGATGAGTCGGGGCCTGCAATTTGCAATGGCGTGGTCGTCTGGCAGGACAACCGTGCAGCGGCTTCGACGGGGTATGATATTTACGGCAAGACTCTGGCCAGCGGAGAGGAATTTATTATCAATAATTCGACCAGGGACCAGTTGAATCCGGCCATTTCGGGTGTGGTCGTCATCTGGCAGGATTACCGGTCAGGATCTAATTACGACATCTATGGAAGGAATTTCCAGCTCGGGTCCAATTTCGTTGTCAGCAACGCCACCAAAAACCAGATTAATCCGGCCATTTCGGAACAGTATTACATCTGGCAGGATTACCGCAATGGCAACGCGGATCTGTACGCAAAAAGCCGGTCCGGAGGAGCTGAGTTTGCGGTCAGCACACTGTCCAGCGAACAATCGTACCCCTCGATAGACGGGACCACGGCGGTATGGGAGGACTACCGTAACGGCAATTATGATATTTATTCCAAGAATCTGACCACGAGTGTGGAAACGGCGATTTGTACGGATGTGAATATGCAGCAGCGGGCGGCAGTCAGCGGGCAGCGGTTTGTCTGGGCGGATTCGCGATGGGGTCCGGCAACGGTGGTCTATCTGGACCTGTCACGCAGTGCGACGAATGCAATTGTCTGTTCCGGGGCCAGCCCGACGATTCGCGGCAATTTAATCATGACGCTGGATAACGGCATCACAGGGGAATATTCCGCGGCGCCGGTGATTTTTTCCAATACGATTGTGTACGGGGCGGTGGGTATTTCCGGCTGTGCGGGAACCATTGAAGAAAACCTGATTCAGCTTAACGGCATCGGGCTGTCCAATTGCAGCGGGACGATTCAGACGAATCTGCTGGCTCAGAATAATACCGCCCTGAGCGGATGCAGCGGAACGATTTCGGGCAATACGATATCGTATAACACCACGGGCATGAAAAGCTGCAGCGGGCAGATCCTGGATAATTCGGTATTTTACAATGCCGGCTACGGTCTGAATCAATGCAAGGGCCGGATTGAGGATAACCGGATTATGGATAACGGGCTGGCAGGCGTATCCGGCGGAGGCGATGCAGAGACGGTGGTCAAGGGCAACTTTATCGGCCGGAATGCAGCGGGCATCACAGGACTGACCGCCGAGGTGATTCGCGAAAATGTCATCACGTTGAACAATGGCGATGGATTATCCAACTGCGCCACGCAGGGCATCGCCAATAATATCCTGTCGCAAAACACCGGCTACGGTATGACGGGCTGTACAGGGGCGGTGACGAATAATACGGTGGTCTCCAACGGCAAGACAGGGATTAAATCCACAGCGGCGATGAAGAATAATATTGTCGCGTACAATGCCGGGTATGGAATCGAGGGCGGGCAGATTGCCTATAACTGTTTTTGGCAGAATACCAGTGGAATGTATTCGGGCTCGGCGCCGGGGGCAGGCAACATTGCTGTCGATCCGCTGTTTGCGGATAGGGACAACGGAGATTATCATCTCAGGTCGGCGGTGGGACGGTGGGATCCGAACGCGGAGGCCTGGGTCGTGGATACTCAGACCAGCCTGTGCATCGACGGCGGAGATCCGGCTGATGCAGCAGGGCTGGAACCCAATCCCAATGGAGGACGCGTGAATATGGGGGCCTTTGGCGGGGCCAGTCACGCAAGCCTGTCGCCCAATGGCAATGGGACGATCACCCCGGTCTGCACAAACCGCCCGACGATGGATTTTGACGGGGATTGCATCGTGGGATTATCCGATTTTGCGGCATTTGCGTCCCAGTGGCTTTCCTGCGGGCTGGAACCGGCGGAGGCGTGCAGGTCTGGCGATTAAGCGGTCTTATCGGCATCCTGTTCTTTTTTTGGGGGCAATTACGGCGGGTACGGGGGATTTGGCTATTCCAAGCCGCGGGTTGACCTGCGGGGGATTTCAGCATATAATATTTTGTTTTTAATATTGAAGTCGTATAAGACCCCGGCCTGTCATTCATTGATATTGAGACGGGCGAGGCCGGGATAAAATCATTACACCCTGTTATGAGAGGTTGTTTGTGGCAAAAACGAAAAAGAAAGATAAGGCCGGCAAGAAGGCTAAAATTCGCTGTCACCAGTGCTCGGGATTGTGCTGTCGATATTTTGCACTGCCAATCGAAACGCCCGAGGATCCGGATGATTATGATGATATTCGCTGGTACCTGAGCCATACCCAGACGCAGGTGTTTGTGGAAGATGGCGACTGGTATCTGAACGTGCTCAATCCGTGTATTTACCTGGGGCCGGAGCATCGGTGCCTGAATTATGAGAAGCGACCGAAAATCTGCCGCTCATACAAGACCGATGATTGCGAACTGACCAGCGGCGATTACGGTTATGAGCTGCATTTTACGTCCGACAAACAGATGGAAGAATACATGAAAATCAAGTTTGGCCCGAAGGTGTTCGAGCGGTATGATGCGAAGAAACGCACGAAGGCCAAACCCAAATCCAAACGAAAGACGAGATGAGACGATGAAAATTCCTGCAGTCAAGGGAACGCGTGATTTTTATCCCAAAGAAATGGCGGTTCGCAATTTTATTGTGGACGGATGGAAGGCGGCCTCGCGCCGCAGCGGTTTTGAAGAATTCGACGGGCCGATATTTGAATATCTCCAGATGTACCAGGTCAAAAGCGGCGATGAGATTGTCGAGCAGTTGTTTCACCTGACCGACCGGGGCGGACGGGAACTGGCGATTCGGCCGGAGATTACCCCGACGCTGGCCCGAATGGTCAATCAGCAAGTCAACGCCCTGCCGCGTCCGATCAAGTGGTTTTCCGTGCCGAGGCTGTGCCGGGCGGAACGGCCGCAAAAGGGACGCCTGCGAGAATTCTTTCAGTGGAATATCGATATCATCGGCGAGGAATCCACGCTGGCGGATGCCGAGGTAATTTTCTGCGCGATTGATTACCTGCGTTCGACAGGCCTGACGGAACAGGATATTGTCGCCAAGATTTCCAGCCGGAAACTACTGGCGGCGCTGCTGAGAAATATCGGGATTGCCGAGGAGAAGCTGACGGTGCTGTACCCGATACTGGACAAGAAATCCAA
>CAZKAI010000015.1:48485-52743 GCA_964550565.1 uncultured Pirellulales bacterium
GGCATGGTCTTTGAAGTGCATGATGCGGTCGGCGATTTGCGGGCGGTCTGCGGCGGCGGGCGATACGATAACCTGCTGCGGGACTTTGGCGGCCCGGCGATGACGGCTGTCGGCATGGGGATGGGCGACTGCGTGCTTGAGATACTGCTGCGGGAAAAGGGCATTCTCAAGGACGATACGCTGGCGACCAAGAAACTGGACTACTTTATTGCGGTGGCTGAGCCGGCGCTGGCAGATAAAGCGGTGGAACTGGCTGCGACGATTCGGCTGGCTGGGTTTAGTTGTGAATTCCCGTACAAAACCGGCGGACTGGGCAAGCAGCTCAAGCAGGCCTCGGGTTATAATGTGTCCCGCACGATTATTCTGGGGCAGGAATTTGTCACTGAAAAGAAGCTTGTGGTCAAGGACATGACAACGGGCCAGCAGGAACAGATTGCGGCCGATGATTTCGTGACCAGCCTCAGACCGTCTTGTTAATATGGGAAATATAATAATCATATAAGCCCAATCGTTGCATCCTCAGGCACTTCATGCTTGACAAGCAGCAGGAAATATGTATAATTACAGCTAATGATAATAATTAGATATTCTGAATAAGGAAATATTTGTGAACCAGCTTCAAAGACATCTGAGTTGTATTTGGTTTAGTTATTTACTGCTGTTGCGCTGAACAGTCGGTCATAGTCTGATTTTATAGAGGCCGGCTTTGACCGGCCTTTTTTATTGGTGAAAGGATATTATGAATATTAAAGACAGAATAAAACCCTTTATTGGGATGTATTTATTACTCTACAGCTTTTTCTAAGAGGACAGATTCTATGTCGATTCGCATTCTAACACATTTAATCAGGAACCTGATTGCCCAGTCGCCTGAGCACAGAATCAGGCGGCCCGGCCGTCGCAGCAATGCCCATGGTCAGTTCTGTCCGCGTCGCGCGGTAGAGCATTCCCCGCCATTGTAATAGTCCTTTCCAGCCTGCCAAACGATACGACTCAGCCACAGCAGCGTATCATTTGCCTGTTTTTATAATCCCGAATCACCCGGTTCATCATTGATGCTGTGCAGTGCAGATGAATTTCAATGGAAACGATTACCCTGACACATGAAAGGAAATATTATGGCACAAAAACAGATTTATATCAGCGATTATGATTATGACCGTCTGGATGCGATGGTCCAGGCGTTCAAGAATGTGTGGACCCGGGACATGGAAAGTGTGACCATGCTGCAGGATGAGATAAACCGGGCCAAAGTCATCCCGCAAAAATCCATCGGAGACGATGTGGTCACGATGAATTCCAAAGTCCGTCTCAAGGATCTGGATACCGGCACATCGATGGTCTATGAGCTGGTGTTTCCGGAAGAAGCGGATTTGGAACACAACAAGATATCGATTCTGGCTCCGGTGGGCGTTGCCCTGCTGGGATATCGTGTCGGAGACCGGATTCAGTGGCCTGTACCGGCAGGCGTCCGGACCCTGGAAATTACCGAAATTCTCTATCAACCGGAAGCTGCGGGCAATTTCGATTCGTAGCTTCACTGTCAGGAGATGGCTATGGTCCATACTAAACGGCAAGGATTGTTTGAGCGTATGCGTAAGACTGTTCGACGCGCAACGAAGGCGATGTTCCCGGCGCCGGCCAGGGAATACCGGATGCTGTCGGAGTCGGATTATTTTCGGCTGCAGGCGATTTTGTCCAAAGGGTTTAAAGAGATAGGCAGTGCTGACGCCCGACATGCCCGGCGAATGCGGCAGCTTCTCAAACGCGGATTTCTGTTTGCATGCAAGCGGATTCCATATTCAGTGGTCACCATGAACAGCCAGGTGCAGCTTCGCTCACTGCGGGGAACGCGGTTTGTGGTGACACTGGTGTACCCGCAGGATGCGGATAAGAAACAAAGGAAGATCTCGGTTCTGTCACCGCTGGGGATGAGCCTGCTTGGACGGGCTGCCGGACAGAGCCTGTCCAGAAACCTGGTTATCGAGAAAATTATATATCAGCCGGAAATCGCGGGAGATTTCCATTTGTAAACTTAAGACCCGGCCGCATAAGCGACTATTCGGCCGGGTTTCTTATTCAGGGCTAAGCTATGAAGGAGTCTGTCCATAAAATCGCATGTCTATATTTATCAATCATTTAGAGTGTATTTCAACAAGGTAAAGATGGGGTAAATTCGATTTTTTCGCACAGGATTGCTCTTTGGGGCAAAAACGGTTACAGTAGTGCAGCTTTAAGCAGGAGCAAGATAAAGGCAATGAATGAAGGACAGGATTATGAACGGGCGTTTGCGGCGTGGCTGAATGAAAACCAGATGCCATATCGTTCGGTGGATCAGTCCCGTCGGCGTCAGTTTCAGCGGCATAAAATCAAAAGTTTTGATTTTGCGGTCAGTACGCCGGGCGGCCTGCTGCTGGCCGATGTCAAGGGGCGGCTGTTTCGCGGTCAGAGCCTGGTGGGACTCAAGGGCTTGCAGACATGGGTGACTGGCGAGGACATCGAAGGGCTCCTGGAATGGCGTCAGGCGGTGGCCCAGCGGCAGAATTGCCAGGCGGGATTTGTATTCGCCTACCGACTGATGCAGGTGGATGTGGAGACGGACGGGCTTTCGGTGTTTGAGTTCGAAGGTCAGCGGTATGTATTTCTGCTGATTGAACTGGATGTGTATCGAAACAATATGAAGCGGCGAAGTCCTCGCTGGAATACGGTGTACCTGCCGGCCCGGCAGTTTCGCAGTGCGGCGGTATCCCTGGCCGACTGGATAGACAAGCATAGTAATGCCGCTGTAAATGTGATAGATGTTTAATTGACGAAAGCAAATGGTTAACAAGACAATAGAATCAATAGCAGCCAACGTATTGGCTGGTCAGGATATACAGCGGAATGATATTGAAACTCTGTGCCGGGAAAGCTGCCAGAGTCTGGATGATTTGCTCTACTGGGCCAATGTAATCCGCAAGCAGCACTTTGGAAACCGGATTCAGATTTGCTCCATCGTTCCGGGCAGGCTGGGCGGATGCGATCAGGATTGTGCATTTTGTGCCCAGTCGGTGCGGTATAACACGTATCTGGAAAAAAAGCCCAAGGTGCTCAGCGACGAAGAGATTCTGGCCGGTGCGCGTGAGGCAAGGGCTAAGGGGGTGCCGCATTACGGGATTGTCTATAGCGGCCGGACGATCAGCGAAAAAGAGCTTACCCGGCTGGAAGGGCTGATTGCCCGGATTACCGAGGAAGTCGGGATTCATGTCTGCGGCGGTTTCGGGATATTGAGCGAACAGCAGCTTGTGCGGTTGGCCAGGGCGGGGATGCGGCGATACAACCATAACCTGGAGACCTCCCGCACGCATTACGGCAGGATTGTGACGACCCATACCTACGACGACCGCATCCGCACGATTAAGGCTTCGCAGGAGGCGGGGCTTGGGGTCTGTGCAGGGGGACTGTTCGGTATTGGCGAGACGGAGGCCGACCGGATTGACATGGCACTGCTGATTCGGGAACTGAATGCGGATATGGCACCGCTGAATTTTCTGCATCCGATCCCGGGAACGCCGATGGGCGACCAGATGCCGCTGAGTCCGCGGGAGATTCTGCGGATTATCGCGATGTATCGATTTATCCTGCCCCGGACGAATCTGAAGGTTGCCGGCGGGCGGGTACTGAACCTGCGGGATATGCAAAGCTGGATTTTTTATGCGGGCTGCTCCAGCATCATCAGCGGCAATTACCTGACCACAGCCGGCCGGTCAGTAGAGGAAGATATGCGCATGCTGACCGACCTTGGTCTGGAGGCGGTATAGCGGATCTAAATCATCCCTTAAGAAGGAATGCAAGATGGCAAAAAAATGGCTGTTAATTTTCAACCTGCTTGCAATCGTAGCGGCTTTGTTGTGTATTCCCTATTTTTTTGAGTTTTCCAAAACACATACATTGCCCCCCAGAGACATTGAAGGGCCATCTAATCCCAAAGATTTTATTTATTGGGGATGTTTTTGTGGTACAGGATTTTTCTTTCTCATTTTTTCCATCATAGGATTACATGCTGAACATCCTTATTTGAAACGGGCCTGTATTGTCTCTTTAGTAGCTATGGTGTCTCTATTATTAATACCTCTATTGGCTTATGGATTGGTCGTGTTAAGTATGTTTACGAAATTCACTGTCTCTGAAGGCCTGTTTTTTTCTCTTTTTGATTATTTGTTTATATTGCCGAGTTTAGTTCCATCTGTCTTTTTCGTTATTGCTGTCTTAAAGATGA